>DASXYO010000156.1:0-6580 GCA_036502465.1 Chthoniobacterales bacterium
GGCAAGATTTATTCTGCAACGCGAGCCGCGGCCAAAAGCGGTTGCCGCGACGCGCCGCCCGCGCGTAAGGTGCGACCGCAGCCGCCGATGTGGCGAAATGGCAGACGCAACGGACTTAAAATCCGTTGGGCTTAACGGCCCGTGCCGGTTCGAGTCCGGCCATCGGCAGCTCCTTTTCTTCTCGTTACCGCTCGCGGCGGGTTAACGGCTGACGAACTTTTGTCTTCTTCCTCCGGGGTGAGCGAATACGCTCCGCCCAGCTCCCCCGCAGGACGGATCGATCATCCGAATGCGTGGCCAAATCTCAGGCATCCGTTGCACTGCTCTTTTCCTGGTGGTGACAGGCTGCTTTGCGGGCGAGGCGCGGGCGCAAAATCATAACGTCCATACTTCCTGGCTCTGGCATTTGCATCAGCCGATCTACTGGCCGGATAAGTGGGCGGCGACCGATCATTATGAGAATGCCTGGGATACGATCCAGGCGCAGAATGCGGGACGGTCCGAGCCTAACGAGGCTTTGACGCCGGTCTTCTCGCTCTCCGACCGGGTGAATGCCTACCAGGCGCAGCCGCGCAATACGCTGAGTGCGATCGGTAATTTCACCAACTCGGGCGCGCAGGTGAATATGTCGGGGGCGTTGATGGAGAATGTGCAGAGTCTGGCGGCGGCGGGTCAGTTCGGCTACTCCGGCACTTGGTATCAATCGAACCAGGAGGCGCGCTCCTGGACGACGACCGGCGGCAAGCCGCGGATGGATCTGGTGAATTTCACTTATCACCACGCGATGGCTCCGCTGGTGAGTGACGCGACTCTGCTCATGGAGTTACAAATTCATAAGCGTCAGATGGAGATATTCTGGGGCACGAGCCCGCCGGTCTCGCGCGGATATTTTCCGACCGAGACCTGCTTTTCCGAACGGATGATTCCGGTCCTGAAGCAGCTCGGGATTACCTGGGCGGTGGTGGCGAATAATCACCTTGCGCGAAGCTGTCCCGACATGCCGCTCGCGCTCGGCTCGGGCGGTGAGCAATGCGATATTCCGAACAAGGCCGATCAGTTGAACCCGGCGCAGGGCACCGGGAATTATCAGCGGCTAACTATCGATCGCGGGTGTGCGCCGTCGGCGGCGATGCCTTTCAGTTATCAGCTGCACACCTCTCGATACGTCGACCCAGCCACTGGCACGGCCTCGACCCTCACCGTGGTGCCGGCGGACCAGGCGATGGGTTGGAAGGATAGTTACAGCGGGTGGGACGTGGGACTTATCGCCCCGATCGCGGCGCGGAATAACACGAGCAAACCCGCGCTCGTGCTCCTGGCTCACGACGGTGATAACGCGTGGAGCGGCGGATTTTCCTACTACAACGAGTGGGTGCCGCAGTTCGCCTCCACGGCGACCAGCAGCGGATACGAACCGACGACGGTTGAGCAGTTCCTGCTCGATTGGCCGGCTGATCCTAACGACGTCGTCCATGTCGAGGATGGCGGCTGGGTTTATGCGGACAGCGATTTCGGTTCCCCCAGCTTCATTAACTGGAACTGGCCGCCGAGCTATACGGTGAGCGGGAAGAACGTGGTGGATCCGAGCGTGGGCACGACGAGCAAGGGCGACTATTGGCGGGCGACGATCGCGACCGAAAATAGGGTGCGAACCGCCCAACAGATCACGGGCATCACTCCGCGCACCGATCAGGTGCGTGACCCCGGGAGCTACGCCGCCTCGCCGAACAACGTGGAACTGGCCTGGCATTACTATCTCGGCGGACTGGATAGCGGGTTTCTCTACTACGGCGTCGCTGACCAGATCAAGCGCGCCGGCGTCGCGCAAGCCAACGTGGTGCGGGAAATCGACAGCACGGTGAATAATAACCTTTCCCAAGACGCGACCTCGCCCACTCTCTTTCTGCCGCAACGCCATCCCTGGAATCCCGGCGGGCAGAACTATGGCGTGCAATACAGTTACGTCGCCACGACACCCGCGAATACGGACTTTTGGATCTGGACCTATGCCTATGACGCGTCTGGATTAGAGAGCGTGACTCTCAAGTATCGCTCGAATGGAAATGCCGGCGTTCCAAATCGCGATGAATTCAAGACCTACGCCGGCGGTCCGGACACGGCCGCATGGCAATCAATAACCATGACGAAGAGGGTCGTGCCGAGCCTGCTCTCTCCCGCGCCGCAGTATTCCGCCGATTATTATTACAGCAAGATCACTGGGCTAAGTGATACCTATGTCGATTATTACATCACCGCGGCGGATACGCGGGGAAATGTGTCCAACTCTCAGATCCAGCATGTTTATGTCTCCGTCGGCCCCGGTGGCACGCCAACACCAACGCCAACACCAACTCCCACTCCGACCGCGACTCCTACTCCGACGCCAACTCCCACGCCCGAGCCAACCCCGATTCCTTTTACTCTCGACGGCCAGGCCGATGCGGCACGTTACCTCGAAAATAGTTCCGGGATGACGATTTACGCGGCGGTGCGCGGGAACCTTCTCTATCTCGCGACCTGGTCGCCTGGAAATAGCGGCGGCCCTAACGACCATTACATCTTTGTGACTGATCAATTGCTGCCATCCGCCCTCGCCCCCGCTCCCTGGGCGAAAGCGGGCATGGTAGCGACGGCGGCGACCAAGCCCTTTATTGGCGGCGAAAGCCTGAGCAGTTTTTGCGGTTGGTTTAACGCCCCGGCCTCATCGCTGGTTGCGAAGTCAGCGACGAGCAGCGGTCAGATGGAAGGTGTGATTGACCTCGCGGCGGCTTTCGGCACGGTGCCACCGACGGTTTATGTCGCCGCCGCTGCCTATGCGACCGCTGACGGCGGCCTCCTGGCCGCGCAAGGTCCGCTTGGAAATGGCGACGGAAATATCGATCCAGAAGAATTCATGCCGCTCTCGATCGCGGCTTTGCGGGATGAAAACGCGGATGGCCTTTACGATCGGCTCGATCCCGCGCTCGGTTTTGGTATCACTCAAATCGCGCGGGCAAATGGTGTGGCAACGATCACATGGGCGGCGGTGCCCGGGAAAAGTTACCAGGCCGAAAGCTGCGATTCGCCCGGCGGCACTTGGACGGCGGTGAACGGACCGGTCAGCGCAGGCGCCGGCCAGCTTACGCTCTCGACCACCGATGCAACTGGCCTAACGACTCGCTTTTATCGGGTGCGTTTGCTGAACTAGCCGCGTTCCCGTTTGAGTGCGATTCTCCGCCATGACCCTGGCGGAACGAATGCAAAGGCTCGGAGTTCGGGAAGCGGACCTGAAGGAAAGTTTTGCGCGTTCCTCCGGGCCGGGTGGCCAGCATGTGAACAAGGTTTCGACCGCCGTGACTCTCCGGCATCAACCAAGCGGCCTGAGCGTGACGGTGCAGGACTCGCGGTCGCAGGCACGCAATCGCCAGCTCGCGCTCGAGCGCCTGCTCGAGACCCTCGAGCGGCGGAGAGACGAGGCGAAACAACAGAAGCGCGCCGCGGCGGCAGAAGAACGCCGACGCAATTCCCCTCGCCCGCCCCGCTTAAAAAGAAGAATCCTGGAGAGCAAACGCCAACGCTCGGTCCTTAAGAAACTCCGGGCGAAACCGATCGATTGATTCGTCCGCTCGTTATGCAAAGCAAGGTCCGAGTAGGGGTGGTGGGAGCCGGTTGGCCTGGGCAGCAACATGCGCGCGCCGCTCACGCTTCACCCGACGCAATCCTCCAGGCCCTGGCCGAGCCTAACAAGGAGCGGGCGGCGGAGTTTCGCGAAACTTATGCGCCGGAAACGATCTACTCGGACTACGGCGATCTGTTAGGGGACCCGGTCGTCGATGCCGTCGTGATCTGTCTCCCGAACCATCTGCATTTTCCGGCCACGCTGGCAGCTCTCCGCGCGGGGAAACATGTTCTCTGCGAGAAACCGCCGACGATGAACGGATCTGAGATGCGCGTTCTACAGGAGGAAGCCGAGAAGCACGGGCTGGTTTATTTCTTTAGCCGCCAGTTTCGTTTCACTCCCGCGATGCGAACGGCGCGCGCGCTGATTTCGCGAGGAGAGCTGGGGCGGATCTATTTCGCAGAGGCGGTCTGGGTGCGCTCGCGCGGTATCCCGTCGGGACTCGGCGGATGGTTTACCGACAAGCAGCGCTCGGGCGGAGGGACGCTGATCGACATCGGGATTCATGCGCTCGATTCCGCCTGGTATCTGATGGGAACGCCGCGGCCCGTCTCGGTCTCGGCCTCGGTTTTTCAAAACTTCAAACACCTCGTGAAAACTCCGGTTTTCGATGTGGAAGACGCGGCCTTCGCATTCATCCGATTTGAAAACGATGCGGTCGTGCAGCTGAAGACTTCCTGGGCGGGCAACCTCACGGACGAGATTCCAGAAGGCCAGGTTTTCGGTCGTGAGCTGAACAACTGCACCGTTTACGGGGACAAAGCGACGGTTCGGCTAAAACCGCTCACGCTTTTCCAGGATGTGAATGGCAAGTTGATCGACCAGGCTCTCGCGCCCGGGGATGACGCGGACTCCTTCGAATTGCAGATGCAGAATTTCGTCCACGCCGTCCGGGGTTTGGCCCAGCCGATCAACAGCGCACAACAGGCAGTTTACCTGATGGAAATGCTCGACGCGATCTACCTTTCGAGCAGCAGTCGCCGCGAAGTGCCGATCGCCCGGGTGTAAATAAAATCACCCCAAACCCATCCGGTCTGGGGATTTGCCTCGAATCGGGTTTGTCAGCAATCAAACCTACTTATGAAAAAACTTATCTTGTTAGTCCCGGTCCTCGCGGTCTGCGCTCTCTCCTCCTGCACCACCGTGGTGAAGGAACCAGCCGCCGCGACCACGACAACGCACACTGAAACCGCGGTGGAACGCACGCCGACCAGCACGAGCACGACCGTTACTCGTCAGAGCGCGGGCGGATACTAAGCCGGAACTCTGAATCGTCAGGGGAAGGGAGACGCGAATGCGTCTCCCTTTCTATTTCATCCAGGCTCACTCCGCCTTGGTTAGGCGGGAGTCTCGGATTCTTCTTCCGTGTCCTGACTAACGACCGGGGCGATGGCCTGCAGTTTTTCGGCTCCCCGCAGGTCCATTAGTTTTACCCCCATGGTATTGCGGCCGACAGCGCGAATTTCCGAAATCCGGGTCCGCACCATCTGGCCCTTGGTCGTGATGAGCATCAGCTCGTCGTTTTCCGTGACGGTGAGGGCGCCGACCACTCGGCCGGTCTTGTCGCCGGTCTTCATCGTGATGATGCCTTTGCCGCCGCGCTTCTGGGTGCGGTAATTATCGAAAGCCGTGCGCTTGCCGATGCCGTTTTCACCGGCCACGAGCAGCATGGCGTCGTTATTCACGAGCGCGATCGCGACGATGTAATCACCCTTCGTCGGACGAATGCCCCAAACCCCGACCGTGTTGCGGCCCTGGTCGCGCAACTGCTCTTCGTGGAATCGCAGGCTCATGCCTTCGGCCGTGATGAGAACAATCTCGTTGTCGCCGTTCGTTAGGACGGCGTCGATCAGGCAATCGTCGTCCTCGATGTTGATCGCGATGATCCCGCCTTTGCGGACGTTGCTGTAATCGGAAAGGTTCGATTTTTTGACGATGCCCGTGCGGGTCGCGAAAACGATGTGGAGATTTTCGTCCCAGGTTTCATCAACCACGTTTGGGCCGGTCCCGCTCTTCTTTGACTGAATGCGAATGGTGGCCGCGATCTTTTCGCCCGCGCGCAACTCAAGAAGATTTGCGATCGAACGTCCCTTGGAAGCCCGGCCCATCTCGGGAATCTCGTAAACCTTCTCGACGTAACAGCGGCCTGATTCCGTAAAGAACATCAGGTAATCGTGCGTCGTGGCGGTGAAAAGGTGCTCGATGAAGTCGCCCTCGTCTTCCTGTGTCGCACCCTCGCGCGTCGTCATGCCGATGACGCCTTTGCCACCGCGGCGTTGTGCGCGGAAAGCGCTGACCGCCGTGCGCTTGATGAAGCCGCCATGCGTGATGCTGATGATGGTCCCTTCGTTGGCGATGAGATCTTCCATGTTGATCTCGCCTTCGTCGGGCACGAGCTGGGTCAAACGCGGGCCGGCGTATTTCTGCTGAATCTCGCGCAGCTCTTTCTTCACGATCTGGAAGACGCGCGCTTCCTTGGCCAGAATGTCGCGCAGGTCTTTGATCGTCTCGATCAACTCCTTGTATTCGTTGATGATTTTCTCGCGCTCGAGACCGGTCAGTTGATAGAGTCGCAGATCGAGGATCTGGTTGGCCTGATGTTCGCTGAACGCATAACGGCCTTCCGTTAGGCGGCCTTCGTTGCGAATGAGGACACCGATTTGCTCGACCTGCCGGCGGGTGAATTCAAAGGCGAGAAGTTTGACGCGCGCTTCCTCGCGATTAGCCGAACCGCGAATAATGCGAATGAATTCATCGAGATTCGCGAGCGCGATCAGGTAACCTTCGAGGGTCTCGGCCCGGTCTTCCGCTTTGCGCAACTCGAAGCGAGTCCGGCGAAGGACGACTTCGCGGCGATGCTCGATGAAAGCCTGGTTCGCTTCCTTGAGCGAAAGCAGCTTCGGCTTGCCGTGATCGATCGCG
>DASXYO010000157.1:0-3757 GCA_036502465.1 Chthoniobacterales bacterium
GAATCCATAGGTCAGTGGTGTGGTTGGCAAACGTCTTTGGAGGAAGCGCTTCGGGTTGGAATCGTAGACAGAACACCGCGCGAAAGGCAATCATTCTTCGGCGTGCGGGACGGAACCGGAAAACGGTCTTCTTCGCCTAACGAATCAGCGCAGGTTATAGACCTCGAAGAGGCCGACGCCGCTGTTCTCGTTCGCACCGCGCAGAATCGCGGTGTAGGCGCCGGGACCGAGGCTCGCGACGATGGCCGATTCCTGATCGTAAAGCGGCGCCAATCCCGTATTTTGGATGATCGCTTCGTCACTTTGCCGCCAATCGTCATTGAAAGCGAGCACGGCGCCGTCGCTATCGTGAAGTTCCAGAGTGGTATCGGAGAGGGGATCGATAATGCCCGCGTTCGCCAACGAAGGTCCCAGCCCGCGCAGTAGCACGCTCGTGTTTTGGTCATCCACGATAAACCCGCCGATGAGCACCTGATCACCGGTGTTGACCAAGGCGCGGGTGGAGATATTGGCCAGCTTCGACTCCGGATCGGAGTTGAGATTATATACTTCGACAATGCCCAGTCCGCTGCTCTCGCCCGCCCCGCGCAGGACCGCGGTATAACTGCCAGGCTCCAGCCGCACAAAGATGGCCGTTTCGAGGTTGTTGCCGGGGGCGAGTCCGCTATCGATGATAGCCTGGCGCGCTGGGCTTTCCATCCAGTTATCGTTAGAGGTAACCAGGATGCCATTATTATCATAAAGCTCCAGGTTCGGGTCAGCCAGCGTACCACCAGCGAGAGGCAGGGAGGGTCCGAGGCCGCGGATGATCACCTGCTCCGCCGTCGCCTGGGTCACGATAAAGCCCGCGATGAGCGCATCCTCTCCGGGCGCGACCTGCGCGCGGGAGGAAATATTGAGCAGTCCCGCCGCTGGCGCTGCATCGTTCAAGGCCGTGATGCGATAGACGCCGTTAACGAACTCCGCGCTGAATTGAAAACCGGCGCGCAGATCTGGGAATGTGACCTGCGTAAAAGACCCCGACACCGTCCCCGAAACATTCATCAAATCGAAGACATCACCTTGCTTCGGGAGAATGCCATTACTGAATCGCACCTCGACCGTGCCATCGACCATCGCGTTACCAGTGACACTGAGGTGGCTTTGCTGATCGGGGTTTGTGCCCTCGTTAATTTGGAAAGTGAGCGCGCTGCCCGGTTCCTCGCTAAGATCGTCCGCGATGGTGAGCGTGCCCAGGAAATCACCAGGCTTGATTTGCCCAGCGTTCTCTACCGGTGCGGCGACCGTGCCATTGCCGAGGAGCGACCCGCCCGGCGATATCGTTAGGCTGCTCGAGGTCAGGGTCCCATCCACGAAGAGTATGCCGCGGCCAAAGACCAGAGTGGTTTCGCTCGTGATCGCACCTCCATTGGTGAGGTAGGCGAGGCCCACTTCACCTGCCATCGGTCCATCGCCGAAATCCACGCCTCCGACCGAGAGCGAAGTTCGGACACTCAATGCCGATCCCACCCCGTCGATCTCCAGGTCGCCCGCGCCGAGCGCGCCGATACCAGCAGAGAACGCCGCCACCACACCACCGTTGAAAATGTTCAGCCCGCCAGAACCACCGTTTCCCACAACGAGATTGGCCCCGTCGAAATCGTTATTCCAGGAGGACCCTGGACTGAGGACCGAGACTGACGCCGCGAATGGTCCATCTGAAATGAAGACGACGCCGCTGCTCGTTAGGCTCGCTCCGTTGCTGATCTCTATTTCGCCAAAGGTATTCGCCCCCACGAAGACGTCTCCCGTTTCCCAAGAGGATCCCGGACCGTCGAGGACCGCACTGCTTTCGATGCTCGCGCTGCCGCTCACCACGGCGCCGCCATCTTGCACTGTCAAAGAACCGCCCACGTAAAGCTCCTGCACCACCTCCCAGCTCGAACCGGCGCCCTCCACCGTGGCAACGCCCGGCAAACCGCCAAAGTGTGTGCTACCCGAAATCGACCCACTGTTGCTGCTCACCGAAGCGCCGTCGAGGATCATGAGCGTGCCGATGCCGAAATTGGAGAGGCCGATATCACCAGCCACCTGGAGAGAGCTCGGGCCGCTCACCAGCAGCGTTCCTTTGTTTAGCTGCTCATCCACGCCGCCACCGAGACCAACGCTCTTCGCTGCGGCAGCTCCACTCAGAATCTGCGCGATTCCGCCGTTATTGATCTGCGCGTCCGTCGCCAGCGTCGGCACGCCGTCCGTCCAGTTCGTGGGTTGAAACCAATCGCCCGTCCCAGCTTCCCAAAGCGTTTGTCCAAAAGCGCCGGACGCGAGAGCGAGGAAAAGACTACCGCACAAGCCCGTCTTGAAGATCGGCGCTGGAACCGCGAACCGGGTGTTTTTGTTCATATGGAGAAATGAAGTTGGCCGCAGTGTTTTCGCTGCTTTAGATCATCGTCGCACAACAATGTCGAGATTTCTCTGCGCTGATTTTGTCGCCACGAAACGCTTTAGCTTTTCAAGCCCGCGACGCTGCACTAGTTTTCGCCGAAAATGTCCTGCGCCAAAATCGATCCCACACTTCACCAGGCCCAAAAGCCGCCTTGGATCAAGGTGCGGCTGCCCTCGAACCCCGTCTTCTTTTCCACCAAGGCGCTCATCTCCGATCTGCGTCTGCATACCGTCTGCGAGAGCGCGCAATGCCCGAACCGCTGGGAATGCTGGAGCCAGGGCACCGCGACGATGATGATCGCGGGGGAACGTTGCACCCGCGCCTGTGGATTTTGCGCCGTCTCCACGGCGAAGCCATTCGCGCTCGAGGAAGACGAGCCGCAGCGCGTCGCCGAAGCCGTCAGGCGGCTCAAGCTCAAGCACGTCGTCATCACGGCCGTGGCGCGCGACGATTTGAAGGACGGCGGCGCGGAACATTTCGCTCGCACCATCCGCGCGATTCGCGAGATGGATCCCTCGATCATCATCGAAGTGCTCGTCCCCGATTTCCATGCGCAGGATTGGTGTATCCAGCTCGTGCTCGACGCCGCGCCGGAGATTTTTAATCACAACATGGAGACGGTGGAACGCCTCACCCCGAGCGTACGGTCGCGCGCCAAGTATCGGACCTCGCTTCAAGTTTTGCGGCGGGCGAAGGAGCTGTCGCCGAGCGTGGTCACGAAGAGCGGCGTCATGCTCGGCCTTGGTGAAACGGAACCCGAGCTTTTCCAAGTGATGGACGACCTGCGCGAAGTCGGCTGCCAGGTGCTGACGTTAGGCCAATACCTCCGTCCCACTCCGAAACACCTGCCCGTCGTGAGTTACGTCACCCCCGAGCAATTCGATCTCTACGGCGACATCGCGCGGCGTAAAGGCTTCGCCCATGTCGCCTCCGGTCCGCTCGTCCGCAGCTCCTATCACGCGGCGGATTTCCACCCCGTCGTCCGCTAACGATGGAAAGCGCGGCCCCGCAACCAGGCCGGCTGCTCGACCGCCGCAATGTTGCCGCCGTCATTCCGGCGTACCACGAGGAAGCCCACGTGCGCAGCGTCGCCGAGCGGACCCGCGCTCAGCTTGATCACGTCATCGTCATCGACGACGGTTCGAGCGACGCCACCGCCGCCCGCGCTCGCGAGGCCGGGGCGGAAGTCATCATCCATCCCGTCAATGTCGGGAAAGGCGAGTCGATCAAAACCGGCCTGCGCCATTGGCTGGCCCGGGAGGAGATCGAATTCATCCTCATTCTCGACGCCGACGGCCAGCATTTGCCCGACGAGATCGGCCGCTTCCTCGC
>DASXYO010000158.1:0-11256 GCA_036502465.1 Chthoniobacterales bacterium
AGGATCTGCAGGCCGATCGGCAGTTGCGTTCCTTCCGCGCTGGAGGCGAAGCCGCAGGGAATGCTGATCGCGCAAATCCCCGCGAGATTGGCGGCGATGGTGAAAATATCGGCGAGATACATTCGCCACGGGTCGCTCGAGCGCTCGCCGATTTTGAAGGCTGGTTCGGGGGTGGTCGGCGAGATCAACGCATCCACTTTCTCGAAAGCGCACGCGAAATCCTGCCGGATGAGCGTTCGCACTTTCTGCGCGCGCAGATAGTAGGCGTCGTAATAACCCGAGCTGAGAACGTAAGTCCCGAGGATAATCCGGCGTTTCACTTCCGGCCCAAATCCTTCCGCGCGCGTCCGGCTGTAATGGTCGAGCAGGTTCTGCGGATTTTCCGCGCGGTAGCCGTAACGCACCCCGTCAAAGCGGGCCAGGTTGGCCGACGCCTCCGCGGTCGCGATGATGTAGTAAGTCTCGATCGCGTAATCGGTGTGCGGCAGCGAAACTCCAACGATCTTCGCGCCTAACGAAACAAACTGCGCGATCGCGGCCTCGATCGCGGAGCGCACTTCGGGGTCGATCCCGTCGCTCATGTATTCTTTTGGCAAACCGAGCCGGACCCCGCGCAGATCGTTTTCCAGCGCCGCGCTGAAGTCCGGCACAGGCGCGTCGAGGGAAGTGGAATCGTTAGGGTCGAGGCCCGCCATTCCCTGGAGCAGAAGTGCGGAATCGCCCACCGTTTTTGTGATTGGACCGATTTGGTCGAGCGAGGAGGCAAATGCCACGAGACCGTAGCGCGAGACTCGGCCGTAGCTCGGCTTCAGGCCGACCGCGCCGCAGAGCGCTGCCGGTTGACGGATGGAGCCACCGGTATCCGAGCCTAACGAACCAATCGCCATCCCGGCGGCGACGGCGGCGGCCGAGCCACCACTTGAGCCGCCCGGAATGCGGGTCGGATCCCAGGGATTGCGGGTCGGTTTAACGCTTGAATTCTCGGTTGAGGAACCCATCGCAAATTCATCCATGTTCGTTTTGCCGAACGGAATCGCGCCGGCTGCCTTCAGCTTCGAGATGACGGTCGCGTCAAACGTCGCGCGGTAATCGCGCAAAATGCGGGAGGCGCAGGTGCAGGGTTGTCCCGCGACGCTGATCGCGTCCTTGATCGCGAGCGGAATTCCGCCTAACGGCAGGGTGACATCAGCTGTATCAGCGGCCGCCACGGCGATGTCGAGCTCGCGCGAAAGATAGGCGCCGATTTTCGGTTCGAGCCGTTCGATTCGTTCCTGCAGCGCCAAGACCACTTCGCGTGGCGTGACCTCCCGCGCGCGCAAAAGTTTCTGCAACTCGGCGATCGTTAGGCCAGGAAGATCGCGTGGCGTCATTCGATCACTTTGGTGACGATGAAAAGGCCGTTGGCGACGCGCGGCGCGTTCCGCAGCGCTTCTTCCTGCGTCAAACCGCGGCGCGTTTCGTCGGCGCGCAGGATATCGAATTGCGGCGACACGTGCGCAGCGAGCTCGACGCCCTCGACATCCACCTCGCGCAGCTTTTCGGCATGCTTGAGGACCTCTGCAAGCTGGCTTTGGAAAAGCGCCGTCTCTTCTTCGCTCAACTCAAGCCGGGCGAGGCGCGCGACGGAGGCGATATCCAGGTCGGAAGGCGTGGACATCACGCGCAATTAACAGGCTTGAGCCGATTTTGCCACCCGGCGCGCGGCGGCAGCTTAAAAATGCAGATGAGTCGCGATCCAGAGGATCGCGATGGAGAGGGCAATGACGAGGACGAGAAAAAGGAGGCGGCCTTCGCTGCGTTGTTTGCGCAACGAACGGGGCCGACGGGTTTCGCGCCCGAAGTCACTGTAACGTTTGTCGTTCAACGCGATCGAGACGTCGAGGCGTCGCCCGCCGGAGCTGGCACGCTCATATAGTTCCTCGCGGTCGCGTCGGGTTTTTTCTTCCGCGACGCGGGGCGCTTCCTCGATCATGCGCTGGAGATCATCCATCTGCTGGCGCAGATTTGCCTCGAGCCGGGCAAGTTCCTGCTGCTTCTGGTCGAGCGGCGTGTCGGAGTGAGCGCGTCGTCGTGCCATGCTCGCCTAACGACTCGCGCCGTTCATGAAGAAGAAAATGAAAAGAGCGATCATCCCGAAGATGATCAACGGCAGAGTAAAGGCGAGGCCGATCTGGAGCCATTGCCCGAAGGAATGGGCCGGTCCTCCGCTTGTCTCAAACCCGCTTGTCATTTCCGGCAATGGGCCGGCTTCGTGCTCGTCCGCCGTCGCCTGCAGGCGGCTGCGCTGCTGGCTGTACTCGGTTCGGGCATCGTCCACCGTGCTGAGGGCGCGGCTGAGTTCCTTGTTCAGGTCGGCCGGGTTCCAGGTGCGCGGGTCGATCGACTCGAGCAGCTCGAGATGCTGGCCGAAACTTTCCCGCGTCGCCCGGAGCTGCTCCATTTTTTTCTGGGCGTCGTAGGCCTCACGTTCGAGGACAACAAGTGAGCGGGTCAGCTTGTCGGTCATCTCGGCGCGGCCGCGTTCCAGTTCTTCCTGGCGGCGGCTGAGCTCCTCGAGCTCGCGCTTTTGTTTCTCGATCTGTTCCTGTTGGCGCTTGAGCTGGAGCAATTGCTCCTGCGCTTTTTGCACCTGTGAGTCGAGGTGCTCGGTACTGACTGTATCGTCTTCGTTGAGCTCCAGCATTTGTTCGGTCGGGCGGATGCGTTCAGACATGGCGTTTCAGACGGCGGATCCTACGCCGGGGATATTAAATGGCAGTTAAGAGATTGCCAGATTTTTCGCGCGGAAATGCGCCGATTTTCACTTCCCTGTTGAATTTCGCGATTCCGCGCGCCGGATTTGCCTAACGACCGGGCATCATCTCGAGCAGCATGCCGCGGAAATATTCCGTCTCCGGCAGGGTGGGGAGGACCGGGTGATCGAGCGCCTGCTCGTAGCGCCGGAGCCGGCGGGCCGAGCGCCGGGCGTCGACCAGCGCATCCGCGATCATTTTCTCGAAAATCTCTGCCCCGACATGATGCGAGCAGGAAAAAGTTGCCAGCATTCCGTTAGGCGAAAGGAGCTTGAAAGCGCGCACGTGCAGCTCCCGATAGCCGCGGAGCGCGTCGTGCAGACCGCCCTTGGTTTTCGTGAAAGAGGGCGGATCCAGAATGACGAGGTCGAAGTGCTTATCCGATTTTTCCGCCGCGCGAAGGAATTGGAAAACGTCCTGCTCAACCCAGCGCACTTTTAGTTGATTGCGCGCCGCGTTTTCTTCCGCCGCGCGGATGCTTTCCGCGCCGACTTCGACCGCGACCACTTCACTGGCTCCGGCCCGGGCGCAGGCAAGCGCGAAGCCGCCCTGGCTGGTAAAACAATCAAGCACTCGCCGTCCCGCGGCATGCTGCGAGACGAGGGCGTAGTTTGGTAATTGGTCGAGATAAAAACCGGTCTTCTGGGAGTGAAGCAAGTCGATCTGATATTTCAGGCCGGCCACCTCGATCTCGACTTCGCCCTTTGCTTCTCCGGCCAGCATTCCGCTGCGCAATTCCATTCCTTCAGCACGGCGGACCGGCGCGTCGTTGCGCTCGATGATTTGTAGGGCGGGCGCTCCGCCTGCCCCGTCGCCCGCGGCACAAAAAACTTCCTGCAACGCCCTAACGATCAGCGCTAGGCGCTGGTCCATCGCGAGGGTCAGCGTTTGGAGGACAAGATTGTCGCCGTAGCGATCGACGATCACGCCCGGCAATCCATCGCTCTCGCTCCAGACCAACCGGCAAAGCCGCGGGTCGATCCCGCGCCGCGCGCGATACTCGATCGCTTGCGCGATTCGGCGTTGGAAAAAATCGAGATCGAGATCCTGTTTCCGGCGCGAAAAACGCCGGGCCACGATCTGCGACTTGCTGTTGTAGATCGCGCTCCCGATGAGGTGATCGCGACCGTCCTTGAGGGAGATGACGTCGCCGTCGTCAGGCTTGCCAAAGGCTTTCAGAACTTCGCCGCTGAACACCCAATCGTGTCCATGGAAAATTCTTGCGCGAGGTTTAACGACTAGTCCGCCCATGCTTCCCACTGACGAGCATAGCGTTCGTTAGGGCAAGTGCCCGACCGCAATCTTACAACGGGCGACTATTTTGTCTTATCGCCGGTAACGTGATTCGGGTCGTCGAACAAGCTCGAGTGGATTTGGTTGACGATGCGGCAAGAAGAAGCCGTTTTCGTGGCGATGTTCCCGGCCAGCGCGATTGTATCCTTGTTGCTGATCAGGCCGGTAAGATAGACGACATGGTCGGAGGTCGTAATGACCTTGACCGAAGTTGTGTGCCCGTCGATTCCCGCCTCGGCCAAGGCCTTGGAGATCTTTTGGGAAAGCTCCTGATCAGCGGGAGAGCTAGACTGTGTCTGTGCCTGAACGAATGGCTGCAGGAGAATGAGTGACAGGCCCAGACCAGCGACTCTGGCGAATAGATTCATGAATATACGACTTAACGATTGTTCACTTGCCTGACACTATCAGGGGTCACGCGGCCGCCCTGTTTCATCGAATTTCTTCAGGGCCATCTGCAAATTTGTCTTCGCGTTCGCATTGTCTTTCTCCGCGGCTCGCTTCCACCAATTGATCGCTTCACGCGGGCTGTTTTCCAGGCCCAACCCTTGCCAGTAGCAGGCGCCTAACACGTTCATCGCATTGCTATCGCCACGATCCGCGCCTTTGCGATACCACTCCGCGGCCAAACTGGCATTTTTTTCCACTCCCTCCCCATCTCGATAAAGATCACCCATATCGGCAAATGCTTCGTTGTTTCCGAGGTCAGCCGCTTCGTGAAACCATTTCAGGGCTTCGGTAGAATCCTTCGTGACGCCTTTCCCGTTGAGGTAGCACACGGCAAGATTCCGAGCGGCGTTCGCTTCCCCTTGCGCGACCGCTTTGCGATACCAGGAAACCGCCTCGGCAAAGTTCTTTTCCGACTCCAGCTGCAGGCCGAATATCACCTGTGCCTGCGCGATTCCGTTCTGCGCTTTTTGTTCGAGGCGATCGCGCGCCGCGTGATTGCGAGAGGCGTTAGTAAAGTCGGAGATCAACTGCGCTTCGTCGTCGTGTGACAGAGGGGTCGCGCTAGCCATCGGCTTGCTCTGGCCTTCGCGGGCCGCGCCAGCCCGAGTCCAGACTCCCGGTCCGAGCGGTCCGGTGCCATTCAGGTGATCATGGTCGGGTAACGAGTAAGTCCCTTCCGATCTTTGCCCGGTCACACTCGAGATGGTGTGCCATTTGCCATCGCCCGATCCGATGATGCCGGCGTCGCTGAACAATCCCGCGAAGTAGTAAGAGTTATCGGCGCGAATCACCCAGGTCAGTGTCCAGGGCCGATGCTCGGTTTCGCCTTTGATCTCCCAAGTGCCGATCATGCCGGGGTCAACCGCTGCACGCGCTCCGGCCAATGAGATGAGGTGGACAAAGGCACCCAGGGACAAACTCAAAGCGACACGCAAGGTCATGGCGAGGCTGGGAGTGTGGGCAGGAATGGAAATCGCCGGCAAGAGATATTCCTGGATGGTAGAACGTGATGCACGAGTTTTTTGCGGCCGGAGCCCCCCGCCCGTCCGCGCCTGGAAGCGACAGAATGTCCTTGCCTGCCCGCGCGAGAATCTTCTAGCCTCGGTCCTTGCAAAACTATCCGCGATGAGTCCTGCACAGGGTTTCGATTTCAACGCGGCGTCGGAAGCGGCCATGGCGGGCCTCGATAACCTTTGGGCAAAACCGAATCGCGCCCGCACGATTTCGCTATCTGCGCTTGTCGGCGTGGTTTTCATCACTCTGCTCTCGCTCGTTCTTTCGGGCCGTGCGGCCATCCTCGTTCTCGACAAGCCGTCGCAGCATTTCGTTTATCCCTTCACCATCCAGAACCTGATGCACATCGTGTTCTTCGTTGGGCTGGGCGATCTCTTCGTGCGCTGGCGCATCGCCACCCGCGAAGAAAACTTTCTCCGCCTGCGCTACCTGCCGGAGGACGATCAGACCGTGCTTGTGACGCAGGACCTCGGCCCGATCCGGAAACGCGTCGCCGGGCAATTCGACCACGAGAACGGTTTCCTTCCTTCCTTGATCAACATCGGCGTCCTGCAATTCCAATCGAGCTCCTCGGTGGAACAGGCGGCTGGGGTCATGAATCAGCACCTGGAATTGATGAGCCACCGGGTCGACCTGCGTTACGGGCTGGTCCGCTTCATCGCCTGGGTGGTGCCGACACTCGGCTTCATCGGGACGGTTTACTCGTTAGGCGCGTCTCTTTCCGCGGCGGGCACGACTGACGCGCTCGATTTGAAAGCGGTCGCGCGGACTCTCGGGATCGGCTTCGACTGCACGATGGTCGCCTTGATCGAGAGCGCGATTCTGGTCTTCATCCTCCATCTCGTGCAGGAGAAAGAGGAGTCGGCCCTCAATCACGCGGGCGATTATACTCTGCGCAATTTAATCAACCGCCTCTACGCCGAAGAGGAGTAGCCGGGAGTCGCGATGCGAGCCCGCCGGCGCGAGATCAACATCTTCAACATGTCCTTGCTGGACATTTTGTGCGGTGCTTTGGGCGCGTTCTGTTTCATGATGCTGGTCGCCTTGCCCTATTACATTCCGCCAGGGAAATCGCGCGACCTGCGCAAGTCGCAGGAAGAGACGCAAAAGCTGATGCACGACCTCGAGCAGATGAAAACGCAGATGCGCGACCAGAAATCGGTCGAGGAAATGGAGGCGCTGATGCGGCGCCTCGAGGCGCAGGTAAAGGCGCTCCAGGGCCAGTTGAACATCCTCACCGCTGAGAAAGAGGAGCTGCAGAAACGCGCGGAACAACTCGTCGCAGAAAAGGCGCAGCTCGCGCAGGAAAAGGAGGCGCTCCGGGCGGAGAACGAGCAGTTGAAGGATGCGAACAAAAAGCTGCAGGCGCTCCTGCAGGCGAAGAAGCCTTTTACCATCATCGCCAAGGCCGACGATTCCAGCCAGGGGCTCGACACAGTGCTCTTCAAAAGCGAGATCGTGGAGAAAGGGCCCGCGCCTATTTTCAAAAACTGGCTGAGCGGGGATTACGACAACCTCCACACCGTCCGCAACGCCTTCCTCTACGGCAGCGGTTTGGGTTTCTTCATTTCCAGCGATTCGCCGCCGGGATCGGAGGCGAAGATTTTCGTTCGCCTAACGAACCGTCCCGGTTCCCGCCGTGCCACCAAGATCGAGGGCGTGATCGCCGGCGACGAAATGTGGAACGCACCCGTCCGGTTGCCCAAGGTGACCCTCGATCCCGAACGCTTCTGGATCATGCTCGGCACGATGTCGCTTGATCAGAATTCCCGGCCGCATTTCCAGGAAGCAACCGCCGCGGAACGCGACGCCGCCTGGCAGACGCTCACCGAAACCACGCCGCCACCCACGCCCACTCCGACCCCGCCGCCGACTGAGAAGGAACGCGCCGCCGAAGCGGCGCAGCGCGCCGAGTCCGCAGCCAAGCGCGTAAAGCTCCTGGCGGCCCGCCAGAAGTTCATGAAATTGATGCAGCTGCAGGTGGACGATACCGGGAGGAATGAGGCGGAGTTTCTCCAGCTCGCCGACGAGATCCTGAAGGATTTGCCGCCGCGTGATTTCATGCGTCGCGAAGTGGAGTCGAGGCGCGATCACGTTCTCCAGATGAAGGCGCGGCGCGAAGGGGGCACGCCGTCGCCTAACAATCGCGTCACTCCACCGCCCCGGGCGCCCGGTCCCATGCCCTCGCCCACCTCATGACGACAAAACGAATCCGTTGCAGTTGCGGGCGAGTCTACGATCCGGTGAAACGTCCGGCCTGTCCGGATTGCGGGACGGTGAATGCCGTCCTCGCGGCATCTCCCGAACCCGAGCCGGAGGCCGAAAATATAGCCCGGGTTGTCGATCCGGTCCCTTCTCCGCCGGCGCCGCGGCCGCGGCCGCCGATTTCTCCGCGCACGATCGCGATTGGAGCGGGCGCGTTGCTGCTTCTCGTTCTCGTCATTGCGCTCAACCGTTGCGGCTCGCCCAA
Organism: Chthoniobacterales bacterium; assembly: GCA_036502465.1. Classification (GTDB taxonomy): domain Bacteria; phylum Verrucomicrobiota; class Verrucomicrobiia; order Chthoniobacterales; family UBA10450; genus Palsa-1392. The sequence goes on from DASXYO010000158.1 coordinate 8,020, forward strand.
GCCGGAGCCCGCACCCGCACCGGCACCGACCGCGACTCCATCTGCGTCTTCGATTCCCTCAGCGCCGCCGTCGGCGACCGCCACTCCCGCTGCCACCGCTCTAGTCGAACCGAGTGCCACACCTCCCGCAAACTCCGGCATCCTGGAAAGCTTCGACCTGGCCGCGGCCATCGCCGCCGCTGCCCCGGGCGCGACGATCAAAGTTCCGCCCGGATCTTATCCCGGCGGTTTGATCATCAATAAAGCCGTCCGCCTCGTCGGCACGATGGGACAGGTCTTCATCCAGAGCGAAGGCCGCGAATGCCTCAGCGTCCGTGCGCCCGGAGTGGCGGTGCAGAACGTGCAATTCATCTGCAACGGGATCGGCCAGTTAGCCGCCATCTCCATTGCGGCCGGCGCCGATCTCTCACTCGAAGCCTGTAAGGTTCAATCAAACACCGTCCTTGGGGTGAACGCGACCGGCGCGATCAGGGCGCTCGGTTCTTCCTTCACCGCGGTCAACGGCACGGCTCTGCGCCTCAACTCCGGGTCGCGCAGCAATCTCACTCAATGTTCGTTAGGCGAGAGTCTCTTCGGGCTTTGGCTGGCGAAAGGCGCGAGCGCAGAGCTGCACTCGTGCGCATTCGATCGGAACGGCGGCGGCGAGGGCAAAGGCGCGATCGCGTCGCTCACCGCAGCCCCGGCCAGCCTAACGGCCGAGGACTGCCATTTCACCGGAAACACCGCCGGCATTCGCGCGCTCGACGGCTCCGCGATCACAATCTCCGGGAGCTCATTCAAGGACAACGGCATCACGCCGCAGGAAGGCGCGCAGCTCGGTCTCGTCGTGCTTTTCAACGGCGCCAAAGGATCAATCGCGAACTGCACCTTCGATTCAAACAAGCAGGGCGTGACGGCGGTCAACGGAAGCAAGCTCCAGCTCGATAAATGCCAGTTCACCGGTGGCGGCATTCGGGGAAATGAAATTGTTTTTTGCCAACCGATCGGGGTGGATGGCAAAGGTGCGGTCGTCACCGTCCGCAACAGCGTGCTGACCGATTCCGCGCAGTACGCCGCCAACGCCCTCGACGGCGGCACGATCGTCGTAGAAGACACCGAGTTTTCCGGCACCCACGGCCCCGCCTTGGTCGTCGGCTATCGCGGCGAGGGACCCGGGCATGCCGAAGTGAGGCGCTGCCGCTTTTTGCACAACCTGACCGGAGTCGGCCTCGTCGCCGGTAGCTCCGGCACGATCGAGGATTCCGAATTGCGCGAGAACCAGGACGGCATCATCGCGCTCGACCCGAAGACGAATGTGCGCGGCACGAAGCTGAAGTTTACCGGCAACACCGACAGCGGCCTCTTCCTGCGGCAAAACGCAACTGCGGTGGTGAGGGATTCCGATTTCATGAACAACGCCCGCGGCGCGATCGCCGGAGTGCGCGCTAAATCTGCGGAGCGGGCTTCGTTCACGCTCCAGAATTGTCGTTTTGGCGGAAGCCGCTATTTCGCCGTCGGCGCCTGCACACTGAGCCGAGCCATCCTGACGGACTGCACCTTCGATGGGACCGACAAGCAGAAGTTCTTCCGCGAGCGCGGCTCGATCATCCAGACTAACGAACTGCCCTCGCCGACCCCGCCCGAGGCCGAAACCGAGGCTTCGCCCGCTTCGGAAGAGAGCGCGGAGCCGTCCGTTTCGCCCTTGCCGGACTCCAGTGCTTCGCCGACTGCGACCCCCCCGACGAGCACGCCGCGGCCGCACCGCAAACCGACTCCGCGGCCGCATCCTCCGACGCCCGAGGATATTCGCCGGGCCCTGCGCAAGCTTTTGCCCGGCAACTAGCGGGCGCGCGTGGGCGGCGTCTCGAAAAACGTCGCGGTTTTCGGCTGGTAATCCGGGCATCCTTGCCTAAGAGTATTAGGCTGGACCAATCCACATTTTAACGGCCATCCCTTTTTAAGCAGCGTGAATCCAACACCTAGTTTGCCCGAAACCAATCCTGTCCACGGCTCGTCCGAGCGCGCCGATCTTCGTCCGCAGAGCATCGACGACGCCGTCATCCGGCTCGCCGGTAACTCGCAGGACGGCATCCAAAGCGCGGGCGCTTTTCTCGCCCGGCTGGCCGGCCGCAGCGACCAGGACGTCATGACTTACATGACGATCCCGGCCACGATTTCCGGCGGTCCGTCGATTTTCCAGGTCCGCATCGGCTCTGGCGAAGTCCTCTCCGCCGGCGACGAAGCCGATTTCCTCGTCGCCTTTTACCAACACAGCTACCAGGACCACATCGGCTTCCTGCGCGAGGGCGGCGTGCTCCTTTACGATTCCGACAACGTCGAGCCAGATCTCGACGACAAACGCTTCGTCTACGTCGGTGTCCCGATCACCGGCCTCACGGTCGAAGCACTCGGCGGCACGGCCAAGGACAAGGGCAAAAACATCTTCGTCCTCGGCCTGATCTCGAAGATTTTTCATCTCGACGTCGAGAAGATGAAAAAGCTCATCACGGAAAAGTTCGCCGGCAAAGACGAGAGCATCGTCAACACCGCGCTGATGGCTTTCCAGGCCGGCTACGGCTACCCGGTCGGCAACGTTCTCTCGAAGCAGTATCAATTTGAGCAAGTCGTGAAAAAGCCGGGTTCGCCCGACCAGATCACGATGGATGGCAACCAGGCACTCGCTTACGGGCTCATCGCGGCGGGCGTTCGTTATGGCGCCGGTTATCCGATCACGCCCTGGTCGTCCGTCATGGAAATTCTCCGGCGCGAGCTGCCGAAATACGGCGGGCTTTTCGTCCAGGCGGAGGATGAGCTGGCGGCGGTCTCGATCACCCTCGGCTTTTCCTATTCCGGAAATCTCGCGGTCACCGGCAGCGCCGGCCCGGGCATCTCCTTGAAAACGGAAGCGATCGGCTGGGCCTCGATGGCCGAGATCCCGATGGTGATCATCAATGTGCAACGCGGCGGACCGAGCACCGGCCTGCCGACCAACGTCGAACAGAGCGATCTCTTCCAGGCGATCTACGGCGGGCACGGCGACAGCCCGCGCGTCGTTTTGGCCGCGAAGACGGTCGAGGATTGCTTCTACATCGCGGTCGAAGCCGCGCGCATCGCGCGCAAATATAGCACCCCGGTTTTCATCTTGAGCGACACCTCGCTCGCGACCCGGATCGAGGCCTTCGACGAACCAAAGCTGGCCGACCTGATGCAGGACCCGAAACCGGACCTGACCACGATCGACACGCACAAGCCCTACTC
>DASXYO010000159.1:0-9332 GCA_036502465.1 Chthoniobacterales bacterium
AAGCCGCGGCGTAGCTTGGAAGAGTTGGAAATGGAGAACCAGCATTTACGGGCCGAGAACACGAAACTCTTGGAGCAGCGCGAAGTGCTAAAAAAATCACTGGGCATCCTCTCCGAAGTGCCGCACAGCGGTATGCCCGGATCGAACAGATGAGCGGCCAAAACTATAAGGTAGCCTGGTTATGCGAGGCCTTGCTCGTCTCGCGCAGCGGCTATTACCACTGGAAAGAGCGGCGTGAACGACCCGGCCCGCGTCAGCTCGAGAGTCAGTTCCTGCGGGCGCGGATTCGGGAAGAGTTCGCCCGCAGTCGCCAGACCTATGGCAGCCCGCGCCTGGCCCAAGTGCTCGGTTGTCCGGGACGGCGCAACCGCATCGCCCGGCTCATGCGCAAGGAGAGTCTCTTTGCCCGGCAGCGTTCCAAGTATCGTCATGCCACGACCGACAGCCGTCATGGCGGACCAATCGCACCCAATCGTCTGCCCGGCTTGCAGGTCGATCGTCCGCGCCAGGTTTGGGTGACTGATGCCACCGGCGTCCTGACCGGCCAAGGCTGGCTTTATCTGGTGGCAGTCCTGGACATCTACAGCCGACGCGTCGTCGGCTGGGCCATGAGTCCCATCCTCGACGCTCCACTGACCATCGCCGCGCTGCGCATGGCCTTGGCCCAACGGCCGCCGGGCAGAACCCTTATCGTCCACTCCGATCGCGGCATGCAGTTCGCGAGCGCCGCTTATCGCCAAGTCCTGGCCGAGCATGGCCTGCTCGCTTCCATGAGTCGCGCGGGAAACTGCTACGATAACGCCTTTATCGAATCGTTCTGGAGCAGCCTCAAATACGAGCTGGTCTATCATCACCGCTTCGCCACCCGCGCCGAGGCCCGTACCGCCATCTTTGATTACATCGAGACCTTCTATAACCGCACCCGGCTGCACAGCGCGCTCGCTTATCGCTCACCGCGGCAATTTGAAGAACTGTTCCCCTCGAACTAATAATCAAATCAGCTAACCAAAATTACCCTTACCACACTGTCCGAAAAAACAATGCAATCCCAGTGCTTGCATCGTGCAGGGCCGTTTATCACGGTCTCGGGAGGAAAAGCTCGGCTCCGCATCGTTCATTCACGATGCGAGCGCTGACCCCGGTTCCACAGGTCGCGATCGCCAGCGGTGGTCGTTTTCCCGGCGAGACGGGTGTGGCGCACGCCGTAGGAGAAGTAGATGACCATTTCAAGGGCAAACCAAGCGAGAAGTCGGCGCCAGGTCAGCCAGGGTAGGGCGGACATGAGAGTGAGCGCGGAAAGGAGCGCCAGCCGGAGCGACGAACCAGACGAAGGGCGTCGTTGAAGCGGCGCTCGAGATTCGGTTCGCGAACCCTGAGGACAACGGGGATGGTTTTTAGTCAGGATAATGCGGGGCGCGATCCTCATTCTGCAGTCGGTAATCCGGGTGATTCGATCCGGTAAGGTTGCGGCCTTTGGAAGGCGGCCTTCGGCGGCCTTAAGATCAGGCCCACGGCGAATAGGTAACGCCTATGCCAGCCACAGGTATTAAGTATTTCAAAGCAGAGGCCGGTGGATCGTTAGTGTGGCATGCAAACAACTACCTTAAGCAGCAGTGTTCGATATGGTCAGCTGCTGAATTCGAAGAGCTCGACGCTCTCGCGCATCGGTCGCTTCCTGAGCGAGCGCTACGCGCAGCGTGAACGGCCCAGTGTGGTCGCCGAGTCTCTTCTTTTCGGCCTGATCGTTCTCATCTCTTCCTGGCCGATGGTCACTCTTGTCCAGGTGATGAGCCTTCACCATTAAGCTGAAACGTGGGGAGGGTCTCGCGGCGCTAACCACGCGGCGCAGAGGCCGCTCCCACATTGTTTTGGCTCGGGAAAGCGGCGGCAGCTTCGGCGCGGAACGCGGCAGCGGCTTTGCTCTCGAAGCGCAGGGGATTGCGCAGCAGCGTCAGCTCGCGCGTCGGCACCGGGCGGGCAAATGGCACCGCTACACATCCGCCGATGAATTCCGTCCCGGTCATCATCGCCGGGATAACCGTCACGCCCAGGCCCGCCGCTACCATGCTCGCGATCGTCACAAGTTGCGCGCCCTGGAGCACGATTTCAGGGTTCAGATGATTCTCGGCGAGTAATTGCCGCACTTTCACCGAGAGCGAATGGACCGGGTGGAGAAGGAGGAATTTCTCCCCGGCGAGATCGCTCCACTTGATCGCCTTCTTGCGCGCCAGCCGATGCTTTTCCGGCACGAGCAAAAGGAGCGGCTCCTTACCGAGAGAATGGCGCTCGAGAGTGAGCGGTTCGTCGCCCGACGAGGCGAGGACAACGTCCAGCGTGCCGTCCTCCAGGCGATGGCCGAGTTTGTCCGTCGTGTCCTCGAAAACCTCAAATGTGACTTTCGGGTAGCGCTGCTGAAACTCGCGGATAAGTCGCGGCAGCACGTAGAGCGCGATCGATGGCACCGCCCCGACGGAGAGCCGCCCCGCCACTTCCTCGCCCAGCGCAGCCACGCTCCGGCGAGCATCGGCGATTCCGGTGAGAATCTGCCGGGCGTAACCAAGGAGGCTGCGACCGGCCTCGGTGAGAACAACCGCGCGCGGCAGGCGATCGAACAATTGCTGGTTCAGCTCAGCTTCCAGCTTTTGGATTTGCTGGCTAAGCGAAGGCTGGGAGACATGTTCGCGCTCCGCCGCGTGTGAAAAGCTGCCTTCTTCCGCGACCGCGACGACGTAGCGGAGCTGATGGATCTCCATCCGGCGATTGTCGTCCGCGATGGGCGGTTTGTCGAAGCGGCGGCCTTGCCTGCCCCGGGCGGGGAGCGGTTACGCCTTCCGTTTCCGGCGCCGGCCGTGGCTGCGCAGATAAGCCTCAAGAATCGAGCGGATCATGGGGCCGAAACGTTCCTGGAGCTCTTCACAACGGGTGGTGTTGTGCATTTCCACGCCCTTGCGCTCGCTCCGGATGAGGCCGGCCTCGCGCAGGATCTTGAAGTGCTGGGAGAGGGTGGACTTGGGCAGCTCCTTCTTGTCCACGACCAGAAACTCGGAGCAGATCTGGGCGCAATCCGAGCCGCGCAGCTCGGCGAAAATCTGCAGGCGCACCGGATCGGCGAGGGCGTAGAGAACGCCCTCGACCGTGATGTCCCGGACGGCGGGATGGTGAAGCGGTCGCACGACGAATCTTTAGCACGAATTTGACAACTAGTCCATTAGTTCACAAGTTACGAACAACGGGACGAGTGAACTCGTCTCCACACAACAGAAAACCAAATCATGAAGAAATTATCGAACAAAGTGGCGGTCGTGACTGGCGCCTCCAAGGGCATCGGAGCGGCCATTGCCAAATCACTCGCCGCGGAGGGAGCCTCCGTGGTCGTCAATTATTCCTCGAGCAAAGCCGGGGCGGACAAGATCGTGGACGAAATCCACAAGGCCGGCGGGACCGCGATCGCGGTCGGCGGTGACGTCTCGAAGGCGGCGGAAGCGCAGGGCATTATCAAGGCGGCGATCAAGAACTACGGCCGGCTCGACATCCTGGTGAACAACTCGGGCGTTTATGAATTCGCTCCGCTCGAGGGGATCACCGAGGAGAATTTTCACCGGCAGTTTAATGTCAACGTGCTTGGACTTCTCCTCACTACGCAGGCAGCGGCGAAGCATCTCGGGGACGGCGGGAGCATCATCAATATCAGCTCGGGAGCGACGACGATCACTCCGCCGAATAGCGCGGTCTATACCGGCACGAAGGGTGCAGTGGATGCCATCACCGGCGTGTTGGCAAAAGAACTGGGCGGTCGCAAGATTCGGGTCAACGCGATCAATCCCGGTCCCGTGGAAACGGAAGGCACGCACGCGGCCGGCATTATTGGATCAGATCTTGAAAAGACCTTGGCCGCGCAGACTCCGCTTGGTCGCATTGGTCAGCCGGGCGACATCGCCTCAATGGCGGTTTTCCTCGCTTCCGACGACTCCGGTTGGCTGACGGGTGAGACTCTCCTCGCCACCGGCGGCTTACGCTAATCGCAACTCGTAAAGCCAGAAGAAGGCCGGCGGCGTCGCAAATGGATGGCGACGACGCCGGCCGGCTGGGCGGCCGTCAACCTAACGAGTTGTCAGCTTTCGATTGTGGCTGTTGACTGAAGGATGGCGATCACATCGGTCAATCCGGCGACGGGCGAAAAGTTGCGCGAATTCGAACCCCTGAACGAAGCGGAGCTGGAGCGGAAACTGGCCGCGGCTGATGCTGCCTTCCGGGTCTATCGCAAGACGCCGTTTGCCGATCGCGCCGCGATTCTTTCCCGCGCTGCCGATTTGCTCGAGCAGGAAGTCGAGGCGCTGGCGCGAATCATTACCCTCGAGATGGGCAAACCAATCAGCGCAGCGCGCGACGAAGTGCGAAAATGCGCCAACGGTTGCCGCTACTACGCGGAAAACGGCGAACGTTTCGTCGAGGAGAAGCAGGTCCAGACCTCGGCGGCGCGCAGTTCGGTGCGCTGGCAGCCGTTAGGCGCGGTGCTCGCGATCATGCCTTGGAATTTTCCCTTCTGGCAGGTCTTCCGTTTCGCGGCGCCAGCCTTAATGGCGGGCAATGTCGGCCTGCTCAAACACGCCGCTAACGTCCCGCAATGCGCGCTCGCCATCGAAGACATCTTCCGGCGCGCGGGGGCGGCGGAGGGTGTTTTCCAGACCTTGCTCATCGAGTCGGATAGCGTCGCGGCCCTGATCAAGGATCGCCGGATCAAGGCGGTCACTTTGACCGGGAGTGACAGGGCGGGCAGCGCGGTCGCGGCGGCGGCGGGTGGCGAGATCAAGAAATGCGTTCTCGAGCTGGGCGGGAGCGATCCTTTTATCGTTATGCCCGGCGCTGATCTGGAAGCGGCCCTAACGACTGCGGTGAAGGCGCGCACGCAGAACAGCGGTCAATCGTGCATCGCGGGCAAGCGCTTCCTGGTCGCGGAGTCGATCTATGACCAGTTCGTTAGTCAATTTGTGGAACGGATGCGCGCGCTGAAGGTGGGCGACCCGCTCGACGAGAAGACCGAGATCGGTCCGCTCGCGACGCCGTCGATCCGCGATGGCGTGCACGAGCAGGTCCGCAAGTCGGTCGCCGCCGGCGCAAAATTGCTGGCCGGAGGGGAACCAATGGAAGGGAAGGGGAACTTTTATCCGCCGACCGTGCTGGCGGAAATTCCGGAAGATGCGCCAGCGTTTCGAGAGGAAGTCTTCGGCCCGGTCGCGCTCCTTTTCCGGGTGAAAGACGCGGCGGCAGCGATCGCGCTTGCGAACGAGAGCGATTTTGGACTCGGTGCAAGCGTCTGGACGAACGACCCGCGCGAGCAGGAATTGTTCGTCGAGGAACTGGAGTGCGGAATGGTTTTCGTAAACGCGATGGTCGCGTCCGATCCGCGGCTGCCGTTCGGTGGAGTCAAACGCTCCGGATACGGACGCGAGCTGAGCTCGTTAGGCATGCACGAGTTCATGAACGCCAAGACGGTGTCTGTCGGGAATTAGGGCATCAGCTAGTTCTGAACTGATCTTCCTTCTCCTTGAAGAGGACGTTGAAAGTCGTCAGCGAGCCGTAGCAGCGGGTAATGTATTGTTGCAGGTCGAACCTGTCGGCGTCGCTCAATTTCTCGTTCGCGTTCACCTTCTGCTCGAGGACACGGAGGTTGTTCCGGATCATCACGATCTTGTGAAAAAAAGTCTCGAGCGGCACTTCCTTCGCCTGGAGCGACGAATCCGCTGATTGGAGGGCGAGTGTGCCGCGTTGCCAGCGGGTCGCGAGGCCTTCAACCAATTGATCCGATTTTTCGAGACCGAGCGCGTCGACCATCGCCTGCGCCGCCTGGCGGATGAGCGCCGAGAGCGGCATTTCCATTTCCGTTAGGCGGGCGGTCGGTTCGGCCGCAGTGACTTCGCTCGTTGCCGGATCAATCGTCCGCGGCGCGTCGTCGAAATTGATGTCGGCAGTGTGCTCGGTCAGCGCTTTGATCGTCCCGACGCCGTAGCGCGGATGACGCACTTGCATGCCGATATGAAGGCTTTGGACAGGTATTCCCATGGCGTGTCCAAACTCCGGCGCGCTGCCGCCCGCGCAACCGTAAAACAATTCTGAATCCAAAACCGCCGGCGGTGCATCTCACTGATGATGATCCAGGATTTCAAGTTCGCGTTCCGGCAGTTGCTCAAGACGCCGGGGTTCACCACCGTCGCGGTCCTCACTCTCGCCATTGCCATCGGTGTAAACTCGGCGGTCTTCGCGCTCGTCAACGGAGTGATGCTGCGCCCGGTGGTGCCGGTGCGGCCGGCCGAAGTGGTCAACGTCTTCACCGCGCGCCAGGGTGCAGCACATGATTACCGCCCGTTTTCCTACAATGAATTTCGTGCCCTGCGGGAGAATAACGACGTCTTCTCCGACGTCGCGGCGATGGGCTTCGGCCTGGCCGGCATCGGGAACGGGGACAGCATGCGGCGCAGTTTTATTTTTCTAACCTCGGAGAATTACTTCTCCCTCATGGGTGTGAAACCGGCGGTCGGCCGCTTCTACGATGCGACGGAGTGCAAGCCGGACGCCAACGTCCCGGTCGTGGTGGCGAGCTATCCTTATTACAAGAAGCTTGGCGGCCGTCCCGGCCTCATCGGCAAGCCGCTGACGGTGAATGGCCGCACCTACAGTCTCATCGGGGTGACCCCGGAAGGCTTCGCCGGGACGAATTCGCTGCTCGCGCCGGATCTCTGGGTGCCATTAGGCGTTTACTCGCAACTCGGGACCGCCTTCAGCGACTCGAGCGGTAAGCTGCCGCTGGCTGAGGCGAAGAATTACACTCTCAACCTGGTTGCCCGCATGAAATCCGGCTTAACGACTGAAGCAACCAAGGCGCGCCTGCCCGCCCTGGCCAGTCGGTTGACGGCGATTCAGCCGCCCGATTCCACCGGCGCGCGGGAATTGCAGATCCAGGCGCCGTCGCGTTTCAGCATCAGCACCACGCCGTCGGATGACGGACCGATCGGGCTTATCGGCACGTTGCTGCTGGCGATGGCGGGAGCGGTCCTGCTCATCGCCTGTCTCAATCTCGCCAATATGCTCCTCGCCCGTGGCGCCAATCGCGCGAAGGAGATCGCGCTCCGGCTTGCCCTCGGGGCCAGCCGCTGGCGCATCGTTAGGCAACTGCTTTGCGAGGGACTGCTCCTGGCCCTGGCGGGCGGCGCGTTGGGCCTGATGATCAGTCTTTTTAGCAATGATGTGCTCCTAAGTTCGTTAGCCGGCCTTTTTGGTTCGATGAATTTTTCCATCGTCGTCCATCTCCACCCGGATGCGACCATCCTCGGCGTGACGTTTCTTATCTGCCTTGTCGCGACTCTGCTTTTCAGCCTCGGGCCGGCCTTGAAGGCTTCGCGCGCTGATTTGGTGCACGATTTGAAACAACAAGTGGGCGAACCCGCTCACGTCGGCCGGCTCAATCGCTTCTTCGCCGCGCGTCACCTTCTCGTCATGGCGCAGATCGCGCTGTCGCTCACCCTGCTCTTTAGTTCCGGGCTCTTCTTTCGCGGGGCGCTCAAGGCCGGGGGATTGAATCCGGGGTTCGAACGTCGCGGCAGTATCTCGGCAGAAATGGATTTCACTCTCGGGCAAATGAGCGAGGCCACGGCACAACGAACGATGTTCGCCGCGCTCCATCGGGTGCGTCAGCTGCCGGGGGTGCGCGCGGCTGCCCTAACGACGATGCTTCCATTCGGAAATATCACCAACGCCCGGCGCGTCATGCGGATGGATGAAGCAGTCACAAGCAAAACCGATCCGAATGCGCCGGAGCCAGGCGCGGGTGGCCTTTTCACCGCGGTCACCCCGGGTTGGTTCGATACCATTGGAGTGCGGCTGCTGCGCGGGCGCGATTTCACCGAGACGGAGGCGGAGAACAAAGGTTCGCCACCGGTCTTGATCATCGATGAGATGATGGCGAAAAAGCTTTTCCCAAAAACCGACGCGCTCGGCCAGCATCTGCGCTACACGCAAGCGCCGACCGACGGCTCGCCTAACGATTTCACGATTGTCGGGATCGTGAGCAGCCATCGGCACGAGATCCTGACCGATGAAATGCCGAAGCGGATTTATGCCCCGCTCGCCCAGGCCTACAGCGGCGGCGTTATCCTCCAGGCTCGGTTGGACCGGGACGATCCGGCGGCGGTCGCGGCGATGATGCCGACCATTCGGCAAACCTTGCAGCAGGTCGATCCCGCCATGCCGATTTTGCGGATCGAGCCCTTCGAAAACATCGTGGCAAAAGACGTCGGGTTGTGGGCGGTGCGTTTCGCCGCGGTGTTATTTGGAATTTTCGGTGGTGTTGCGCTGCTCCTCGCGGCGGTCGGTGTCTACGGAGTGAAAGCGTATGCAGTCGCACGTCGGACGCGCGAGATCGGCATCCGGATGGCGCTCGGCGCGGACCGGAGCGACGTCTTCGCGTTGATCATGAAGCAAGGCGCGTTGCAGACGGGCTTCGCCCTCGCGGTGGGATTGCTCCTCGCGCTCGGTCTCGGCCGCCTTCTCGCAAAGATGCTTTACCAGGTGAGCCCAAGTGATCCGGTGGCGTTGATCGTAGCGAGCATGATGCTTGGCGCCGCGGCACTGCTCGCCTGCTTCCTACCCGCGAGACGCGCGATGCGGGTCACGCCGATGACGGCGTTGCGGACTGAGTAACGCGGTCGCTGCTCGCGGCCGGACTTAACCTGAGGAGCAATCGGGCAGGCAACCACGATTGCAATTGGATGAAGCGAATCCGCGAGAAAAATGTTCCCGGCTGGTTGGGCGCGGTTCTGACTCTTGGCACTTTCGGAGCGCTCGTTTTGCTGGAAAATCTCCGGCCCCTCCGGCGCCGCGCGGTCGAATCAAAACTACGCCGCAACGTGCGCAATCTCGCGGTCGCGACGATGGGCGCGGTCAGTGTGCAGTTGGCCGAACAACCGATCGTGAGGCCGCTGGCCCGGCTGGTGGAAAGGCGAAGCATCGGCCTGCTGAAGCAGCTGGACCTTGCGCCCTGGCTCGAAATCGCACTCGCCATCGGCCTCCTCGATTACACTCTCTACCTTTGGCACGTCCTCACGCACCGAGTGCCGTTTCTCTGGCGGTTTCACCAGGTCCACCATGTCGATCTCGACATGGACGCCTCAACTGCGCTGCGCTTCCATTTTGGCGAGCTCATGCTCTCCGTCCCATGGCGGGCCTTGCAGATCGTGATGATCGGGGTTTGTCCGTTCGCGCTATCCGCCTGGCAAACGGCGCTGCTCGTGGAAATCATGTTTCACCATTCCAACGTCGAGCTCTCGCCGGAGCTCGAG
>DASXYO010000160.1:0-45538 GCA_036502465.1 Chthoniobacterales bacterium
AGCCCAGGCCCTTCCGTGCTGTGATAAGCGCCGAAGCGCAGCTTCACCCCGACCGAATTAGTCGGGATGGAGACAAACCCAAAGAGCAGCGAGAGCACCGTGATGATGATCCCGATGAGACCGATCAGCCCGAGGATGAAGCGAAAAGGATGGAACTGGAATCCCGGCGGGAACGGCGAAGCCGAGGAACCAGATGAAGGCGTAATTTGCATCGAGAGAAAGAGAAGGGTGCCAGGAGCATAACACAACAGGCAAGCTCCGAGCCGTTTTCCCCGCGCTCCCCGGAGTTCACTCCCACCCGAGTTGCCGCGGCCTACCGGAAAGATTTCGCGCTGTCCTGCGTAACCTTCGCCCGGAAATCCTGCATTACACCAGTGGCGGGCCGAACTAACCACCTCACGACGAGAAGCAACCTGAAGGAACAAACACCAATGACCACACAATCGAATCTTGGACGGCGCCTGCTCGGCGCCATTTTTCTCACGACCCTCCTCTTGGCCGGGAAAGCCGCGCTCGCCAAATCTTTCACGGTGACAGTAGATCCCACGGGCAACTTCACCTACGAGCCCTACAACGTCTCGATCCAGCCCGGCGACACGGTCACATGGAATTGGGGCACGACGGGCCACAGCGTTACCGCCGGCACTCCGGGGCACCCAAGCGGCCTCTTCGATTCCGGCGTCCTAAAGACGGGCGCCACCTTTACCTACACCTTCCCGGGCGCCGGAACGTATAACTACTATTGCACCCCCCACGGCGTCTGCTGCGGGATGGTCGGGATTGTCACGGTCGCTGCCTCCACCCCGACACCCACGCCCAGCCCATCGCCTTCGCCCTCTCCTTCCGGGTCGCAACTCCTGAACATCTCCACCCGCATGCGGGTCCAGACCGGCGACAACGTCCTGATTGGCGGCTTTATCATTACCGGCAGCGACTCGAAGAAAATCCTCCTCCGCGCCATCGGACCCTCCCTCGCCGGGCAGGGCGTTGCCAATACCCTCGCCGATCCCATTCTCGAGCTGCATGGAAAAGACGGCAGCGTCATCACCACGAACGACAACTGGAAGGACACCCAGCAAGCCGAGATCGAGGCGTCGGGCGCCGCCCCCGGCGATGACCTCGAGTCCGCCATCGTCGCGACCCTCGCACCCGACATCTACACCGCCATCGTCAGCGGCAAGAATGGAACCAGTGGAGTCGGCCTGGTCGAAGCCTACGATCTCGACACAGCCGCCGATTCCCAGTTGGCCAACATCAGCACCCGCGGGTTTGTCGAAACCGGCGACAACGTCATGATCGGTGGTTTCATTCTCGGCAACGGAGCCGATCCAGCCAACGTCCTGATCCGCGCCCTCGGCCCGTCGCTCACCCAGCAAGGCGTGAGCAACGCGCTCGCCGATCCCACCCTCGAACTACACGACGCGAACGGCGCCCTCGTCATGAGCAACGACAACTGGAAGGACACCCAGCAAACCGAAATCGCGGCCACCGGCATCCCGCCGACCAACGACCTCGAATCAGCCATCCTCGTCGCCATCCCGCCGACAGCTCATACAGCCATCGTCTCCGGAAAAAATGGCGCCACCGGGGTGGCTTTGGTCGAGGTCTACCGGCTGCCCTGACAGCCAAAGACGATTAAATTGGATCCTTGTAAATCGAGACCCCGGTGGAGAAGCGGACGGTCGAGGACCAGCCTGGATTCTCGACGTAATCGTTAGTCTCGAGGTCGCGGCGTAGATCCCATTCGATCTCGGGATCGCGCAGCTCGCCGTCGTAGCCGATTCCTTCCTCGATCAAGCGCCGCGCCGCCGCCGCCGGGTCGCGGTGCCCGGCGCGCGGGACGGCGGCGCTGATCCCGACGAGAAGCGCGCGGGTGATGACGCGCAGGTTCGGCGGGGTGGCGGCGAAGGGCGCGATCGTGGCCGGGTCCTCGGGTTCCGTCCGGTTGTAGTCATCTTCGTGGATCATCCAGGCGTCGATTTCGCAGGGGAAACAAAGGCCGTCGCGCTCGCCGAAGCGGATGATGAAATCGTGGGCGCGCCAATATTCCTGCCCGGCCGTTTTGCGCGGCTCATCCGCAGTGCGGCGGACCTGTTTGCAGCCGAGGGTGATCCGGGATTCCACGAGGCGATGATGTTGCATGAAATGTTCATGGGCGTCGTGCCAGGCGGGCGTGGCGCGGATCTCGTGCCGGGAAAGACGCCGCCAATCGGGCTCGTGGAAAAAAAGCTCCTCGAGTTCCAGGCCTATCCAGCGGTCGCGAGAATAATCCTTCGTCGCATCGGCATCGGGCGGCCGGAAGAGGTGCATGAGCTCGAAATGCCAGGAGGGTCGCGGATATCCGCAATCGGGCGGCCAGAGATAAACCCGCAATTCGGCCTGGTCGTCCGTCACCGGCCAAACCTCGTCGTGCCATTGAATCCAGCTCATCGTCTAGCTTTCGTAGCGGCCGTGGTAGTGCAACTCGACCGAAATTTCATTCCACGCGGCGGCGTCGTCCTTTTGCCGCTTTAGTTGATCGATGATCTTGATTTTCTCCGGCTCGCCCAGGCCGCCGATGAGTGCCTCGGCGCGCGCCATGGCATAGGTTTCGACGTCGCGGGCGTTGCGCGGGACGCGGACGTAAACGGTCCCGAAGGGGATATTCTCGATCAGGTAAAGCTCGGCTTGCTCTTTCCAGCGCAGGGCTTCTTCCTCGAGTGGCTCGCCGGCCGGGCTGACGAGGGCGGGTAATGTTTCCAGCTCTTCTGGCTGATAATCATCCGACAGGAGCGCCATCTCGACGGTGAACCAGCGGCCCTCGCGGGTGGCCACGCGCCAGAGGTGGTCGCCGATACCCGTGCTGATCTCCTTTTCGGCCTGCGCGTGGTTAGGAAAGAAAGAGAAGTCGAGAAAACCGCGCTTGTGGAAAGGCCACCAATCGTCCTCGGTCGGCAGGTCCCAGTAGCTCGTATTTTCGAGGTCCTTCCAGGAACCCGAGGGCGGCCGGAAGCTGGAGACTTCGAGCCAGACCTGCGGGCGGTGCGTCACCCGGCGCCAGGCCGGTCCGGTCGCTTCGTAGCGCAGATTAAGAAACCAGGTGACCTGCTCGGGTTTGCGCTGCTGCGGGGTGATGTAGGCCTGGAAATGCGAGTAGCCGTGGACGAGCAGCCAATGGTAATCGCGGAAGTAAAGCATGGGGCGATGCGCTGCCGATAGAAACACGAGATCGGCCCCGGATTCCAAGAGCTTTTTTTGGGAACGAGGGGCCTGAGGAGGCGGAAGGGGTGCTTTTTGCCTTAATTAGCGGTTCCCGGGGCTAAGGAAGCGCTCGCCGGTTTGCCAGGGGCGCTTTCGCTACTCCACCTCGAACTCGAGGCCGCCGACCCAGCCGGCGATGAGGTTGTAGAGCGCGGCGCCGATCAGGCCGATGATGAAGCCCATCACGGCGTAGATGATCGGCATCGCGATGCCCATCCCGAGGAGCATGCCGCCGATTGCCACGGCGGGTCCGGTTTGGGTCGATTGGGCGTGCTGGGCGAATGCACCGAGTATCGCCGCGAGGGCGATGAAGGGCAGGAAGATGAGGCCCATGCAGCCGTAGAGGACGGCGAAGATTTTTCCCGCGTGGAGCGGGGCGATTCTTTTGAGGCGGTGTGTCATAAGGGGGCGAGTCTGGCGAGTGGGGTGACGGCAGGCAAGCCTGGATCGTCTTTGGTTCGAAAGGCGGGGTGTTACCGGGTATGGTCTCGCCGATGAATGGCGCCCCGCAACATCTCGACCAGCCGGTCACGGAATTTATCCGGCAGGATTTCGCACAACTGCGCGAGGCGATGACGGCGCGCGAGGCGCTGGAGGCGGTGCGGCGGAAGGGGATCGGGGAAAAGATCGTTTATTTCTACGTGCTGGATGATGAACGCCGGCTGGTCGGGGTGCTCCCGACCCGGCGGCTCCTGACGGCGGCGCTCGAGCAGCGGATCGGCGATCTCATGATCAAGCGGGTGATCGCGATTCCGCAGACGGCGACGTTGCTGGAGGCGTGCGAGTTTTTTGTTCTGCATAAGTTTTTTGCTTTCCCGGTGGTGGATCGGGAGCGACGGATTCTCGGGTTGATCGATGTGGGGGTTTTCACCGAGGAGGTGTTCGACATCGCGGAACGGGAACAGCACGAGGATGTTTTCGAGTCGATCGGTTTCCATGTGGAGCAAGTGCGCGGCGCGGGTCCGCTGCGGGCGTTTCGTTTCCGGTTTCCCTGGCTGCTCGCGACGATCGGGAGCGGGACGGCTTGTGCGCTCCTGGCGAGCGCGTTTGCGGTCACGCTCGCGCAGAGCCTGGTGATCGCGTTTTTTCTCACGCTCGTGCTCGGGCTGGGGGAGAGCGTCAGTATTCAATCGATGGCGGTGACGATCCAGGCGTTGCGCTCGAGCCGGCCGACGCTGCGCTGGTATCTCGCGACGCTGCGGCGGGAGGTGGCGACGGCGTTCCTGCTGGGTTGTGCTTGTGGCTTGCTGGTGGGGGCGATTGTCTGGTTCTGGCTCGGGGCGGGCTGGCCGGCGGTCGTGATCGGCGGGAGCATCCTGGCCTCGCTCGTGATGGCGTGTCTGCTCGGTTTGAGCATCCCGTCGGTGTTGCACGCGTTGCGGCTGGATCCGAAGATCGCGGCCGGGCCGCTCACACTGGCGCTGGCGGATATTTTGACTTTGTTATTTTATCTCTCGATCGCCCGCCTCCTCCTTTCTCCTGCCTAACGACAAATGAAAGCACGAATCTTCGATCACATCGACCTGCGGGTCGCCGACATGGCGGCGGCGCAAAAGTTTTACAGCCGGTTGCTGCCCGCGCTCGGCTTTTCCGAGGCGAATGGCGATGACAACGTGCGCACCTACCAGGCCCCGGGCGACAAAGCGACGGCGTTTTTCGCTTTCGAGATCGACCCAAAGCATGCGCCGAACGCGAACCGGATCGCCTTCTGGGCGGAATCGCCGGCGGAAGTGGAGCGGCTGGGCGAGATCGTTAGGCAGGCGGGCGGGCGGAATATTGAGGGCCCGGAGTTGTGCCGCGAATACTCGCCGGGCTATTACGCCGTTTTTTTCGAGGACCCGAGCGGGAACAAACTCGAGATCTGCTTCCGGGAGAGTCGTCCCTCTTGAGATCGCGGACGCTTCTGCGACACGTACGGAGATGAGCACGCCGGCGCCGATCCAGAAAATGCTGCGGCCGCAGCGGCGGGTGCGTTATCTGAAGATGATCGCGATCTTCAAGATCCTGCAGGGCGTGATCCTGCTCGCGATCGGTGCCTCGCTCCTCTTCCTGCACAGCCGGACGCAGTGGATGGAGGACATCTCGGACTGGGTGGACGGCGAGCTGATGGTGGCGCACAGCCGGACGATGCTTTATTTCCTGAACCAGTTGCAGGATGCGATGACGGGCGGGCTCTTGCAGTTGACGGGCGTGATCGCGCTCTTCACTTCGGCGGTTCTGTTCACGGAAGGAATCGGCGTTTATCTGCAGAAGCGCTGGGCGGAGATGCTGATGGTTTTTGCGACGGCGATTTTGATCCCGTTCGAAGTGCGGCACGCCTGGTATCACCCAGGCGTGGTCTCGATCCTGATCCTGGCGGTGAATTGTTTTATCGTCTGGTTCCTGTATCGCGTGCTGAAGCGGGAGCGGCGCGAGGAAGCGCAGGCGGCGACCGCGGAACCGGTCGTGGTCGAAACTCGTTAGGCGTTAGGCGTTAAGCGCGCGGGCGGATTTCGAAGAGATCGAGGGCGGTGGCGGTTTTCTCCAAGGGGAGGCCGATGACGTTACTGCGCGAGCCGAGGATGCGGGCGATGATCGCGCCGCCTTTGCCTTGGGCGGCGTAGGCGCCGGCTTTGTCGAGCGGATCGATCGTGTCCAGGTAATCCGCGATCATTTTCTCGCGCAATTTTTTGAATTGGACGCGCGAGAGGACGGAGAAGGCGATCGATCGGCCGCGGTGCAGATGGGCGATGAAAACGCCCGAAGCGACAACATGGGTCCGGCCGCTGAGGAGACGGAGAAGTCGCGCGGCATCGGCGCGGTCGGCTGGTTTGCCGATCAATTGGTGATCGAGCGCGACAAGAGTATCGGCCGCGAGGACGACGCGCCCGGGATGCGCGCGGGCGACGGCCAGGCCTTTGCGAAGAGCATTATAGGAAGTGGCCTCGCGAACGGTTAACTTCTCGGGTTGCACTTCCTCCACCACTGGCGCGACGACTTCAAAATCGTAGCCGGCCTCGGAAAGTAATTGGCGGCGGCGAGGGGAGGCGGAGGCGAGAATCAGGCGCGGCCGTCTGCCGGTCATGGCGTGCCGGCTTTGTCGGGCGGTTGTTTGCCACCGAGGAAATCGGGCATCTTCATTTCGGAATAACCGGCCGGAATGGTGAAATCTGAAGCGGGCAAAGGCGCGAGGCTAACTGATTCGATCGAGCTGGTGATTTCGCTTTGGCCCTCTGTTTTGATTTTCGTCCGCAGCGGCAGGCCGGGCAGCGCGTGGTAATCAGGCATGCCTTTGGTGATTTCGGCAAACGCGCCCCGCTGCAGGAGCGACATTTGTTGCAGGATGCTTTGGTAATTTGGATACGTCTTCGCGACCCAGTAACTGGCGTGATATTTGGGCGAGTCGGTCACGTATTCCTCCGTCTCGTAGCCGTTGATCGTTTCCTTGCGGCCGGTCGGTTTGGGCAGGGCCTGCTCGGGCGTCTCCTGTTTTACGAATGACTTCGCCATCTCGGCCATCGCCTTGGCGCGCTCGCCGGAAATGCGCATGACGCTCTTGCGATCGTTCAAGAGTGTCGTTAGGTCGCCGGTTTTCGCGTCGACCAAGGTCGTGACCTGCGGGGTGACTTCGATGCGCGCTTTGTCGCCTTTGACCTTGAAGGTGATTTTGCGGGCGCCTTGCATGCCTTCCATGCTTTGAACGACGGTGAGATCGGCCCGCGCCGTGGCGCAGAGGGCAAGAAGAGCGAACAGGCGCAGTAGTTTCATCCATAAGTTGCTACCCGGGCAGGGGCCTGTTGGCAAGTCCGGGCACGCGTCACGAAAAAACTTGGCAAGCGCTGGGGAGCGCGGCAGCTTATGCGCGCGCGGGCATAGCTTAATGGTAAAGCTCCAGCCTTCCAAGCTGGCTATGAGGGTTCGATTCCCTTTGCCCGCTCCCCGGACGCGAGCGTTGTTCACATTGCCGATGAATTCATTGCGCAACTCAACCGCGGGTGGACCGAAGGCCGGGAGGAGAACGCAGACCACGCTCATGCTCGGCACGCTGCTGTTGCTGGCGGCTGTTTTTTGGACCGTCTCCATGCCCGAACTGCTCGCGGCCCGGGAAACGACCGCAGCCGAATTGATCGCGGCGCAGTTGCCGGAAAAGAAAACGCTGAAGAATGCGACGCAGATTGAATTCCTGAGCGCGGTCTGTGCCGCCGTGCGCCGGCGCCGCTCGAGCGCTCCGGTATTCGCGCAGGCGGCCGTGCTGGCGCGACGCGAGTTGGCCGCCGAAAGTGTGGGGATGATTCTGCGTTGCATCGGGAAGGCGAATTGCGAAGTGACCGGCGCGGTCGTGGCGGCGGCGACCGCGGCGGAAGGCGATGTCGCGAAGATCACAGACGCGGCGATGGCCAAAGCGCCGGATTGCGCGGAGACAATCCGGGCGGCAACCCAGCGAAAAGAGAAAACGGCCGAGCGCCCCGAGGCGTCGCTCGCGCCTGAACCGTCAGCGATGATCGGGACGAGCAATGGCCCGGACGAAGGGTTCGATCCGCACGAGCCGTTGAACCTCGTTTGCGATCATGGCACGCCGCGCGCGGTGCGGACGAGCCTGCTCGAGGAGTTCCTGCGCACGAACCCCGGAGCGGTCCTCGGGCCTTGTGAGACGAGTCCTTCGACAAATCGTTAGGCGTGAGGCCAACCGATCAAACGCCGCGGCCAAAAATATTTCGTTGCCGGGCCGCGGTTTGCTGTAACTTCGGCGCCCTGTGGCCGCCAACGCTTCCTTTATTTCTCGCGCGAGCGAATTGCTCGCCGCCGTCATTATTGCGCTCAGCCTGGCGGCCATTCAGGTATTGGTCGGCGGCACCCGCCTTGTTTACAGCCTGCCGGTTTATGCGCTTCTCGGAGTGGCCGGTTTGCTGGCCCTCTTTTCTCTCCGTCGCCTGAAACCGGCGCCGGAACGCATCTGTCTTTGGGCTTCGGCTGTTTTCTTCGGTTACATTTTGGTCCGTGCCTGGTTTTCGCCCGTGCCCTATTTGGCCCGGACCGATATTTTTTCGGTCCTGGCCGGACTCGTAATCTACCTGTCGGTCGCCTTCTTTATTACTTCCGCGCGGTGGCGGATGACGATCCTGCTTTTCCTGCTGGTCGTGGCGCTGGTCCAGGTGGGGATCGGCGCGGTTCAATTCCGAAGCGGAGATAATTTCATGCTGATCCCGTTTTTGCAGCGCTTCGATTATGGGCGTCGCGCGAGCGGTTTTTACGCCTGTCCGAATCACTTTGCCGGCCTCGTCGAGGTGATCGGCATTTTTTGTTTCAGCCTGGCCTGCTGGAGTCGCTGGCCGATCTGGGCAAAGCTGCTCGTCGGGTATGCCGGCGGCATTTGTTTCGCGGGCCTCGCCCTAACGGGAAGTCGCGGCGGCTATCTCGGGGCGGTGGGCAGCCTGCTGGTCGTGGCTGTTCTCACCCTGCTGGTCTTGCGGCGTGGCGGCGCTGCGCTTTTCTGGCGGACGGCCCTGGGAGGCGGGGTGCTCGCGCTGCTGCTGGTCGGCGCGCTCTTCTTCGGTTTTCAGAAAAGCGATTACCTGAGCGGTCGCGCGCAGAATGTGATCGATACCCAAAACGTGCGGATCGATCTCTGGAAAGCGGCGATTGAGCAGTGGAAATTGCAGCCAATCTTCGGCACCGGAAGCGGGACATATCTTTATTACGGACGCCATTTTCGCAGCGAACGGGTGCAGCTTGATCCGGTTGAAGTGCATAACGATTACCTGCACCTGCTGGCGGAATACGGTGTCGTCGGCGCGCTCGGTTTTCTCTTTTTCCTGGGCGCGCATCTCTGGCGGGGATGGGAGGCTTTCCAAAAACTCGGGCCGCGGCGGCTGGCGCTTTCGGGGCTGCCGCTGAGCAATAACCTGGCTTTGAATATCGGCGCCTTCGGAGCCGTCGCGGCGTACGTCGTCCATTCGGTTTTCGATTTTAATCTCCACATTCCCGCGAACCTTTGCCTGCTCGCATTTGTCTTCGGCATTTTTGCAAACCCGGGAAGGGAGCGCGAAAAGGACGCGGCGGAAACGCCCGCGCCGCTGGACTGGGCACGCCTCGCCTTGCCAGTGCTCGGTTTGGTTTTACTGGCCGGCTCGCTCCGCTACGCGCGGGCGGAATTATTCGCCGAGCGCGCGCGCGTCGCCTTGCGCGATGAGCGGCATCTCTCGGCCATGCGCTGGGCGCAGGAGGCGTTGGCGCTCGACGATCAAAATCCGGAGACGCTTTTTTATCTCGGCGAAAGCCGGGTCCGGCGGGCCGAAGCGCTCTCCAATCCGCTGGCCGGCATCTCGTTTTATGAAGCCGCGCTCAATCCCTTTCAGCGCGCGCTGGCGCTCGCGCCTAACGACGAAACTTTTCTCATCGCGCTCGGCCGGGTCTACGATGCGCTCGGGCGTTTTCCGGAAGCGGAATGGATGTTTGGACGTGCTCTCGCCTGGGACCCGCGCTCGAAAGTGACCCGGGATTCCTACCAGGCGCATCTCGCTTTGTGGAGTCGCACCGACACCGGCGCGCAGCCTCGCCGGAATGAATATCCCGAGAAAGGCAAGCCGCTCTCGGCTGAGCCGTGAACGATCTGCGCGATAGTCGCAGAATTAGATTGCTCTCCTAATGCCAAATGCATACTCTGCGCCCGAAATGGTCCCAAGTGGACGCCGTCAACTATCTCCCATCGCGCTGTTCATGAGGAATCAATTGTCTAATTTTGTTGCCCGTTTTGCTCTCGGAACGACAGCGCTTTTCTGTGCGTTGGGTAGTTTGAACGCTCAGGAAAATCCCGACGCCCTGCCCTCGACGACGGCCTCGGGGGAAGTCAGCCAGTCTGCTGAAGTCGCCACCACGGTCGCCGATGCGGCCACTCCAGATCTCGGAACGGGAAATTTTTCGCGGTCGCCTTTCCGGGTTTCAGTCTCAGTCCGCGAGGGCTACGACGACAACGTTTACACGACGAAAAACAACACGGTTAGCTCTTTCTACACGAACGGGAACATCGTCCTCGATTATAAATTTGGGGACGCGCGCACCCAGTTGGCGCTCGAGGCTTTCGGCGGATTGAGCTATTATTATAACCGACCGTTCGGTCAGGAATACGACATCACGACCGGTTTCAGCCTCACCGCCAGCCATCAAGTGACGCCACGTCTCGGACTGGGAGCTGCGCTTTACCTCGCCTACCAATCAGAGCCTGATTTTAACACCGGCTTCGCCAGTTTCGGCGTCAATCGACGGAGCGGAAATTACTTTTTCACCTCCGACAAATTTTCCGTCTCCTACCAATGGGCGCCTCGCTTTTCGACCGTGACCAGCTACACGCTCGGCGCGCTTCACTACGACGACAGCTCGGTCGGGATCTTTGAGGATCGGACCGAGCACACGTTCGGAAACGAGTTTCGCTTTCTCGTTCTCCCGACCACGACCGCGGTCGCGGAATATCGCTACGAGATCATCGACTACGACACCGCGCCGCGCGATTCGATGACGCACTTCGCCCTCGCCGGGCTCGATCACAGTTTTAATCCGCGCTTCAACATCTCGCTCCGTGGCGGTGTCCAGTTCCGCGAATTCGACACCTTTGGCGAGCGCACTTCGCCCTATGGCGAGGCGACGCTCAATTATGCGCTCTCCGAGCATTCCTCGCTGAGCTGGAACAGTCGCTACGGCCTCGACCAACCCGACATCCCGGGAGCGGCCTCGCGCACTTCGTTTCGCACCGGGCTGCGGGCAAATTACGCGTTTACCCCGCGCATCTCCTCCACCCTCTCGATTTACTATCAGCACGACGAGAACGAGAGCTTTCTCGCTCCGACCTTTTTCACGCCCTCTTTTACCGAGGACACGGTCGATTTTTCACTCGGTTTCCGTTACGAGATCAATACGATGTTTGCCGCTCTCGCCGGATACAGTCACACCGAGGTTTTGTCCGACATCACGTTGCGTGAGTACGCCCGAAATCGCTATTATTTGGGGTTAAACGCAACTTTCTAGCCTCCCGGCGTACCTCCGGCACGACTTTTGCGTTGGAGGCTTCTTCAAGGTAGGTTTCCGCCCCAAGCCCGCATAAGGATTTCATGGCACATAAAGAAGACGTTAGCCTCCATTTTCTCGACTACTGGCGGGTCATTCGTGTCCGTTGGGGCCTCATTCTCCTCGCCTTTCTCCTCGTTCTGATCACGACGGCAGTCGTGACCTATTTTCAGCCGCGCGAATACCAGTCGTCGGTGTTCATCGAGGTCAAATCGATGGCCGAGAATCCCCGCATTTTCGGCAATGACGGCATCATCCCATACCACGATCCGCAACTGGCCCCGACCGTTTACCAGGTGCTGCAGCGCACTGGCATTCTTTATCCGGTGATCGACGAGCTGAAGTTGCAGGATAAGTGGGCGCGGAACGGGTATCGCCCGACCCGCGAACAGGCCTACCAGGTTTTGCGCAGCAAGCTCGACCTCGACGAAGTCCGCAACACCGATCTCCTGCAAATCAGCGTTTACGATGCCGACCCGCAGGAAGCGGCCGATATCGCGAACAAGATCGTGGCCGTTTACCAGGAAAAACGAGTGCAGGAAGAGCGGGAGATTCTCAACCGCGCGGTCGAGACGATGAACGAGGAGGTGGCGAAAGAGGATCGCAAGGTGGAAGAAGCGGCCAAGGAAGTGGCCCGGATTCGTGACGATGAGCACATCGTCGATCTCAATCCCGAGGGAACGGAGGATTCCCTCACCCCTGCCAACCAGAACGTGATCAAGCAGGAGGGCGAAGTGAACGATGCCGAGACTAACGTCGCGACCCTCTCGGCCAAGCTGCAGCAGATCGAAACCCTCAAGGGCGAGGACCTGATGCGCATGATGCCCACGCTCAACATCCAAGACCCGACCATCCTGAAAATCTTGCCTAACTATCAGGAAGCGGTCGCGAACGAAGCGCAGCTTTTAAATTCCGGCCTCGGAGAAAATCATCCCAAGGTCAAGGCTCTGCGCGCGACCAAGGCGGTTTACGTGCACCAGCTCGAGCAGCAGGTCGCGAGCGTGCGCGACGCGCTCAAGCGCAACCTGAATTCCGCCCAGTCGACCCGGGACGAACTGAAAAAGCGGCTGGCCGATATCAACGAAGCGCAACTCGCCCAGAAAAACCTGAGCGCCAATTACGTCCGGGCCAAGAACGCCTACATCAAGGAGAAGAGTTTGCGCGACGGGGTGCGTCTCCGCGCCCAGACCCAGACGATGGAAATGGCCATGCCACGGCAGGCCGTGAGCGTGAAGCAGGTGGCCGAGCCGGCCGCGACGGCCGCGCGCCCGCGCGTCGCCTTGAACATGGCCCTCGGTGCTCTCGTCGGACTCGTCCTCGGGGTCGGGCTCGCCTTTTTCATCGAGTATCTCGACACGAGCGTGAAGACGATGGACGACGTCGAAACGCTCCTCGGTGTTCCGGTATTGGCGATCATTCCGCAGAATATCGGGCTCTTGGCAAAAGAAGGCGGCGATACGCCCGACGCCGAGGCTTACCGGATCCTGCGCACGAACATCGAGTTCAACCGCAAGAGTCCCGATGCCAACACGATCTCTCTCGTGAGCGGCGGACCGGGCGAAGGAAAATCCACGACGCTTGCCAACCTTGCGTTCATCTGCGCCCAGGGCGGCTATTCCACTTTGATCGTGGACGCGGATCTACGGCGGCCGGTTCAGCGCTCACTTTTTGAATTGGAGGCGAAAGCTGGCCTAACGGATTACCTGACGACGGAAATTCCGCTCGATGATGTCATCTTCCCCACTTCGGTTGAAAACCTGTCGCTCCTCCCGAGCGGTGTTCTCCCGTCCGACGCGGTGGGAATTCTCAACTCGCAGCGCATGTCGGACCTGATCCTGGAACTGAAAACGCGCTTTGACATGATCCTGTTCGATTCGCCTCCGATGCTCGGCGTAAGCGACGCCTCTGTCCTCGCGAGCGAAGTCGACCAGACAATCATCATCGTGCAGCACCGCCGCTTCCCGCGCGCGATGCTCACCCGGGTCAAACAGGCGATCACAGGCGTCGGCGGCAGCGTGTTAGGCGTCGTCCTGAATAACGTCGACCTGAAACACGACCAAAATTATTATTACTACACCAGCTACTACGGCTACTACCCGACTGCCGGCGAACGTAAATCCAGCCGTCGCGCCTCACGCAAGGTGGCAGCGAGTAACGGCGCGGTCAGCCCGGAGGAGTATTAGAATGCGCGCCCGGCTTCTCGCACTTTGCCTCCTTGCGGCCTGTGCTTCGACGGCTCTGGCCGACTCCGTTCTCCGCCCGGGCGATCCGGTTGAGCTGCGAATCAGCGGCGTTCCCGCCGACGAGCAAACCCAGGTCAACAGCGTTTACACGGTGGACGCGAACGGCATGGTCAACATGCCCTACATCAACAAAGTGCATGCCGAAGGCCTGACGCCCGCGCAACTCGCGAGCGCGATTGAGGGCAGCTACCGGTCCGCGCGAATTTTCAGCAACCCCACGATCACGATTGTCATGCAACCCCAGACGCGATTCGTGAACGTCGGGGGGGCCGTGCGCGCTCCCAACCGGATTTCATATACCGAGGACATGACTCTTCTGACAGCGATCAACGCCGCCGGCGGCTTCAATGATTTCGCCGACCAAAAACGCGTTCGACTCCTCCGCGGGAGTGAAGCCAAGGTTTACGACGTGCGGCAATTTCGGAAAGAGCCCGGGCTCGATCCGAAGCTTCAGCCGGGCGACAAGGTCGAAGTGCCACAGAGCTTCTTCTAGGCGCGGACGAGGGCGCGATGGCGCCAGAGATAGCCGAGCCCGGAGTAGATCGTTAGGCCGATCGTGATCCAGAGCAGCACGTTGCCGCCGTAGCGCCAGGCGATTTGCCACCAGCCCGATTCCTCAATCCCGGGCCGGAGTTCACGGGCGGAGAGGAGGAGAAGAAAGAAGACCACCGTCACGATCTGCCACGAGGTCTTGTGCTTGCCGAGTCGCTCGGCCGGCAGAATTTCTCCTTCCGAGGAAGCAAGCAATCGCAGTCCGGTGATGAGGAAGTCGCGCGCCACCACGATCGTCGCCACCCAGGCCGGAACCGCCTCGAGCGGCACGAGACAAATGAAGGCGGCCGACATCATCACCTTGTCGACCAGCGGGTCCATCAGCTTGCCAAATTTTGTCACGATTCCGTAACGGCGCGCGATCTCGCCGTCGAAATAATCGCTAATCCCGGCCAGGGCGAAGAGAATGAGCGCGACCGTGCGGCCGTAATTCCAGAGCGAACTGAGCGCCAGAACGAAGAGGACGGTCAGCAGGAGCCGTCCGAGGGTGAGCCGATTCGCCCAATTCATGACGCGCCCGCCGAACTCTCTTGCCTAACGAAAAGCGGTTTCTTCCAGATCGGCACCTTCTTCTTTAACTCGGCCACGATCCACGTGCTCGCTTCGAAGGCCGCGCCGCGGTGCGCGCTCGCCACCCGCAGGAAAAGCGAGGCTTCGCCCGCCGCGACGAAGCCGATGCGGTGCTGCAGGATTACCTCCTCGAGGGCAAACTTACCCTGCGCCTCATCCGCGACTGCTTTCAATTGATGTCGCGCCATCGTTTCGTGCGCCTCGTATTCGATCCCGGAAATCTCGCGCCCGCCTTCCATCCCGCGCACCACGCCCCAGAAATCGACCGACGCGCCCGCCTTGCCGTTCCAGCTATTCGGTCGTTCTGGGAGCGGACTGGTTGTGATAAGGATTTCCGAATGCCAAGTTGCCATCTGCTGAAGTGACCCCGCCACCTTTGTCATCGGGGCACGGACGCACTCAGGAGAAACCGAAAATGAAAACGAATCAATGTGATATTGGCCTCATCGGCCTTGCCGTCATGGGCGAAAATCTCGTCCTCAACATGGAGTCGAAAGGATTCCAGGTCGCGGTCTTTAATCGAACCACTGCGGTCACGGAGAAATTTGCCGCCAATCGGGCCAAGGGCAAAAACATCCAGCCGACGACCACGATGGAAGAATTTGTCGGCGCTCTGCAACGCCCGCGCAAAGCGATGATCATGGTCAAGGCCGGCGCGCCGGTTGACGCCGTGATCGGCCAGCTAGTTCCCCTGCTCGAAAAGGGCGACGTCATCATCGATGGCGGCAACTCGCTTTTTACCGATACCCAGCGCCGTTGCAAGGAACTGGAAGCGCAGGGGATTCACTTCGTCGGCTGTGGCGTTTCCGGCGGCGAAGAAGGCGCGCTCAAGGGTCCTTCGCTCATGCCCGGCGGGCCGCGCGCTTCCTGGGAAATTATCGCACCGATCTTCACCAAGATCGCAGCGGTCGTCGACGGCGAACCGTGCTGCCGCTACATGGGCCCGGACGGCGCCGGGCACTACGTGAAGATGGTGCACAACGGGATCGAGTACGGCGACATGCAGTTGATTGGCGAGGCCTACGCGATTCTCAGCGGCGTGCTTGGCCTCACGACCGACAAGCTGGCCGATATTTTTGCGGAATGGAACCGCGGCGACCTCGACAGCTACCTGATCGACATCACCGCCCGGATCTTTCGCAAAATAGATCCCGACACCGGCAAGCCGCTGGTCGACGTCATCCTCGACAAAGCCGGCCAGAAAGGGACCGGGATCTGGACCCTGCAAGCCGCCATCCGCCAGTCGGTCGTCATTTCCACGATCAATGCCGCAGTCGAAGCGCGGGTCATTTCCTCGCGCAAGGAAGACCGGGTCAAAGCCTCGAAAATTCTGCCGCAGCCGAAAATCGAAAAGTTCAGCGGAAGTCGCGACGGGCTGGTCAGCGCAGTGCGCGACGCGCTCTACGCCTCGAAGATTGTCTCCTACGCGCAGGGGATGGAATTGTTAGGCGCGGCGAGCAAGGAGTTTGCCTGGAACCTGAATTTCGGCGACATCGCGACCATCTGGCGGGGCGGTTGCATCATTCGGGCGAAATTCCTGAATCGCATTGTCGAAGCCTACCAGCGGGATTCGGGGCTGAACAATCTGCTCCTCGACTCCTACTTCACCGACATCATCCGGAAGACGCAGCACCACTGGCGGGTGGCGGTCGCGACCGCGATCGAGCAGGGGGTGGCGGTGCCCGCCTTCAGCGCCTCGTTAGGCTATTTCGACAGTTACCGGCAGGCGCGTTTGCCTTCCAACCTGCTCCAGGCGCAGCGCGATTTCTTCGGCGCGCACACTTACGAGCGAGTCGACAAGCCGGGCGTTTTCCACACCGAGTGGATGGAGTCCGACAATCAACCAACCGAAAAAGCGGCCGAGCCAAAGGAAACCCCGAAGCGGCACGCGGGAGAATAAGCGATGCCAACCTACGTTTACGAAACCACCGATACCACGAAGCCATTCCGCCGCTTCGAGGTGAAGCAAAGTATGAAAGACGAGCCGCTCCGGGTTGATCCGGAAACGGGCGAAGCCGTTAGGCGGGTCATCTCCGGCGGCTATGGCGTGCATGTCCCCGGGGGATCGGTCGGGCCATCGGTCGGTACTGTCGGCGGTGGTGGTTGCGGCCCGGGCTGCGGCTGCCACTGATTCCAGCCTAGTGAAAATCGTGCGACTCGCTTCCAGCGAGCTGGGCATGAGGCAGAGGCTGGATCTTGCGCGCTTTCACAAGCACAACATTATCCGTGTTCTGCACTTCGCCTTCGATGAGAAGAAACGGCTCTTCCGTGATCACGAGCCGGCTGCGTTCAAATAAATCCGGCGTCACGATCGCGTTCGCCACTCCGGTCTCATCCTCCAGACTAATAAAAACGAATCCTTTCGCGGTTCCCGGCCGCTGCCGGCAGATCACATTGCCCGCGATCTCGATCACGCTCCCGTGCCGCGCCTCAGACAGATCGCCCGCCCGCCAAACGTTAGGCAGTTGCTCTCGGAGCAACCTCATCGGATGCGGTCCGGTCGTTAGGTTCATCCCGGTATAATCCGCCTGCACCCGTTCCGGCAAGGTCATCTGTGCCAGCGGCGAGCGCAGCGAACCTGGTTGCCGGGGAGTGCGGACGCTCCCCAGCAAGTCATCATGCAGCGTCTCCTCCACTTTCCAAAGCGCCTCCCGTCGATGCTCGGCCAGAGCATTCAAGGCGCCCAGTTCCGCCAGGACGCGCAGCTCCTCTTTCGTTAGGCCGACGCGCCGTTTGAAATCTTCCAGGGAACGAAACGCCGCGAGCTTTCGTTGCCTGACGATTTCCTCTCCATGCTCCTGCCGCAGCCCATTCACCACACAAAAGCCGAGCCGCACCACTTCATCCGCTTCCACTGCGCAATGCCATTGCGACTCCGCCACGCAGACCGGTCGCATCCGGATGCCATGGCGGCGCGCATCCTTTACGATCGTGGCCGGAGAATAAAACCCCATCGGCTGATTGTTGAGCAGGCTGGCGTAGAACTCGGCTGCCCGATGCACTTTCAGATAGGCGCTCCCGTAGGCGAGAATCGCGAAACTGATGGCGTGCGACTCAGGAAATCCGTAGAGCGCAAACGAGCTGATCGACTGGATGATCTTGACGATGATCTCCGGCGCGACGCCATTTTTCTCCATCCCGGCGCGCAATTTCACGCTCACTTTTTCCATTCGTTCGACCGAGCGATGAAAGCTGAGCGCGCGCCGCAGCTCCTCCGCTTCCGCGCCGGAGAAATCGGCCATGATCATCGCGATCTTGAGCATCTGTTCCTGGAAAAGCGGCACGCCTAACGTGCGCTCGAGCACCGGGCGCAGGCGTTCGTGGAAATAAGTGACCGGCTCTTTCCCGGCTCGCCGCGCCAGATACGGATGCACCATGTCACCCTGGATCGGCCCCGGGCGAATGATCGCGACCTCGATCACAACATCGTAAAAACATTTCGGTTTCATCCGCGGCAGGGTCGCCATCTGGGCCCGGCTCTCGATCTGGAAAACACCGATCGTGTCCGCCTTCTGCATCATCTCGTAAGTGGCGGCGTCGTCTTTCGGGATGTGCGCGAGGTCGAGTGGCCGGCCACGCTCACGGCAAAGCTCAAAGGTGTCCTGCATGACCGACATCATGCCCAAGCCTAACAAGTCGACTTTGACGATTCCGAGATCCTCGCAATCCTCCTTGTCCCATTGTGCCACCACCCGCCCCGGCATGGAGGCGTTCTCCAGCGGGACGAAGGAGCTGAGTTTGTCCTGGCAAATGATCATCCCGCCGGAGTGTTGCCCGAGATGGCGCGGCAAACCGCAGATGGCCTGATAGAGCCTAACGAACGCGGACATGCGCGGATGTTCCTTCGGTAAACCGGATTGCTCGATCTGCGATTGGAGATCGAGGGTGTGGGGAAAATCGCCGTTCGCAAAAAGGTGCGAGAACCGGTCGAGAATATTGGGCGCGAAATGGAGCGCTTTGCCGATCTCGCGCGCCGCGCTCCGCCCGCGATAAGTGATCACGTTTGCCGTCATGGCCGCGCCGTGTTTGCCATAGCGACGGTAGATTTCCTGGATCACACTCTCGCGCCGATCGCCGCTCGGCAGATCGAGATCGATGTCGGGCCAGCCTTTGCGCCCTTCGCTCAGGAAACGCTCGAAAACCAAATTGCTGCTCACCGGATCGACCGGCGTGATCCCGAGACAAAAACAGACCGCACTGTTCGCCGCGCTCCCGCGTCCCTGCACCATGATGTTGTGTTCGCGGCAGAAATTGACGATGTCCCAGACGATCAAAAAATAGCCGGCGAAGCCCAGCTTGATGATGAGGTTGAGTTCAAACTCGAGTTGGCGTTTCACTTTGGTCGAGATGGAGGCGTAGCGCTGCTGCGCGCCGAAGAGGACGATCGTGCGGAGGAAGGAATCCATCGAGTGGCCGTCCGGCACTGGATAATCGGGGAAGTGATAACCGATGTTTTCGAGTGAAAATTCGAGGCGCTCGGCGAGGCGGACGGTATTGGCGATCGCTTCCGGCCGGTCGCGAAAGAGCGCTTTCATTTCCGCCGCGCTCTTCAAATGGCGCTCCGCGTTATTCGTTAGGCGAGTGCCGGCGGCATCGAGATGAGTGTGCTCGCGGATGCAGGTAAAGACATCGAGCACCTCGCGGCCGAGGGGAGTGGCGTGCCGGACACCATTGGTCGCGAGCAAAGGAAGGCGATGGTGCTCGGCGAGATCGAGCAGGCGGCGATTACGGCGTTCTTCGCCCCGCACGAGGTGGCGTTGGATTTCGACGGAGAGCCGTTCGCGGCCAAAAATCTCGAGCAACCGTCGCACGCGGTCGTCAGGACTCCGGGGAGCACAGGCCACTGGCCTGTCGTTCGGTGCGGCTCGCGCCGAACACCGCGCGGCCTGCGATGTTGACTTCATCTTGCGGCGCGGGTTGCGCTTTGCGCAAATTGCGTCCGGCGAGCCGCCGGACGCGACAGGCCAGCGGCCTGTGCTCCCCAGAGCTTCCGAAAAGAGCGCGCTCAAGCCTTCGGAAAATTCCTCCAGCTCCGCATAACGGACGAGGCAGGTGCCTTTTTCGCTCCGCAGATGCGCCTGGGTGAGGAGGGAGCAAAGGTTGGCGTAACCGGTCCTATTTTCCACCAGCACGGGAAGAAGAGCGCCGTCTTCCATCGTGAGATCGGAGCCGATGATCGCTCGCACGCCCTGTTCGCGGCCGGCTGCGGAAAAACGCTGCGCACCATAAACGCCATTGCGATCGAGCAGAGCAACGGCGGGCAACCCGAGCTCGGCCGCGCGCTCCGTCACTTGCTCGGGGGAAGAAGCGCCGCGGAGAAAACTGAAAGCGCTACAGGCGTGTAGTTCGACATAGCCATCGTCTTTTTTTTGCGCCGGACTAATCATAAAGGGCCTCGATTTCCCAGCCGGTCGCGTTTTCCCGGCAGCGGTAAACTTCTCCCTCGGCAAACTGCAGATCCCACTCCGTGCGCTCCCACTTTTGGGCGTCCCACCACTCGCCCGAGAGGCGATAAGGTCCCTGCCGAGCCACCACCGGAGCGGCTGGGACGCGTAAACCGCTCCTGCGAAAGCGGCGCAAAGCGGGGCCAATCATTTTTGCCGATTCGTTAGGCGCAGCCGGCAGTTCCCAGGAAAAAGCCTCGAGATGAAAAGCATCGGGCCGATGTGAATCCTCCAGCACCGGCTGCCCGACACGCTCTTTGCCTAGCAATCCCGTGAGCCGGGTCAGCGTCTCATGGAGCCGGCTCGGATCGCGCAAGGGGGTCTCGAAAAGCTGAAATTGTTGCCGGGCCGGCTGGGCGACCGCGGCCGCCAGGGAAACCGCCACGATCGGGTGTTCGGCCCGGAAGGTTTCGAGGTGCTCGTGGAGGAGGCGGAACAAAATCTCGACCGAATGAGTCGGGTCGGGAATGTGAAAACGATGTTCGTAATGCGACTTGTCGGCAAAGGTGAGACGGAAAGTGAGTTCCTGCGCGACGAGATAGAGCGCGCCGAGACGCAGGCTGAGTTGCTCGAGAAAACGGCGGAGAACAAAGAGGAGCGGCTCGGCCGTCTCGATCTCGTAATCGAACTCGATTTCTTCGCGGAAAATTTCCGTTGGCCTAACGAGCCGGAGAAGCCGGGTCGCCCGGCCGGTCGCCTGTTCCCAGAGCCGGACCGCGGACGGGCCGAGGCGCTCCCCGAGCGGATTGGGCGGCAGAGCGGCCAGATCGCCCAGGGTGTGAACGCCCCATTTGTGCAGGATGGCGAGAATGCGGGAGAGCTCTTGAGCGCGTTCGGCGGCGGATGGCTGGCTTGGCACAGCCGGAAATTACGCAAGTAAACAACATGTTCAATAGAACATGTTAGCACGGAGGCGAAATGTCTGACCTTTGCCGACCACCTACCCGCTCGGGGTCAGCAATCGCGTCTTGGTATCGTCGGGCAGCGACGAATTTGCGATCCAGGCGGAAGCGTTTCGCGGATCGGCTCTCAGCCAGGCGCGCGCGGTCGATTCCATCTGGCTGTTGCGCAGGCTGTCGTCGCCGATCGTGGCCGCCCATTGCACCGCGGTCAAGGGATCGGACGACCGAATGCGATTGGTGAAAGCGCTCACCGCCTGATCGCGCGAAGGACTGTCGGGCAAATTGCCTAGCCAACTTGCGGCGGCCATCGGATCACTTCCCGCCCAGCGCCCGATCAGGTTTTCAAAAATCTGTCCGCGCGTTTTGCCCTCGGGAAAGGAACTTGCCCAACTGCTTGCCGCCTGCGGATCGCTCCCCGCCCATTGCGACATGATGGCGGTCGCAGCCGCCGTCTGCGTTTCGCCCGAGAGGCGCGGCAGGATTTGCGCGGCGCGCCGCGGATCGCTTTCCGCGACTGCGGAAATGATGTTTGGCAAAACGGAATTACGCATCGCGCCGTCGCTCAGGCCCTGCGCCCAGGTGAGCGCGGCCTGCGGATCGTTCTGCGCCCACTGCCGCGAGATGCTGTCGAGCAAATTTTGGCGCGTTTCGCCGTGCGTGCTGCCGAGGGCAAACTCCGCCGCGGCCGCCGGGTCCGTCTCGCTCCATTGCGCGACGATCGGATTGAGCGCGTTCTGGCGCGTCGGACCGTCGGGAAATTTTTGCGCCCAACTCAAGGCAGTTTGCACGTCGGCGGTGGCGAGTTGGCGCGCGATCGACTTGACCGCGTCGTCCTGGATTTTGCCCACTGGCAGGCCCGCCACGTAGTCTCCCGCGGCACTCGGATCGCTTTGTGCCCAGGCGGAGAGAACATTTTGCACCGCACGATTTTTTCCCTCGCCCGCAGGCAAGGCCTGGGTCCAGGCAAGCGCGGCTTGCGGATCGTTCTGGGCCCATTGCCGCGCGATATTTCCCGCCGCGCGATCGCGCGTGGGACCGGGCGCGAGGCCGGCGATCATGGTGGAGGCTTCCTGCGGATCCTTGTTTGCCCAGGCGGAAAGGACGGTCTGCATCGCGTTGTCGCGACTCTGGCTCGGCGGCAAAGCGCTCGCCCAGGCAAGAGCAGCCTGCGCATCCTGGCTTGCCCAGGTTGAGGCGACGACCTGGATCGCGTTGTCGTGACCCGTGCCAGCCGGCAGTTGAGCAGCTCGCTGCGAGGCCGCGACCGGATCAGTGCTGGCCCAGCGGGAAAAGATCGGCCAGTAGAAATTTTGCCGGCTGTGCCCGGAGGCAGGCAGTCCTTGCAGCATGGCGAGCGCGGCTTCGGGATTGGTTTCGGCGAGGGAAGAGACGACTGACTGCAGGGCTCGATCGCGGTCCTGACCGGGCGGCATTTGGAGAACCCAGGCGTTGGCCGCGTTGGCATCTTTTTCGGCCCACGAGCGGACCGCGGCAGCGACCATCAACCGTCGATCGGAAGTCGTGCCTGTGGTTTGCGCGTAGGCCAGCGCGGCCTGCGGCTCGCCTTCCGCCCAACGTCCCACCAACATGCTGAGGTAGATCGATTTCTCGCGCTGATTCGGGAGTGCCTGGAAAGCGTCGATGACCGGACGGATCTTTTTCGGATCGACGCCGTCGATCAATTTGCTCACCTCGATATAACTGTGCCGATCGGATGGATGAGCCAACGCGTTCTTGAGACCGGCGATGATCATGTCGATCGAGGCGGGCGCGGAACCGTCTTCAGTCCGTGTCTTCCTGACCGGAGTGGCGCCGGCGTTGGTGACCAGCCGAACCGGCCCCTGGTCTTCGCCTAACGAATCAACTTCCCTGGCCAGGGGCGCGGAGAGATCGGGCGGTCGCGGCAAATTAAAACGATCCACCGCGATTCCAGCGAGAAAAGCCGCGACGATCGCGAGCAGGGTGGAAAGAGCGAAGCGCGGCACGGCGACAAAATAACAGAACTCAAAAAGAAAAGCTCGTGTGTATAAGCTTCGATTTTGGCGTTATAAAATCTTTACCGGACAATCCGGCAGCGCTTTGAGAAAGGCGCGTCCGTACGTCTTCGTCACGATCCGGTTGTCGAGCACAACGACGATGCCGCTGTCGCTTTTCGTCCGGATCAAACGGCCGACGCCCTGGCGGAATTTGAGGATCGCTTCCGGGAGCGAATACTCGGTGAAGGCGTCGCCGCCGCGCGCCTGGATGAGCTCGAGCTTCGCCTCGGTCAGCGGATGATCGGGCACCGCAAACGGCAGGCGGGTGATGATGACGTTGGAAAGCGCGTCGCCCGGCACGTCCACGCCCATCCAGAAACTGTCGGTCCCGAAGAGCACGCTGCGCGGCGTGTTCTTGAATTGCTCGAGGAGCTGGCTGCGCGGCGCGCCTTTGCCCTGCACGAGCAGGTTCATTCTTTGCCTAACGAAGAAAGGTTCCATTTCCTCCGCCAACTGCTGCATCGCGCGGTAGCTCGTGAAAAGGACAAACGCCCGGCCGTCCGTGTCCTCGACAAAACGCGCCACCCAATCGGCGAGCGCAGCGGCATAGGCCTCGTCGCGCGGGTCCGGCATCTTGCGCACGACGAAGATTTTCATCTGCTTCTGGAAATCAAAGGGGCTCCCGAGCTGCAGAGGTTCCGCATCGACCGCCCCGATCCGGCGGCGGAAATAGAGCAGGTCGGGCCGGCCGACCGCGAGCGTCGCGCTCGTCATCACGCTCGTGCATTCGTCGCGGAAGAGCATTCGTTGCAGGACCGGAGCGACGTCGATCGGGGAGGCGTTGAGCGTGATGTTTTGCGCGGCTTTTCCGGTCCGCTCGATCCAGTAGACCCACTCGTCCTCGCTTTGTTGGAGAAACGTCGCGATGCCCTCACGGGCTCCGGCGATGCGCCGTCCCAGTTCGGTCAGCTCAGCCTTGAGAAATTCATCTTCAGTCTTGCGCACCACCTCGATAATGCGCGCCTGCAGCGCCATCAGGCGCCCGGTGATTTGGTCGTCGACGAAATCTGCTTCACGCACCCGGCATTCGCGGCCCTTCTTGAAGTTGGCGCGTTCGTCGATCTCGTCGAAAAATCGGTCCGCTTCCTCGACTAACGACGCCGCCAGCGTCACTCCCGCCGCGTCACGCGTGACGGTGAAGAGGCCCTTCTTCGAGCGCGCGTTGTAGAGCCGCTGAATGGTCGCGCGCAATCCGTATTGCGAAATGCCGATCCCGATCTGGCGCGAGGCGACCTGCTCGATGGTATGCGCTTCGTCGAAAACGATGAAGTCGTTAGGGAAAAGATAACCTTCCTCGCGCTCCTCCTGTTCCTCCGGGCTGCCGAGGAGCATGAAAAGCAGGGTGTGATTGATCACGACCACGTCGGCAGTGAGTAATCGTTTCCGCGCCTGTTGAAAAAAACAGCGCGGATTTTGTCCGCAGGTTTTCACAGTGCAGAGGTGCGCTTCACTGCAAACCTGGACCCAGACTTTGGGGTCCGGTTCGATCGGAAGATCGCTCAACGTTCCGTCGCTGGTGGTTCGCGCCCAATCGGACAGCCGCGCCAGGTCCGCCTGCTCGGTCGTGTTAAAAAGCTCGTTCGCGCTCTGGATGGCGCGCTCCAGCCGGCGCGGACAAACATAATTCTGGCGTCCCTTCATGAGCGCCGCCTCGAACTCAACCGGCAGGATTTTCTTAACGATCGGGATGTCCTTGTGCAGGAGCTGCTCCTGGAGGTTGATCGTATGCGTCGAAATGATCGCCTTTTTCTTTTTTTCGACGGCGTAAAGAGTCGCCGGAATCAGATAAGCGAGCGATTTGCCGACACCGGTGCCGGCTTCGACGACGAGGTGGCGCTCCTCTTCCAGCGTCCGCGCAACGGCGGCGGCCATCTCCTGCTGCTGCGGCCGATATTCGAAATTGCGCGCCTTGGCGAGCAAGCCGTCCTCGGCGAAAATCGACCGCACGCGCTCGACAAAGTCGCTGCTGAGGGAATCTTTGAGCGCAATCATGCCGGCCGCCAACTTAAGCGCCATTCGGTAACTGCAAAACGCCTCGATCCCTGTGAGACTTCTCGACCGCTACATCCTCCGGAATTTTCTCCAGCCGTATGTTTATTGCATTCTCGGCTTTCTCGCCATTTGGCTCATCTTCGACATCAGCGATAACAGCTCGACCATCTTCGACGAGCGGGCGCCGCTCGGCCTGGTAATGCGTTTTTATTGGACGCAAATCCCGCAGGTCCTGGTGATTCTGCTTCCGATCTCACTTCTTCTCGCGCTGCTTTTTTCCCTCGGGCGCATGTCGCGCTCGAATGAGATCGTCTCAATCCTCACGGCGGGCGTCAGCGTGCCGCGTCTTATCCTGCCATTACTCGGGGTCGGGCTCCTCACGACCGGCGCCACTTTCGCGCTGAATTATTCCCTCGCCGCCCATGCCGAGCTGGCCCGAAAAAATTTCCTCGACCAGGTCAACCGTGGCGGGACCCGCGACATCGTTATCTCTGGACAGGTTTTCCGGAACCGCACCGACGAGCGCACCTGGTACATCTCGCGCTTCCGGCCGAACTCGAACCAGTTCAACGGCGTCCAGATCGTGCAGCAGGATGCGCAGGAAAATATCGTTCGGAATTACCTGGCGACGGAGGCGTTCTACAACCCGGCGACTCACACCTGGCTCCTCGACAAGGCAAAGGTCGTGAACTACGACGCGGCCGGCAATATCACGGATGAAAAAATGGTTGGGAGCATGACAATCAGCGACTGGAGCGAGACGCCCTATCGCCTGAGCAGCGCCAATGTGCGCCCGGAGTTTCTCGGCATTCCCGAGCTGCAAACCTATTTGCATTTCAATTCCGATTTTCCGCAGACGCTCCTCGCGCCGTTTCGGACTCAGCTGCAATATCGCTGGGCCTTGCCTTGGACTTGTTTCGTGGTCGCGATCATGGCCGCGCCACTCGGGATCGGATTTTCGCGCCGCGGCATCCTGGCGAGCGTCGCGGTCGCGATCGGGCTTGTTTTCACGATGAATTTTTTGACCCATCTTTTCCTCGCGCTCGGGGAAGGGGACCGCGTCTCGCCGATCACCGCTGCCTGGACGCCGAACGTGATCTTTTTCCTCATCGGCCTCTACCTGTTGCGCCTGCGGGCGACGAATCGCGAGGCCCCCAGCTTTAATCCGGCCACGCTCTGGCGTAACTTCCGCGCGTCATGAATCCTTTGGCAGATGAATGGTCGATCCAGCACCGGGCGGAAGCCTGCGCGGTGACGGGGAAACCCTTTGCGCCCGGGGAAGATTTTTACACACTTCTCTTTCGCGACGGCGACGGCTTTCGCCGGCAGGACCTGAGCGAGGAAGCCTGGCAACAGCGGAACGAAAATCTGCAGCCCTTTTCTTTTTGGCGGTCGCGTTTCGAGCCGCCGCCCGCCGCGCCACCTGACCCGTTGCCGAAGGAAAATGCGGAAGAGCTTTTCCGGCGCCTCGTCACCGCGGCCGACCGCGCCAACGCCAACGCCTGCTACGTGCTGGCCGCGATGCTGGAGCGAAAAAAAATCCTGAAACAGATCCAGATCGAGAATCACAAACAAGGGCGCGTTTTGATTTACGAACACGTCAAAACCGGGGACGTCTTCGTTGTGCCCGATCCGGAACTGCGTCTCGACGAGCTCGGCGGAGTGCAGGCGGAAGTCGCGCAACTCCTGCAGGGCAGCGGCGCCATGGCCTAACGATTATGCTGTCCTGGTTTGCGAACGGGAAGTTTCCCCTCTACCTCGCCCCGATGGCGGGGGTGTCGGACAAGATTTTCCGCCAGCTCTGCAAGGAGCGCGGCGCTGATGTTCTGGTCACGGAGTTCGTCTCTTCCGAGGGTGTTTTCCGGCGCAATCATCGCACCATGGGCTATCTCGATTTCGATCCGGTCGAGCGCCCGGTCGGCGTCCAGCTTTTTGGCGGAAACGCCGAGCACATGGCGGAGGCGGCGCGGCAGGTAGTCGAATGGGTCCGACCGGATTTCATCGATCTTAACTTCGGTTGCCCGGTCAACAAAGTGGTCTCGAAAAATGGCGGCTCCGCCCTGCTCAAGGATTGCCCGACGTTAGGCAAAGTAGCCGAGGCGGTCGTTAGGGCAGTGGCGCCCTTACCGGTCACGGCCAAGATTCGCATCGGCTGGGACGACCAAACCGTCAACGCCACCACCGTGGCGAAACTCTTGGAGTCGTTAGGCATCGCGGCTCTCGCGGTGCATGGGCGCACCCGCGCCCAAGGCTACTCCGGCGCGGCGGATTGGGAGGTGATCGGACAGGTGGTGGCGTCCGTTTCGATTCCAGTCATCGGGAACGGCGATCTTTTTAACGCGGCCGACGTCGCGCAGCGCCGCGCTCAATCCGGGATCGCGGGTGCGATGATCGGTCGCGCCGCCATGAGCTCTCCGTGGATTTTTTCGCAGACGAAACATTATCTCGCGACCGGCCAAATTCTCCCGCCGCCCGAGCCGGCTGAGAAGTGGGCTCTCATCCAGCGACACTGCGAATTGGCCGTCGAGGAATGCGGGAATGAAGACATCGCCATGCGCTCGATGCGCGGGCGGTTGATGGCTTATTCCAAGGGTCTGCCCGGGAGCAAGGCGCTACGCGAGAAATTCCAGCATGTCTCCACGCTGGGCGAGATCGACGAAATCGCCCGCGCCCATCTGGCAACCTGCCTGGAGGCGGCGTAAATTGCCTCGTGTCCGCAGCTCCCGCGCCTAACGGCGAAATCAAATACAAGATCGGCAACGAGCGTCTCGTCAAAGTGACGGAGGACGCCTCGCGCAAGCTGACCTCGCTCCTGCAGAAACAAGGGCGGGCGCACGGCGCGTTGCGGGTGGCGGTCATCGGCGGTGGGTGTTCCGGGTTGCAATACAAGATGGATTTGGTCGATGGTCCCGCCAACCGCGACATCATGGTTGAGTCCTCGAATGTTCGAGTAGTGGTGGATCCGAAGAGCGCGCTTTTTGTCAGCGGCTCGGTTTTGGATTACTCGGACGATCTGCAAAAGGGCGGCTTCAAAGTCACCAACCCGAACGCGGTCGCGCATTGTTCCTGCGGCGAAAGCTTCTCGGCATGATCGATTACTTCGCGCTCCTCGATGAGGCGCGACGGCCCTGGCTCGATCCGGAAAAGCTGAAGGAGAAATATTTCGCCCGTAGTCGCGCCGCCGCGCCGGACGCGCAATTGAACGAAGCGTTTCGCGTCCTAAGCGATCCGAAGTTGCGCCTCCAGCATCTTCTCATACTCGAGGGCGCCCAGTTGCCCGCGGGCCGGCCGGTTCCGCCGTCGGTCGCAGAATTGTTCTGGAGCACCGGCGAACTGCTGCGCGAAATCGAGCGCTGGTCGCTCCAGCGGCAGGGAGCGAACAGTGACTTGGCGCGGGCGATCTTGCAGCCAGAGCGAGTGAAATTGAAAAGCCGGTTAGCCGAATTAGAGGAGCAATTGCAGGCCGTTTACGACGCCGAACTGGCGCAACTGCCGCGCCGAGCGGTGGATTGGCCTAGCGAGATGACGCAAATCATCGAGCGTTATGACGCGATTGCCTACCTCACGCGGCTGCGGACGCAGATCGCCGAGAAACAATTCCTTCTCGAAGCAGGCTAATGTGGGAAGGCCTTTGCGCCCCGCTCAGGGGACGCGCCGCAGCAGAGCGGGGCACAAGGCCCCTTCCACGTTAGGAGTTGCGTCCGTCCATAAGTTAGGGGAACATGTTCACATGCTCACTCCCGGGCAGAAGAACGTCCTGCAATTCATACAGTCGGAGCAGCGGACCAAAGGTCTCACTCCGAGCACGCGCGAAATCCAGGAACATTTGGGATTCGCGAGTCAGACTTCGGTCATGCAATACCTCGCCGCGCTGGAGCGGAAAGGTTTCCTGCAACGTCATGCCCGCAAGGCGCGCGCTTTGGTCACCGCCGCGCCGCAGAGCCGGGTGGTTGATGTTCCGATCTACGGTGAAATTCCCGCCGGCATGGCGACGCTCGCGGAGCAAAACATCGAGGGTCATGTCGCGCTCGATCTCGATTCGGTAAATGCGTCTCGGAGCGCTCGCACCTTTGCCCTCCGGGTGCGCGGCGATTCCATGATCGGGGCGCACATCTTGGACGGCGATATCGTGATTCTGGAAGATCGGCAGACCGCGAAAAACGGCGACATCGTGGCGGCGCTGATCGACGGCGAGACGACGCTGAAACGCTATGTCACGGAACGTGGCCGGCCTTATCTGAAAGCCGAAAACCCCAGGTTCCCGAATCTGATTCCAGCGCGGGAGTTGCGGATTCAAGGCGTGATGACATCGCTTGTGCGGAAGCAATCACCGGCGAAATAGCAGAGCGCCTTTTTGCGGAAAAACGTTCTTTTGAACATATAAGGCGAATATGTCATGCTGACAGCATGGCCGCGAGCAGCATCATCGATCTGCGCAAACTCCTCGCGGAGCGTTTCCCGCAGGAACAGTTGCCGCCCGCGGGAGACCGGCTCGTCACCGGATTGGGGATTTTCGATCAAGAGCCGGTCGGTGGCCTGACGAAAGGTGCGATCACCGAATTGACCAGCGCCGTTCCCAATGCCGGCAGCGCCTCGATCATCGCTGCGCTCCTGCAACGTGCCTGCCGCGATCGCTCGTTTCTGGCGCTGATCGATGGGCGGGATTCCTTCGATCCTTCATCGATCGGCGAGATCGCGTTGCGACATTTGTTGTGGGTGCGTTGCCACGCTGCCACCGAGGCGCTGCAGGCGGCTGACCTGCTCCTGCGCGACGGTAATTTCCCGCTCGTGATTCTCGATCTCGTTTTGAATCCGGTGAGGGAATTGCAGAAGATTCCGGCAAGCAATTGGTATCGGCTGCAACGTCTGGTCGAGCCGGCGCCCACTGCTTTTTTGGTTTTCACCCCGCGGAGCATGATCAGCAGCGCGCAATGGAAGCTGAGCCTGGAGAATCGCTGGACGCTCCCGCAACTCGACTGGGACGCGGCTGATTTGCAGGCCGCGCTCAATGTTCGCCTGCAGCGCGCTCAGCTTAACAAATGGAGGGGCGAGCCAAAACTCGCCCAAGCGAGCTGATGTTTGGCGCGCTTTTTCTGCCGGATTTCGAATTGCAGGCGGCTTTGCGCCACGAACCTGAATTGCACCAACAACCGGTCGCGCTCCTTGAGAACGAAGAGGCGAAGGCGACCATTTTTCAGCTCACCGCGAGCGCGGCGGAGGCCGGCGTGAGCGCGGGGATGACGCCGAGCCAGGGGTTGGCGCGTTGTTTGAATTTGATCATCAAGTCACGCGCGCTTCCCCAGGAGGAAATCGCCGGTGAAATCCTGCTCCATCACGCCGGCACGCTTGCCCCAGAAGTGGAAGCGACCGCGCCGGGGATTTGCACGGTGCATTTTACCTCGACGAAAAATTGCCGGAGCGATATCGAACGCGTCGTTAGGCAATTGACCCACTTGCACCTGACGGCGCAGGCGGGATTGGCGGCGACGCCCGACCTGGCCTTTCTTGCCGCCTGCCTCGCCCGGCCGGTCTTGCAAGTGAAGGAGGCGCAGAATTTTCTCGGCCCGCTCCCGCTCGAGACGCTGCGCTACCTGCCGCTGCTGTAGCGGCGGTCTATGACCGCTGAATCCGGGGAGCGCACGCGCTCCCCGGAAGGACGTCGCGAAGCCAATCGTCGTTAGGCGATTTAGCCGCCGGCGTAATCGGGATATTTCTGGTGCAGTTGCGCGCTGGCGCGCTCTGCTTCGTCGGCTTTGCCGGCTTTTTGGTAAGCCTTGGCCGCTTTGGCCAGCGCCTGCGGAGTGATCTCCGGGTCGTCGTAGAGCAGGGCGACACTCATAAAGGCTTTGCCCGCGTCTTCAAATTTCTCCCGCTCCATCTGGACTTCGCCGGCCAGCAGTCGCGCCTGGGCATTGACCCGGCCTTCCGGTTGCAGGCTCATGATCTCCTCGGCAATTTTTTGCGCGTCATCCGGTTTATGCGCGCCGATTTTGGCTTCGCCCAACGCCAGCAACGCTTTTGCTTTCGCGGCCGGATCGGTCGCGGTCTCGAGAAATTTCTGGAGCGAAGCCTCCGCATCAGACGGCTGGTTCAGCTTCATCTGCGCGTCGCCCAGATAAAACCAAAAATCCGGTTTCACGCTGCTGACGTTGCCGGTCTTGCTCAGGGCGGTCAGGTACTTGGCGGCGGGCGCATATTCTTTCGCGTTGTAAAATTCCAGTCCGAGCCATTCC
Organism: Chthoniobacterales bacterium; assembly: GCA_036502465.1. GTDB lineage: Bacteria > Verrucomicrobiota > Verrucomicrobiia > Chthoniobacterales > UBA10450 > Palsa-1392. The sequence goes on from DASXYO010000160.1 coordinate 31,250, forward strand.
AGAATTTCCGCCGGCACCTGCCCGTTAGGCGAGACCTCGTAGAAATTGTTCACCTCTTTGGCGAGCGGATCGCGCTGCCGGAGATAGAAATAGGAGGACATGATGCGGAGCGCGGCCGGGATCCCGTACTGATCCTTGTTCAACTCGCGCGCCTGCTTCATTTCCGCGATCGCGGTCTCGTAGTCCTTCGCCTCGAAAGCCGACTTTCCGATGTAGTAGTGCGCCTGCGCGGCGGCGGCGCTTTTTGGGTATTCCTTCAGGAGCTGTTGAAACGTCGTGGCCATGCCCTTGGCGTCATCGGTCTGGCCGAGGATCAGCGCTTTTTGTTGCAGGGCCGCTTCCCGTTCCCGCGCCTTGGGATAGCTCGTGAGCAACTGCTCCAGATCGCTCCGCGCCCGCTCGTACTGCTTGCTCTCCTGAAACGCCAGCGCGCGTTGAGCGAGCGCCGAGGGAATCTGCGGATGATCCGGAAACGCCTGCAGGAAATAAGCGAAAGCGTCGATCACCTTGTCCGGCTGCTTCGTCTGCACATAACACCAGCCGAGTTTGAAAGCCGCTTCCGCGCGGAGCTTGGCCGACAACTTCGAGTCGCGCAGACCGGCATAGAGCGGCGCGGCGGCGGCGAAATCCTTCTCTTTGTAGAGCGCCTCCGCCTTGAGCAATCTCGCCTGGTCGGCGCGTTCGCCCTCGGGGTTGTCCTTGATGAACTGATCGACCTCGTCGCGCAGCGCAGGATCATTGGCGTTGTAGAGACCGATCAGGCGCTGGTAGCGCGCGTCTTTCGCCTCGTCGCGACTGGGATATTTTTGAATGATCTGCTGATAGAGCGCCTGCGCTTCCTTCATGTGACCGAGTTGCCGCTCGCTGTTTGCGGCCAGCAACATCATCTCCGGGCGCACTTCTTCCGGGACGTCACCTTTGCTCTTTTGGTAATCGGCGACCGCGGCCGCGTAATCGCCGGCTTGGTATTCGAGACGCAGCAACCCGACCGCTGCCACTCCACTCCAACGTCCGGCGTCGGGGAGATTGCGGCCTTTTTTTAGCAGGGCGGTCGCTTTCGCAGTCATTGTCTTGTCGGTTTTTTCGCCTTGCGCGAGATCAAGCGCGACGAGACCGGCGCGGACCGTTGCCTCGGCTTTGAGCGCTGCCTTGTTCGTCTCGCCAGCGAGCGCTTCGAATTGCTTCAGGGCATCGCCCTTCCGCCCGGCGGCGAGAAAAATGGAGCCGACCGCGAGCCGCGAATCGCCGCGGAAAGGATTCGGATTTTCCACCGCGATGACCTGCTGGTAAAGATCGCGCGCTTCATCCTTGCGATTCAGATTCTCGAGACAGCGGGCTTCAAAATAGCGGGCGGAAAGGGCGAGCGCGGACGCTTTCACCTTCGCGGCCGCGCGATGAAAAAACGGATAGGCGGCCGCGTAATCCTTGTCGTTGAAATAGATTTCCGCCAAGCCGTAGGAAGCCGGACCGGCCAGTTCACTATCGGGAAAATCGCGGAGCACAGCCTGAAAACTGGTCCGCGCCGCCGTCGTGTGGTTGAGCGCGCGATAGGCCTCGCCCATGTAGAAAAGCGCCGTCACGCGATCGGCGGAATTTGGATAAAGACCGAGGAACTTCTCATACTCCGGCACCGCGAGGTCGTAGAGTTTGCGACCGAAAAGTCCGTTCGCGTAATTCAACTGGTTTTGCTCCGGCGATTCAGCGCTTTCACTCGGCGGGCTGCTCTCAGCCGCCGGCCGGGCCGTTGGCGATGGAATAGCTTCGGTGACGTCCGGCACTGGAAGTGCCCGCATGACGGTCGGCTGCGGTGCACGCGTTGGCGGCGGAGTTTCCACTGGCAATGCGCGCGCTACCGGTGGCTGTTGCACGGGCAAAGCGCGACGAATCGGCGTCGGTGTTTGCGCGAACGCGCCGCGCGACGAAAGCAGCATCGCCGCCGTCACGAGAAGCGCGGCCTGGCCCGACCGCCGTTTCATTTTGCGGTCGCGAAGGCGACGTTCGTGACCCCAGCCTGGCTGCAGACATTGAGCACGCCGACGATGTTCTTGTAGGCACCAGCTTCATCCCCGCGGATCACGACCGCCTGGTCAGGATTGAGCGCGACGAGGCCTTTCAACATCGTCGTCAGGTCAGCCTCCGAAAGAGCGCGACGATTCACGACCACGTTCCCATCTGCTTTCACATTCACGATCACATCGCCGATCGGCGCCGATTTTTCCGTCGCAGCGCTCGCTTTCGGGACTTTGACGTCGAGTTCGTTTTCGTTCCGTGCCGCGTTCCAGGTGAGGAGGAAAAAGATAAGGAGCAACAGAAGCACATCCACCAACGGCGCGAGTTGGATGCCTGGATGTTGCGAAGCGGTGCGGCTGCGGAAGTTCATCGGGCTGGTTAGCATCCGGGAGGGACGCCAAGGTTCGACGCCTAACGGCGCTTAAAATTCATCCTCGAGCAGGGCCGGGGCGCGTTCGCGGCGTTTCGGCTGGACCGAGAGGAGCGCCAAAATATGGGTACTGGCCGACTCGAGGTCCGAGATCAGGCGCTGTGCACGGCCGCGGAACAAGGCGTAGAAGATCATCGCGGTAATGCCGATGCCGAGACCGCCGCAGGTATTGATGAGCGCCTCGCTGATTCCCTTCGAGAGCAAAATGTAACGCCCCGGACCCATCTCCGAACCGAGCGCGCCAAACGACCGAATGATGCCGATCACCGTGCCAAACAAACCCACCAGCGGCCCGATTGTCGCGATATCCGCGAGATATGTGACGCGGTTATGCAGATTCGTCGCGACCCGCGTGCCTTCCGTCTGCGCGATCTCGCGCGCTTGCGCGAAATCCGCGTTCGGATTCTTCGTCATGAAATCGAGCGTCTTTTGCACGACCCGGGCGATCGCTTCGCCGTGCCGATTTGAGACCGCGAGCAGCCCGAGATAATCGCGTTTCCGAAGAAGGGCATCGGCCGTGGCCATGTAACCACTGCTCACCACCGCGCCGCGCCGGATGGTGAAAAAGAAAACCACAATCATCATGACCGAGAAAATGGAGATGAGAAAAAGGAGCAGCATGACCGGCCCGGCGGCGATCATGGCTTCGAGAAGATTCGTCGTGCGCGGCAGAACCGGCTCGGGACCCGGAGCCTGGGCAAGTGCGGGACCGGCGCTCGCAAGGACGGCGAGCAGGGAAAGGTAGCTTTTCATGCTCAATTGGCCGTTAGCATAGGCGCGCCCTCTTTCGATGCAAACTCATCGGACAACAGACAGAGGCCGCCCGGCAGGCGTTCATCATTTGGTGAACCACGCGACTCCCGTCAAATGTAATCCCGGCGTTTAAGTGACGTCAGATTGCCTGTCGCATACTCGTGCCGCTCGCTGGATTTTGATGCCGAGCCAGGGTGGACACTTATGAAAATCTCGCAGCTTGCTTCCCTCGTTTTCGGAGCCGTGGCTTTGATGCCGTTGCTCCTTTCCGCCGGCACAGTCAGCGTGACGGCTGGACCTAACTTCGCCCCAGCAGGTTCTTTCACCGGGAACTCAATCGTCGCAAATGACCCGATGCCGGATCAGGCCGCCGTCGCGGGGAGCGGGACGATCACGCCTCCCGGCTCCAATAGCGCTTCGATCGATTTTTCGGGCACCTATGCGGCGGATGCGGGTGACATAATCTCGGTTGCCTATACGTTTTCGGTCGATTCCAACGTAACCGGGAATACGACCTTTGAGATCAGCGGGTCGGCCAATCCCACCACGTCGACCGATGCTCCGGGCGGCGGACACTTTTCTGAGACCGGAACTATCATGCCGGGCGAACATGTTTACAGCGCCGCACTGCCTCCCCCGGGACCGTCGAAAACAAGCGGCTCCGGCACCTTCAATCTAACTCTTACCTTTCACTTCAACGTGCCGACCTCTCAGCCTGCGCAGGAATCGCCCAGTCCTTCCTCGGCGGCTGCCGGCACGATCAACGTCACGATTGACGGCGTGCTTCTCCAGGTCGCGCCAACTGCGGCGACGCCCCCGGCACCAGGGGCAACGCCCAGTCCTACTCCTATCGGCACGCCACCTCCGAACTCCGCGCTGTTGGTTAATCTTTCCACCCGGGCTGACGTGCAGACGAATGACAACGTCCTGATCGGGGGATTTATCATCAGTGGCACTGGCACTAAGGAAGTGGTCCTGCGCGGAATTGGACCTTCGCTTCCACTTACTGGCACCAGTTCTCTCCTGGCTGATCCCGTGCTGGAGCTGCATATGCCGGATGGCTCCATCGTGAGTGACGATAACTGGATGGATAACAGCACGGCGGACCAAGACGTGTTGACGAGTAATGCGCTCGCGCCGTCCAACGATCTTGAGTCGGCAATCGTGGCCCACCTGAACCCGGGCACTTACACGGTTATTCTCAGCGGCACGAATAGCGGGACAGGAGTGGGTCTGGTTGAAGTATATGACTTGGGGACTACTTCCGGCTCCGAGTTGGCTAACCTGAGTAGTCGTGGCAAAGTCGAGGTTGGGGAGAATGTGATGATCGGCGGCTTCATTCTCGGTCCCTCGACAGCTATATCTTCGTCCGTAGTGGTGCGCGCGCTCGGGCCGTCGCTTACTTCGACGGGAGTAACAGATGCCTTAAGTGATCCGACTCTCGAGCTGCACGACAGCAATGGCGCTCTGATCGCCGCTAACGACAACTGGGCGGATGGGCCGGACGCGCAAACCATTGCCGATGCCGGCCTCGCGCCGACCAATGCGCTCGAATCCGCGCTTCTTCTTACCTCGCCTCCCGCGGCTGTTACAGCCGTCGTAGGCGGTTACGACGGTGTGATAGGAGTAGCGCTGGTCGAGATTTATAACCTGCGCTGACGTGGGCGACGGCTTTACAGCCGCCTGACTCTGAAGACATGCGCCGGTTGCAGGCCCGGATGGAGAGCAACGTAGTTACGTGACCCATGCCAGACGTAGCGGGCATCGCTCAGGAGGTCGTGCACTTCATAGCTTTCGGTCCCCATCTCGCCGAAATCTTCGACGGGCGCGTCAAGGTAACCCGACTGAGTGTAATGCGGATCGAGATTCACGACGACGAGGATGATGCTATCGCGGGCCGTAGTCATCTTGCTGTAGAAGAGCAGGCTGCCGTTGTCGACCGGGTGGAAGCGAAGGTTATCGTAGAGATGCAGGGCACGGTTTTCGCGCCGGATCCGGTTTAGTCTGGTGATCAGCTCCTTGATGTTTCCGGGCGCGTCCCAGTCGCGCTCCTTGAGTTGGTATTTCTCCGAGTCGTAATATTCCTCCCGACCGGGCAGCGCGGCGTTCTCGCAGAGTTCGAACCCGCTATAGATGCCGTAAACGCTCGAGAGGGTGGCGGCGAGCACGGCGCGGATCTGAAACATCGGCCGCCCACCGGTCTGAAGGTGGAAGGGCAGAATGTCGGGCGTGTTCGTGAACAGGTTGCCGCGGAAGTATTCGCTCATCTCCGTCTGGGTGAGTTCGGTGAAATACTCGGCCAGCTCCGCTTTTTCGGTCCGCCAGGTGAAATAGGTGTAACTCTGGGTGAAACCGGCCTTGGCCAGCGCTTTCATCATTTTCGGACGTGTAAAAGCCTCGGAAAGGAAGATGGTGTCGGGAAAGTGCGACTGCACTTTGGAGATGAGATATTCCCAGAAGGCGACCGGCTTGGTGTGCGGGTTATCGACCCGGAAGATGCGCACCCCGTGCTCCGCCCAAAATAGAATGATGCTCGTCATCTCGTCCCAAAGTTCCTGCCAGTTCGCGCAGCGGAAGTTGAGCGGGTAGATGTCCTCGTATTTCTTCGGCGGATTCTCGGCGTATTTGATCGTGCCGTCAGGGCGCTTGTAGAACCACTCGGGATGCTCCGCGACATAGGGGTGATCGGGCGAGCAATTGATCGCGAAATCAAGTGCGATCTCCATCCCCCGGCTCCGGATTTCTTTTTCCAGCCAGGCGAAATCCTCCAGCGTTCCCAGCGCCGGTTCGACGTCCTTGTGTCCGCCGCCGTTGGGCGCGCCGATATTGCGGTTACCGATCGCGTAGGGGACGCCGGGCTCGCCGGGCCGGCAGGTCACGGAATTGTTCCGACCTTTTCGATTCGTTAGGCCAATCGGATGGATGGGCGGAAAATAAATGACATCGAAGCCCATCGCTTTGGCGTCGTCGACGCGGGGAAGGCAATCGCGAAACGTCGATCCGCGATCCGCCCGGCCCTCGGCGTTGCGGGGAAAAAATTCATACCAGGCGGCGGTCCGCGCCGCGACGCGGTCGACAGTGACGCGCGGGGCCGGCGAATATTGGGTCGCGCCGTAGCGCGCGGCGTAGGTCGCCATGAGCACTTCCAACTCACCGGAGTGGGCGAGGCGGTTCACGACCGCATCAGTCCCGGTGCGCATTTGTTCGGCGACCTCGCGGAGGCGTTTTGCGTCGGCGCCGCGGGCGCGTTTAGCGGCGGCGGTGAGAAGAGCGGCGCCCTCCAGTTTCTCGCTCGTCAGGTTGGCCAGCCCGGCCTCGAATTTGGCCGCGAATTCATGCTGCCAGCCGCCGAACGTATCGGTCCAGGCCTCGACCGTGTATTCATAGGTGGCGTTTTCGTAGACGGAGAAAATTCCGCGCCAACGATCGTTCTCGAGCGGCTTCATGGCGGTCTCGTGCCAATCTGTCCGACCGATGATCCGCCACTTTAGCGATGCGGCGACGATGTCGTGGCCGTCCTTGAAAATATCGGCCTCGACCACTACGTCCTCGCCGACGACCCGTTTGATTGGGTAACGGCCGCCATCAATCAGCGGCTGGAGGTTTTCGATGACGGCGGCGGGGAATTGGCTGGGCATCGTTCAATCAATCGAAATCCGGGGGGAGGGAAAGGGCAAATTCCCGATGCCGGGGTGCGCTGAGGCTCCGAAATTTCGGGGCAGCAGAGGACGATCTATATTACAAAGGCCAGCTCGGGAGGGCGATACCGGCTACAGCGCGAAATAAAAGGCGGCTTCGTAAAGGCCCGAAGTGCGAGTCTCTTCCCGCCGCACCGGCGTCTGGAGCACTTTCTCAAACATCTCCTGCTCGAGCCGGCCGATGATTTCGTAATTCTCGATCAGGTTCATGATCGGCGAGTGACATTCCAAAATCTGCGGGCCTCCTTCCGTCGGTTCGTTCACGAACTGCGACATGTGCCCCTCGTCATCGCGGATGCTGGCGAGCGACTTGGCACGCTCTTCGATTGTGTCGCCTTTTACCTTTTCCTTTAGCGCGTTCGTCTTTCGTTCGAAGAGATTGTAGAGAAGTTTTTCCGGGGCGTTGGTTCCGTGGATTTCCTCGATCGATTGCAGGAGGTCGAGAGTGAAAGCGTTGCTATCGGCCTGGAACAGAGCGTGGCTGCGGCGCGTCAGGCGATAGACCATCTCTGGCCGCCCCATTTTTTGCGGGCGTCGCCAGGTATCGAGATAACCGTCGCGCTCCAGGGTGAGGCAATGCTGCTTGATTCCCATGTAGCTCATCTTCATTTTCGCGACGAGCTGGTTGACTGAAAGACCCCGCGTTCGCTTCAGAGTATTGAGAATTTCGAGACGTTGGGTGCGGCCAATTTCGGCAAGTAATCGTTGGTTCACGGTAATCTCCTTTTAAGGACGTCGACGGGAGAACGCCTTTATACGCGTGCCGCGCAATCAACCGCAAGCAAATCTATCAGATAGCCGAAAATGGCGAAAACCGTTCTAAATCAGACGGTTGGTCGAGACCGAATCGAAAAGATGCGCCCTTTCCAAGTTGATCTCGAACTGGAACCGATGCCCTGCCTCGCGGTGATCCAACGCGCCCTGGCTCCGGCAGACGAGAGTGTGGGCGCCTGTCTGAAGGTAAAGATTCGTCTCCGCGCCCATTGGTTCGACGATGTCGACGATGGCGGGAAATCCGGTCGCCAGCGCCTTCCCCTCCTTGCGGCTGAATTTGGCCACTTCCAGATCCTCCGGCCGAATCCCCAGGATGACGCTCTTGCCCAGAAACTCGCGCGCCGCCGGTCGATCGACCACGGGAAAAGCCACATCGATCGTCCCGCCTTCCACCTCGCGAAAACGAATCTTGTCGCCGTCTTCCTTTAGCGTGCCGGTGATGAAATTCATCGGCGGACTCCCGAGAAATCCCGCCACGAACAGATTCACCGGCTCGTTGTAGAGGACGAGGGGCGCATCGTTCTGCTGCACGATGCCGTCGTTCATGACCACGATCCGGTCGCCCATTGTCATCGCCTCGACCTGGTCGTGCGTGACGTAGATCATCGTCGCCTGCAGCCGCTGGTGGAGCTTGGTGATTTCCGTCCGCATCTGCACCCGCATCTTGGCGTCGAGATTGGAGAGCGGTTCGTCGAAAAGGAAAACTTTCGGCTGCCGCACGATCGCGCGCCCGACCGCGACGCGTTGCCGTTGCCCGCCGGAAAGCGCTTTCGGTTTGCGGTCGAGCAGCTTTTCGATCCCGAGGATGCTGGCCGCGTCGACCACCCGCTTCTTGATTTCCGGCTTCGGAAATTTTCGCAGCTTGAGCCCGAAAGCGAGATTGTCGAAGACGCTCATGTGCGGATAGAGCGCGTAATTTTGGAAGACCATCGCGATGTCGCGATCCTTCGGCGCGACGTCGTTCACCCTCTTGTCGCCGATAAAAATGTCGCCCTTCGAGATTTCCTCGAGGCCGGCGATCATCCGCAGAGTGGTGGATTTTCCGCAGCCCGATGGGCCGACGAGGACGACGAATTCGCGGTCCGCGATTTCGAGGCTCACGTCCTTGACCGCGGTCACGTCGGCACCTTTATCGCCCGGATATATTTTGTAGACGTTTTTAACGGTAACCTTGGCCATGAGAGAGACGGCCAAACTAGGTATCGCGCCGGAAGGGGTCAATCCCGATGTCGCGCCCTCGTGCGGTGCCGCTAGATAAAAGGCAGTTCGACCAGCTCGACCGGATGTTCCGCGGCCGATAATTTTGTGCCGGCTTGGTTGAAGCCGCGCTTCACGTAAGCGAGCGCGATTTCTTTGCCTAATCGATCGCTCCGCGTCGCACTCGTAATCCAGCCGACGTCCTTCCCGTCCGGCGAGAGCAGGCGTGTGTCGGGCTCAAGAGCTGCGCCATCCAGCGAAATCAGGCCGCAAAGCCGCTTGCTCATCTGGCCGGACATCTTCATTCGCGAGATGACTTCCTGGCCGATATAGCAGCCTTTCGCGTAGTCGATCGCGTCGTCCGCGAGGTTGGCTTCCACCGGGATAATCTGGTCGGTCAACTCGTGCCCCCAGCGCGGGATTCCCTGCTCGATCCGCAAACGCTCTGCCGTGTCCGCATCGAGTAATGGCTCGTGGGCGGAGAGCGTTTGCAGCACGCGATCATGATCCGCCGCGGGCGCTACAAGATCCCAACCGGCTACGCCAAAACGTTTCGCCCGGCGCCAGTGTGCGTCGTTAGGCAACTGCGGCTCGCTTTCGGCGGTCAGGTGGAAGAGGGACAATTCTTCCGTCACGTCTTCGATTGTCACGTCGTCCGCGATCACGTAGCGCTCGAGCCGCTGCGCAAGGATCTCGCGCTGCGTTTCGTCGGTGTCGAGGAACAGTTCGTCGGTGCCCGCGCTGACGAAAACGAACGCGTCTATTTTTCCTTTCGCGTTCAGGACACAGGCCGGCATCGAGAGATTCGCGTTCGCCTTCCGGATGTCGTTTGTGACCTGCCCATTGAGGAAACGGACCCGGTCGTTGCCCGTCAGGCGGAATTTGGCGCGCCCGGAAAGATCGAAGAGTGGCATCAGGAATCGCGTCGCGAAGTGGAAGCGCGCCGGCTGAACCAGCTGCGGATTCCGCCGGAAAGATTGGCTCCCTCGGGATTTTCCACCGTTTTTCCCCCGTCTTCCTTTTTCGCTTCTTCCTGTTTTTCCTGGCCGTTAGGCGATTTCGCTTCCGGCGTCGCTGCCGTGGCGGGTTTCGTAGGCTCGACCGGTTTTTCTGGAGGAGCCTCCTTCATCACGGGGCCGGGCTCGGGCGGCGCAGTTTTTTTAGCCGCCGGGAAATATTTTTGCGCCACCGAGGAGTAATCGGCGTCGCCCCGGCCCTGCTTCATTTCCGCGAGCAACATGTCGCCGGACACTTCTGTCACCGGCAGGTCGAGCGAGTAATTTTTCGCCAGTCCGGAAGCAATCCGCACGTCCTTGAGCATGTGCTTGACCGAAAAATGCGTCTCGAAATCGCCCGCCAGGATGAGCGGCAATTTCATCTCGAGGGTCGCAGAGTTACTCGCGTTGTATTTCATCGCCTGCGCGAAAAGTTCCGGCGGAATGCCCGCTCTGCGGACCAGCGCGAGCGCCTCGGCGGCGATCTGCGCGGTCGCCGCGGTCACGATGTTGGTCGCGACTTTCATCACGCTGGCGTCGCCGATTTTTCCGATCACGATGATTTCCTTGCTGCTGCCTTCCAGAACCGGGCGCACCTGTTTCAAGGTCGCTTCATCGCCGCCGATGTAATAAACGAGCTGGCCTTTTCCGGCGGCCACTTTGCTTCCGGTAAAGGGCGCTTCGAGAAAGCGCGCCCCGCGGCGTTCCACGATCTCCGCCGCCGCCCGCATGCTTTCCGGCGCGACCGTGCAGTGCGCCGTCACGACATGATTCGCGGTCAAACCCGGCACGAGTTGTTTGACCGTCTCGAGAAGCGCCTCATCGTCGGCGACGAAGATTTGGATGATGTCGCAGAGCTCGGCGACTTCGACCGGTGAACCGAGAAAGTTTTGTTCCGGCCGCGGCGTGCGATTCCAGACGAAGACCTGAAAATCTTTGTCGCGCAGCGCGGCCGCTACGCGCGAGCCGATGATTCCGAGGCCGATCAGGCCGACGTTTTTGTTTTTCGAGCGTGCCATATTTTGTTCCGGCCGAGTCGGGAGTGGTGAAAGTTGAGATCGTTTGCGCCGTGCCGCAAATCAAGAATTGCGCCGGATGACTATCTCAGCGCGCTTGTTCCGAAGCGAAAACGGACGCAACCGCCACGGCGCGCCTTTGATTTTCGAGGAAAGCAATAATCTCCGGGCGCGCTTCGTCCAGGCTCAGTTGGCGCGCCGGCCGCGCCTCCGTGAGACGGAGAATGTGAAAGCCGAGCCGGCTGCGAACGCAATCGCTGATTTGACCGGGCTGGAGTTTTTTCGCCGCCGCGAAAACCGCCGGCAGCATTCGAGCTTCGCTAAAGTAGCCAAGATCGCCATCGCGCTTTTTCGTCGCTTCATCCTCGGAAAATTGCGCGACGAGAGCCGGGAACGATTCACCGTTCGCGAGACGCTTGGCGAGCTCTTCGATGAGGGTGCGTTTCGCGTTGATCACCTCGTCGGGATAACCTTCAGGCGCCGCCAGGAAGAGGTGGCTGGCCCGCAGCCGTAGCGGTTCCTGGAACGCGGACTGGTGCCCGGCGTAGTAGCGCTGCACGTCGGAGTCGTTAGGCTGAATTTGTCCGGCGATTTGTTTTTCCAGCCAGGTGCGATCACGCAGGTTGGTCGCCACCTCACGTTTGAGCGTGGCCGTTGTTAGGCCAGCATTGGCGAGCGAATTCAGCCACGTTTTTTCATCGCGAAATTGATCGCGGAGCAATTGCGTGTCGTGTTCGACCGGGGCCGGCTTCACCGATTCGCTGGCTGCTGCGGCTGTTACCTTTTCCTCTTGGATCGACCCCTGCAGAACAGCGCGCTTTTGTTCGGTCGCCACGGCCGGCTCGACCTTGCGCGCCTCTGTTCCGTTGGCGAAAAGTTCGGACCGCCAGGTGCGTTCCACGTCGCCGTCGTAGATTCCGCGCTGGCTGACGAGCGCCTGAAGCTCACCGCGCCTAACGACATGTCCGATCCAGCGGCGCGCCGAAAAGGAGTGCGTGAGAAATTCTCCCATTCCAACCCCGAGGGCCAGTGCGAGCAGAACCCAGACGGAAGCTCGCCTCATTGGAAGGCGCGCTTGGCCAGAAAATAGAGGGTTACCTGGCCGACGGTTTGCAAGCTTTCCGCACTCAACTTGTCCATCGTGTCGCCGGCCGTGTGCCAGGGCGGATAATCAAAATCGATCAGGTCGATCGTCGGGATACCGACTTCGTTGAAGGGCGTGTGATCGTCGAGCATTTCGCTATTCAGATAGGTGAAATGTTCGCGCACCTTGAGCGCATCCGCCGCGGCGAAAATTCCCTGAGCCAGTTTGGCTGGCGAATCCGGTGGGAGGGTGATCGTTAGGTCGCGATCGCCGATCATGTCCCAGACGATTCCGCCTTCGTAATGCGAGACGCGTTTCGCTTTCCGAGCCTTCTCGGCAAAGAAACGGCTGCCGTAAAGTCCGTCGGTTTTCGTGAAGCGTTCGTAGGCTTCTTCTCCGTCGAAAAAGATCAGCTCGATCCGCCGAGCCAGGTCGGGCTGGAGATTGAGGACGCGGCCCAGCTCGATCAATGCACCGGTGCTCGAACCGCCATCATTTGCACCGACGAACTGGACCGTGTCGAAAGTTTTTGTGTCGTAATGCGAGCCGACGAAAAAGAGCTTTTCGTTTTCCGGTTGATCAGGCCGGCGTGCGATCATGTTCACAAATTGCACCGTGCCGCGCGGGGTGTGCTCGGCGAAAGGCTGATCGATGACCTGCCAGCCGTTCGCCTCCAGTTGGGTGTGGATGTAAGCGCGCGATTTCTTGATCGCCTCCGATTCCGGCGGGCGCGGACCGAGCCCGACCAGGATCTGCACATGCTGAAGGGCATTCGCGCCGGAAAATTCCTTCCATGGTTCGCCGTAGTTCGGAGCGCTCGGACGAAGGAAGAAGTACAGACCAATGAAAAGGAGGGCGGCGACAAGGAGGGCAAATCCGCCGTAGCGCTGCCAGTTCGAGAGAGACGTTTTTTGCGTAGTGGGGCGTCGACTCGGCCGCTTCTTTTTGTTAGACATCGGGCGGCAGGCCGAGCCGCGTCACGACCCGCTCGAGGTCGTCCGCGCCGTAATACTCGATCTCGATCCGGCCCTTTTTTTCACCATGCTGAATGGTGACATGGGTCGCGAGATATTGTTGCAGCCGGTTCTCCAGGTCGCTGGCGGCGGCGGAATTTTCCGCCGCGGCGCGTTTTAGTCGCCGCGTGCCGCCGTGCTTGCCGAGTTGGCGCGCGACCATTCGTTCGGTCGTGCGTACGGTCGAGCTTTGCCGCAAAATCTTCTCGGCCAACAAGCGCTGTTCGTCGTGCGCCTTTAACCCCAGGAGCACCTTGGCGTGCCCGACAGAGAGCAGATCCTGCACGACCCAAGTCTGAACCTGTGGGTCAAGATCAAGCAGGCGCATGGCGTTGGCGATCGAGGCCCGGCTCTTTCCGACTTTCTCGGCAATGTCTTCCTGGCGCATCCCAAATTCATTCGCGAGCCGCGCATAGGCTTGCGCTTCCTCGATCGGGTTGAGGTCGGCCCGCTGCAGGTTTTCGATCAAGGCCAGCTCGAGGACTTCCAGGTCGGTCGCTTGCCTAACGATCGCAGGCACCTCGGTCAGCCCGGCTTCCTTGGCTGCGCGCCAGCGGCGCTCCCCGGCGATGAGTTCAAATTGATGGTTTACCGGCCTAACGATAAGCGGCTGGATGATGCCGCGCTGGCGGATGGAATCGACCAGTTCCTCGAGCGCTTCGCGGGCGAATTCCCGGCGTGGCTGGAGCGGGCTCGGGACGATGCTCGTCAGGCTGATCTGTTGGACGCGCTCGCCAGTTTCCGATTCGGAAGAACGCAGGGAAGGCGAGGCGCTGATGAGAGCGCCAAGACCTTTGCCGAGACCGGATTTTGCCATCGCGGGCTCAGGTTATCGGAGCGCGTCGCGCAACGCAAACGGGGTTTCGCTGGTGTTAGCGGTGGAGCGACGCGGCAATGGCAGCGGCGCATTGTTCGAGCAGTCGACTTTCGGCCGCGACAAGAGGGCCGTAACCATCACCCACGATCTGCTCGTGGAAGACGGCGCTGTGGCGAGACAGGAGCTGGCTGCTGTTCCCATCCTGAATGCTCCAGCTCAGATCAAGAATGGCGCCTTGGCCGCTGACACCGTGGAACTTTCGAATATCGAGCGCGATCCGGTAGCGCGGCCGAGCGCGCGCTTCAGGTCCGCTTCGCACGTTGCCGGAGCCGAGAAGCCGGCCGAGGTCAGCCGCCACCGTCCGGCTGATGTTATCCTTCAGGGAGCCGATCCAGAGAGCGTCGGCCGGGACCTGGAATTCGTTAGGCCCGGTGGCGAAAACCACCTCCGCCCGGTCGAGGTAGCTCGGAAGAGAAACCGGGCCGATGGCCACACTCAGCCC
>DASXYO010000161.1:0-3362 GCA_036502465.1 Chthoniobacterales bacterium
ATGCCACTACGCTGACCTGGACTGCGGTTGGGTCGGGTAAGGCGGATTTTTTTGCGGAAGAAGGCTTTTGCCTTTTGCCTAACGGCACTGTCCTGACCGTAGATTGCGCTAACGGCACTAACTCTGAGACCTATAGCCCGGCCACTGGTGCGTGGAGCACCGCGGGCAGCACGATCGTGAAGCTACCAGACGCAGGCAGTCTCGAGATTGGGCCGCTCATCCAGCGGCCCGACGGCACCGTGGCGGCGTTCGGCGGGGTCCCGCATAGTGCCATTTACAACACTGCCACCGGAACATGGACTACCGGCCCGGATTTTCCGGGTGGCAATGACATGGCGGATGGACCGGCGAGCCTCCTCCCGGACGGAAATGTGCTCGTCTTTGCGAGCCCGGGTGTTTTCCAAACCCCAGCCAGTTTCTTTGTCTTTGACGGGACCACGTTTACCACCGCACCGTCGACTCAGACGGCATCGCAACATACCTCCTACGAAGGTCGCCAATTGGTCTTGCCCACCGGGCAAATCCTCTGGCTGATCTCCGATGGTCGCACGATCGACGTCGAACTCTACACCTCGACCGGCGTGCCGAACCCGGCATGGGCGCCGAGCATTACCGCCGGCCCGACGAAGCTCCTTCGTGGAAACTCCTATCAGATCTCGGGCACGCAGTTTAACGGCCTCTCCTGTGGCTCTGATTATGGCGACGATGCCGCCATGGCAACGAACTATCCGCTCGTCCGCATAACGAACCTGGCTACCGGCCATGTTACTTATGCGAGGACCCACAATCACAGCAGCATGGGAATCGCGACCGGGAGCACGATCGTGACCACGACCTTTGAGGTTCCGCTCGCCGCCGAAGCCGGAAGGAGCAATCTCTCGGTCGTGGCGAATGGGATCGCGTCGCGCGCGAGACGCGTCACTCTGCGATAGCTATCGGGTGAGTCAGCGGTGATTGGATAACCGGTCGCCAGCGAAAATCAGGGGCCGGTCCTTTAATGGGCCGGCTCTTTTTCGTTAGGGAAAAAGGTCGGGCTTAACCGTTTGAGCCCGCTTCGCGTGGCGCGACCACCTGGCGTTGCACTTCCTCGCCGCTCAAGGCTCGAAAAGCGAGTGCCGCGACCGCGCCTCCGGCGAAGTCTGCCACGAGGTGAATCCAGACATTCGCGACCGTATTCAATCCCATCGCAGTGATGCCGAGGGCTACCGCCGGGTTGAACGCCCCGCCGGAATAACTGCCAAGGGCAAAGGCGGAAGCCACCACCGTGAAACCAATGGCGAGGCCATAAAAGGAATTGTTCGAGTTCGCTTCGGCGGTGGCCACGTTCAGCACGACGAAAGCAAGCGCGAACGTGCCAAGGAATTCGGCGAGCAAGGGCACGATCGGAGTCGCAAACTGCATCGGTGTCACGACCGGGTGGCCCTTCATGAACAAAACCACAAAGGCCGCGGCCAGGCCGCCGACGCACTGGCCGATCATATAGCCGGGCACATCGGAGGCGGCCATTTTACCGCGTATCCAGACGGCGAGCGTGACCGCAGGATTGAGATGGCCGCCCGAGATGTGGCCGGTCGCGAAGATCATGACCATGAGCATCGAGCCGATCGCGAGTGGCGCGATGACGCCCGTGCCGCCATCGATCACGGTACTGCCGACAGTTAGGACGAGGAAGAACGTGCCGATAAATTCGCAGATATATTTATTCATAAGGATCAGATTCGCAGCGGGTTTATACCCACTCGGCTATTAATCAGATCGTGGAAGCCCGAGGCGAGGAAAAAAAACGACCCGCTCCTGCTACCCGCGCTCGCCTTGCCGAACTGTCTTGCGACTCGGCAAAAGGCGGCCGCCAAGCCTTAGCCGCGTCCGGTCTGCGCGAGGACGATCACGAGCGAAATCAGCAGCCAGGCGATGACGCCCGCCACCAAAGCGAAGGCCAGCATCTCGGTGAGGAAGCTGCTGCGCGATTCCACTTTCGAAAGGCGGTTGCTCATTTGCCGGAAGGCGCGCAACTCGGCGCTGCTGATTGTCGGGTCTTCGGCGCGAACCACCTGGAGCGCCTTTCGTGCCTGTCGAGGAGACGAAGGAAAAGTAAGCCATCAGTCGTTAGGCGAGAGCGGGAACCGTGCGGGAGAATCCGGCCGATGCTCCCCGTTCTTAGGGGCTTTTGCGCGGTAATCGTCCGTCACCGAAAGCGATCCTTCCCGCGCCCGCGTTTTCCTGCTTCAATTCCCGTTGCGTGAAAACCAAAGCCGAGATCGTGGCCAACTGGCTGCCCCGTTACACCGGCACGCCCGCAAAGGAATTTTCGAAGTACATCCTGCTGGTGAATTTCTCCAATTACGTGGAGCTCTTCGCCGACGCCTACGGCGTGACGGTCCGCGGCCAGGACCGCCCGATGCCAAACGCCACCGCCAACGGCATCACCATCCTCAATTTCGGCATGGGCAGCGCGAGCGCGGCGACCGTCATGGACCTGCTCGGCGCGATCAAACCCAAGGCTGTCCTTTTCCTCGGCAAGTGCGGCGGCTTGAAAAAGAAAAACAAACTGGGCGACCTCATCCTCCCGATCGCCGCCATCCGGGGCGAGGGGACCTCGACCGATTACCTGCCGCCAGAAGTCCCCGCGCTTCCGGCGTTCTCCTTGCAAAAGGCCATCTCCACCACCATCCGCAACCACAAGAAAGATTACTGGACCGGCACCGTTTATACGACCAACCGGCGCGTCTGGGAACACGACGACGCCTTCAAGAAATACCTCGCGCGCGTCCGCTGCATGGGCATCGACATGGAGACCGCGACCATCTTCATCACCGGTTTCCACAACGAGATCCCGACCGGCGCACTCCTGCTTGTTTCCGATCAACCGATGGTGCCCGAGGGAGTGAAGACCGCGGTCAGCGATGAAGCCGTTACCAACCGGTTCATGGAGCTGCACCTGCGCATTGGCATCGACGCGTTGACCGAGCTGATCAACAAGGGCTTCACCGTAAAACACCTCCGCTTCTGATGTAGCGTTCGCTGTCCCAGCGGAAACGTGCTGTAGCCGGGGGTGCTGACCCCGGAATCCCTGGAGGGCGGGCATCCTGCCCGTTGCCCCCTTCCGCCGCCTCTGCCTAAAACAAGAGCACATTCGGAACGAGGGAGACATTCGCGGCCTCACGGGTTACAGGTGAATGGCAGCGCGTCGGCATTCCACGAAACCCGACGCCCCGCCCGCTAAAACATTACCACCATGGCCAGACCAAATTACTCCGGCGAAAAGCGCCGCAAAGAGCTCGAGAAGCGCAAGAAAAAAGAAGCCAAGAAACTGCGCAAACTGGAAAACGCCAGCTCGCCGCAGACCGGCGACGACGAAGCCC
>DASXYO010000162.1:0-4516 GCA_036502465.1 Chthoniobacterales bacterium
CCGGCAGATCCTGGAGCGTTCGCGCGAGATCAACGGGCTGGCCGAGAACGAAATGTACGTCCTGCGCCCGCGTGGCGCTTCTCCGTTCGAGACGGAGTTCGTCGTCATGCTGCAAAAGAAAACGTTTATCGGCAGCCGGTACAGCGTCCCGATCGGTAACTGGACTAAATTTCTCGAGGCCTGGAATTCCGGACAGCCGACCAGCAGCGACATCTACGAGGACGAAAATGGACGCTGGATCAGCGGCTACGCGCCGATCCTCAACCACGCGGGTCGGCCGGTGGCAATCGTTGAAGCCGACGCGCGCATCAGCAGATTTCTTGATCGCCAGCGGGACGAGTTTCTCCTCGGCCTTGCCATCGGCAGCGGAGCGTTTCTCATCGCGATGATCCCGGGGCTGCTCCTCGCCCGCAGTATCACCCGTGGATTGAATAAACTTTCCGCCGGCATTCGCCGCTTCCAGGCCGGCGAGCATGACGTGCAGGTGGAAGTGAGCAGCGGCGACGAACTGCAGCATCTGGGGAGCGTTTTTAACGAGATGATTATCTCGTTAGGCGAAAAGCTTGCTCTCTTGCCGTATGTCTCGCGTTTCACCGCGGAGGCGGTGCGACGGAGTCGCGAAGATCCGCAGTGGCTGGCTGGAATGGAACAGGAAGTCATCGTGCTCTTCGCCGACCTGCGTGGTTTCACGAGCTGGTGCGAGACACGCGAAGCCTC
Source organism: Chthoniobacterales bacterium (assembly GCA_036502465.1). Lineage (GTDB taxonomy): Bacteria > Verrucomicrobiota > Verrucomicrobiia > Chthoniobacterales > UBA10450 > Palsa-1392. The sequence goes on from DASXYO010000162.1 coordinate 718, forward strand.
CTACCTCGTGCGCGAGCTCAACCGGCTCCTCGCTGTCCAGGCGGATGCCGTCGTGTCGGCCGGAGGCGACGTCGATAAATTCATCGGCGACGCGATCATGGCGGTCTTTCTTGGCGGCGAAGGCTCGGCTGAAAAAGTTTTGTCCTGCGCGCGAGAATTGATCGTCGCAATCCGGCGGGAAGTTGAAGGCGAAGACTGGCCGCTGGCCGTGGGTGTCGGAATTCACCAGGGACGGGCGGTCGTCGGTTCGATTGGCTCCGATACGCGTCGAGATTTCACGGCCATCGGGCACACCGTCAACCTCGCTTCCCGCCTTTGCGATCGAGCCGGTAAATGGCAGATCCTGGTCAGCGAACCTTTTTACGAGCAGCTTTCGCCGGAAACAAAAAACGAGTTCAATCGGACCGAGCCGATGGAGTTCAAACACGTTTCGCAGGCGGTCGCGACCTATCGTTTCACGGTGCCGGATGCGAGTCACGCAGTTGCATCCAGTTGAAATGCAGAGAGGGCGACGACCCGTGGCTCACGCTGCAGTCCCACAATTGCATACTGAAGTGGTCAGGTGGAAACTTTGCCTCGCACGGCGCCCATAGCTCAGCCGGATAGAGCATCGGATTTCTAATCCGACGGTCGGAGGTTCGAGTCCTCCTGGGCGCGGGCGCTTTCGTGCGTAACGCGTTCCAGCAAACTTTCCAGTGCCTCGAACGCAAAGACGCTTCTAACCGCTCAAACTCTTATGCTCCAGCGCATGCAGACCTGCGCGCCCTTTGGCGATTGCTGCGGCGAAATCTCCTTCGCCTAACAAGACGGCGGCCTCGGCCCGCAGCCTGGTCGCGGGATCAAAATCCAGTTTCCCCGCCGATTCGAGCCAGGCGCGCGCGGTTAGGTGATCCCGGGTTTGCGTCGCTAACATCCAGGCATATTCACAACGCGCGATGTCCCGGACGTACGGGATCAATTTATCCGCACCCGCCAGGACGTAATCCAAGTGCGACTGCGCCGCCGGCCACTCTCCCCGATCAGCTGCATGGTAGAAGACCGTCAGGTGTCCGTAGAGATCGAAGAGGGATCCGTCCCGCAGGGAAGTTGCCGCCGCGACCAGCGCTGGATCGAACCGACCGGGCGCACCCCGGCCAGTCCGGCCGCGGTCAGGACCAACATGGCCGCTTCTTGTTTCGATCGTGCCTCCACCCATCCAACCTCCAAGAATGTGACCCAGCTCATGAAAACCAGCCGCCGCCAGCCAAATAAGCGGGAGGGAGAAGACCGGAAGCAAGTTCAGCCATTTCCCTCCCGGAATCGGCGCGAGGAATTGCAACGCGTAGCGCATCCCGAGAAATCCGAGGGCGGCGCCGATTGCGGTCCCGATTATCAGGCGAAAAGAAGCGCGGGCGGAGACATTCTTCGTCGCCACGAGAGGCGGGGGACGCGAGACGACGAGCTGTTCCATTTCTCGCTGAAGGAATACCATCCCTCAGGCAAGGCAACCGGGGACGAGGTTAAGACTCGTGCAAAACCAGACTCAGGCACGAGCCTGCTTCGTCCATTTCCACTCGTGCTCGAGGAGAACTTCTTGCGCAACAGACGCCGCCGTAGCCGCAAAACGTGCCGTCGGCCCGGACGACGCAATGACAGGTAATGATCCCTAAACGCTGAACAACGTCTGGCGGCCGAGTCTCGCTAAACCTGAAAATGACTTACTTCCCCTGATTAGCCACGCTACCAGAGCCGCTCATGTTTGTGGCGGGGGTTCCAGGGTCATAAAGTTCCGAACTCGCGAGCGCGGGATAGGGATAACCGCCGAAGGTGCCCCCTGTGACCAGCACCTGGCCGTTCGCCAGCAACGTCGCCGTATGATTGTAACGACCAGTATTGAGGCTGCCGGTGAAAGTCCAATGCTCGGAGGCTGGATAGTAGAGTTCCGCACTCGCGAGAGTGAGGTAGCTGCCGTCAAGGTACTGACCGCCTGCGACCAGCACCGTGCCATCGGCGAGTAATGTTGCGGTGTGCTGCTCCCGGGACGCCTTGAGCCTGCGCGTGTCGACCCACATCCCGGTGGCTGGGTCGTAGAGCTCCGCGCGGCGGAGCGAGAAGCCGGGGTGTCTAAAACCGCCTGCAACGAGAACTTTACCGCCAGGTAATAAAGTCGCCGTGTGGCCGTCGCGTTCCGTATTGAGCCTGCCAGTGAGGGTCCAAAGATTAGTAGCCGGGTCGAACAGTTTTGTGCTGTTCAGCCATACCGAGGGAACTTTCCCGCCTGCGACAAGCACGTTGCCATTCTCCAATAATGTCGCGGTGTGGGAATAGCGCCGGAAGTTACCGGCAATGTGCCACGAGCCAAGAGACGGGTCGTAAAGCTCTGAGTAGGGCAGAAGGCTCAAGTCGTTGCCCCCGGCGACGAGCACCGTGCCGTTAAGAAGCAGTGTTGCCGTATGCCTGACACGACCTGTGCTGAGACTACCGGTTGTCGACCAGGCGCCGGTCATTGGATCGTAGAGTTCCGCGCTGGCGAGCGCACCACTGCTGTCAAAGCCACCTGCGACCAATACCTTGCCATTGGCCAGCAGTGTCGCCGTGTGAGCGCTCCGAGCGGTATTGAGGCTGCCGGTCAGGGTCCAAGTTTGGGTGGCCGGATCGTAGAGTTCCGCGCTGGCAAGAAGACCGGTGCTGCCACCACCGCCGGCGACGAGCACCCTGCCATCGGAGAGCAACGTCGCCGTGTGGCCAAGCCGGGCGTCATGGAGGCTGGCGGTGTACTCCCATGCAAAAGGAGTAGCGACACAAGGCTGCGCCAGGAGCGCCGCAGTTAGGCAAATAAGTGGCAACACCACCCGGCGCCAAGCCGTGCCGCCAGCGGGCGGAAGGCCTGCTGCACCGCGACCAGATGCGGGCGAGCGTCGGATTGATTGAATTCTGATGCTTTTGGGGATGATGTTTTTCATAAATCTCGAGTGGCCGGAAAAGCGGCTAGACTCTTTCGGAGCTTAGTTATTTCTACCGAAATCAGGAAGCAAAGTTTTAGGTTGTTCCAAAAAATGCCAAACCGGCGTCCCGGAAGAGTTCGACTAGGTCCGGCTTTCGGCGCTGTGACTGGCGGGGCGCGAACTCTGCGGTTTTAGTTTGTCTCGAACGGAACGGCAAATTGCGGCACGCGCAGCGCGATTACTTTGCCTCGCACGGCGCCCGTAGCTCAGCCGGATAGATTCAGGAATGAGTCTGCTTCGTCCACTTCCGCTCGTGTTCGAGGAGCCACTTCTTGCGCCAGAGCCCGCCGCCGTAGCCGCAAAGCGTGCCGTCCGCGCGGATCACGCGGTGACAGGGAATAATGATCGCCATCATGTTCATGCCGTTGGCGCGACCGACCGCGCGGCGCGCACCGGGATCGCCCAGTTGTTCCGCCATCCATGAATAGGAGCGCGTTTCGCCGATCGGAATGGAACGCAGGACTTCCCAGTCTCGTAATTGAAAATCCGTCCCGACCGGGGCCAGCGGAATGTCGAACTCGAGATTCTTGCCCGTGAAATAGTCCGCCAGTTGCTGCCGCGTGGCGGCAAGGTGCGGATGCTCGCCCGGGACGATGCTCTTACGAAGGCGTTTTCTCAAAATCGGCAACTCGCGCTCCAAGGCGCGCCGCTCTCCAAACTCCAGCAACCGCAAACCGTCGTCATCCGCCACCGCCAGCATCGTGCCCAGCGGTGTCGTTAGGCGCTCGGCGAAAAGGCAGTCACGTTGTTTCGCCGCGGTCGGCGGGTCGCCAAAGATTTTCGTGAAAGCCTCGCGAAATCCGCTCTCCGAGCCG
>DASXYO010000163.1:0-58081 GCA_036502465.1 Chthoniobacterales bacterium
GCTGCAGCCAAACGATACGCCGATGATTGCCTGTCCTGATTGCGGCCTCCTGGAAGAGTTACCCTCGTTAGGCGGGGGAAGTAGCGCGGAGTGCGCGCTCTGCGGCGCCGATCTCGAGCGGACGAGCGGCCGCAGCATCACGGCTGGTCTTTGTTGCGCGCTCGGAACTTTTTTTCTGCTCTTTCCCGCGAACGTCCTGCTCATGCTGCGCGTGCACATCTTCGGCATGCATAACCAGAGCCGGCTCAGCACTGGCATTCTCGCCTTATGGGATGGCGATTGGCTGATTCTCGCCGCGCTTACCGGGGCGTTCGCGGTTTTTCTGCCCTTCGTTCGGTTTGGTCTGCTATCCGCGGTTTTGGGTGCGCTCCGTTTTGGCTTCCGCGGCGGGTGGCTCGGACCGGTCTATCGCTGGGCGCTCTGGCTCGATGTCTGGGCCATGCCGGATGTTTATTTGCTCGCCGGCTTTGTCGGTTATTACCGGCTCATGCATGCCGGGCCGCTCAAGGTCGCGCTCCAACCAGGCGGATACTGTTTTATCGCCGCGGCGATCTTTGCCATGCTTTCCCGCGCCACGATCGACCGGCGGACGGTTTGGCGCGCCATCGCGCCGGAGGCGAAGGTGGAGGAGGACGAGGAAACAATCTCCTGCACCACCTGCGATCTGGTCCTGCCGCTCGCATGCACGGGCAAGCTCTGCCACCGGTGCGGGGCGCGCCTGCATGTGCGCAAGCCGTACGCCGTCCTGCGCGCAACGGCGCTCACCGCCGCGGCTTTCATCCTGTTTTTTCCGGCCAACATTCTGCCCATGAACACGACCGTGCAGATGGGGAGCAAGGTCAATTACACGATTTTTCAGGGTGTGCATGAGTTGTTCACGGCGGGTCTCTGGCCCCTCGGGGTCATCATTTTCTGCACCAGCATCGGGATTCCGGCGCTCAAGCTAATGGTCATGGCGTGGGTCCTCATCTCGGTTCGCTGGCGTTCGCGCAAACGCCTCGTGCTTAAGACCAGAATGCATCGCTTGATCAATGAAATCGGGCGCTGGTCGAATGTGGATCCATTTACGATCACCGTCTTTGTCCCGCTCATGACTTTTGGCAGCTTTGCTTCTTCGAAGGCCGGCTGGGGGGCGACGGCCTTCATTCTTGTCGTCGTCTTCACTCTCCTCTCTTCGATGTCGTTCGATTCACGTCTGCTCTGGGATGCGGCTGAGGAAGGGGAAAAGCCATGAGCGACGAAAGGGAGGAGGAAAAAATGCCTCGCCGGCGCACCTCCTCCGAGGTCAAAGCCGCGACCAAACACAGCTGGTGGCCCGGTTGGATTTGGGCGGTGCCGCTGGCCGCGTTTGGCATCGGAGTCTGGCTGCTGGTGCGTTTTCTCACCCAGGGCGGCACGGACATTACGATCACCTTTGAAGACGCCTACGGCATTTCGGCCGGCGACACGGTAATCAAATATCGCGGCACCAAGGTCGGCAGCATCGAGAGCGTCGATCTTTCTCAAGACGGCAAAGGAGTGAAAGTGGAAGCGACGATCAAGGACAGCGCGAAACAATTCCTCACTACCGGCACGTTATTCTACCTGCGCGGGGCCCAGCCGAGCCTGAGCAACCTTTCCTCGTTAGGCTCGGTCCTTTCCGGACCGACCGTGGTGATGGAGCCCGGGCCGGGGAAGAAGACGAAGCATTTCCAAGGGCTGGAAAAAAAGCCGGAAATCCCGCGCCAGCACGGGCCGCCGGTCCTCTTTAGGGTGCACTTCGACGGCGCGGTCGGCGATCTGAAGGAAGGCGACGCGGTCAAGCTGCGCGGCTTCGCGGTCGGCGAAGTGAAAGAGACGGGGTTCCATTACGACGCGGAGACCGGCAAAATCCGCACTCCGGTGACGGTTGCGCTCTATCCGACCCTCTTTCAGATCGAGCATGCGGCCGCCAAAGACCCGGCCGCGGCCCTGCAGGCTGCGCTCAAGCACCTTGTTGAGGAAGGGCTGCGCGCGAGCCTCGATCGCGAGCCGCCCTTGATCGGCAGTTATAGAGTCAGCTTCGAAATGGTTCCGGGCGCGCCGCAGGCCGAATTAAAAATCGCCGACAACCTGCCGGAAATTCCGACCGCACCCGGCGGCGGTCTGCAATCGCTCGTCAGCAGCGTGAACAAAATCCCGCTCGACCAGATCTCGCAAAACGTTCTCGATCTCACGAAGCATCTCGACCAGCTCGCTTCCTCGCCCAAGCTGAAGGAGAGCTTCGCCGAACTCGACGCCTCGCTGCAGGAAATTCATCGCACGGTCGAGACGATCGGTCCGAAGGTCGACCAGCTCGTGCGGACCTTGCGCAACACCGCCCACCAACTCGACCAGGCCTCGGCCGCGACCGCGAAAACGATCGGCGGCCCGGCCAGCCAGAACGGATTAAACGATACGATGCGGGAAGTGAAAGACGCCGCCCGCTCGATTCGTTCCCTCGCCGATTACCTCGAGCGCCATCCCGAATCGCTCATCTCAGGCAAACACGGAGAATGAAAATGCGCACGATAACGGCTTTCCTCGCGGTCGTTTTTCTGGCGGGCTGCGGGTCCAGTCCGAAGACGAACTTCTACACCCTGAGCGTTGCTCCGGCCCGCACCGGACACGCAAGTATCTCCGCCCCGGTGCAGTTGGCCGCGGTCCACATTCCACCCTCGCTCGATCGCCGCCAGATGGTTCGCCTAACGAACGCGAACAGCGTCGCGATCAGTGAGACGGACCGCTGGTCGGCGCCCTTTGACGAAATGGTGCGGAGCGTCCTCTCGCAGGACCTGGCCGCGCAATGGCCAAATGGAATGGTCGTTCTGCCTCAGGCACCGGCGCCGCCCGGCACGCGACCGCTGGTCGTGACGATCGCGCAGTTTGGACCCGATGCGGGCGGCACCGTGCGATTGAGCGGCAGTTGGGCGCTGGTCGACGGCACTTCCGGTGTCGTGCGGCGCGAGCACAACTTTGAGTTCGACGCGGGTCCGGCGGAGAACGCAAGTGCCACCGCCGCCGCCATGAGCCAGGCCCTGGGACGACTGTCCACCGCAATCTCGGCCGCGCTCTGAACGTCGCCTTTTGCGTCGTCGCCAAAATCTTCCCAAGCCCGTTTAAGAGATTCTCGTAAGGGCCTGCAGGGGTCGAAGAAGACACGTTCAGGCCGGGCTTTGTTCGATCTATTAATGGTGACTATTGGGAAGAAAGAGTGGGCGATCGCCGAAGGCTGGATCCCTTCTTGGAGCCACGGTCCGGAGCCGGAAATGTTGAGCCACGAAACGGCCTGCATTCTGAATTCAAACGAGACCGCGGCGCAGGTGGAGATCACGATTTACTACACCGATCGCGATCCGGTTGGGCCCTACAAGATCACGGTCCCGCCCCGGCGCACGCTGCATCAGCGTTTCAACGACTTAAAGGATCCGGAGCCGATTCCGAAGGCGACGAATTACGCGAGCACGATCGTTTCCGACGTGCCGATCGTCGTCCAGCACACCCGGCTCGATTCCCGGCAATCGGAGAACGCCCTCGTCACCACCATCGCATTTTCTAACGACTAACGAACTCGAAAATTATGTCAGAACTGGTCTCAGACTTCTTAATCAAACGCATCACCCAATGGGGGCTGAAACGGATCTACGGATTCCCCGGCGACGGGATTAACGGCATCATTGGCGCAATCGATCGCGCTGGCGACAAGGTCGATTACGTGCAGGTGCGGCATGAAGAAATGGCCGCCTTCATGGCTTGCGCGCACGCCAAGTTCACCGGCGAAGTCGGCATATGCCTCGCCACTTCCGGGCCGGGCGCGATCCATCTTCTCAATGGGCTTTACGATGCGAAAATGGATCACCAGCCGGTGGTCGCAATTGTTGGGCAGCAGGCGCGGTCGGCGCTGGGTGGCGACTACCAGCAGGAGGTGGATCTCATCTCCCTCTTCAAGGATGTGGCTCACGAATATGTCCACATGGCTTCGACGCCGGCGCAGGTGCGCCACCTCGTCGACCGCGCCATTCGCATCGCCAAGGCCGAGCGCACCGTCACCTGCATCATTTTCCCTAACGACCTCCAGGAATTGCCCGCGGTCGAGACGCCGCCGCGCAAACACGGCACGGTTCACTCCGGGATCGGCTATTCGGAGCCGCGCGTCATCCCGCGCGACGAAGATCTGCGCCGGGCGGCCGATATCCTGAACCAGGGTGAAAAGGTGGCCATGCTCGTGGGCGCGGGCGCGCTCGGGGCGAGCGATGAAGTCATGGGCGTAGCCGAGCTGCTCGGAGCGGGCGTGGCCAAGGCATTGTTAGGCAAAGCCGTCATCCCGGATGACGTCTCCTATTGCACCGGCCCGATCGGATTGTTAGGCAGCAAGCCGAGCTGGGACATGATGACGGAATGCGACACGCTTCTGATGGTCGGCTCGAGTTTTCCCTATTCGGAATTTCTCCCCAAGGAAGGCCAGGCCCGCGGCATCCAGATCGACATCGATCCCAAGATGCTCAGCATCCGGTATCCGACCGAAGTGAACCTGACCGGCGACAGCGCCGAGACCTTGCGCGCGCTTATCCCGCTCTTGGAACGGAAGAAAGACCGCTCCTGGCAGAAGAAGCTGGAAGGCGAGATCAAGGACTGGTGGAAAGTGCTCGAGGCCCGCGCCATGAACAGCGCCGAACCGATCAATCCCGAGCGGGTCTTCTGGGAGCTCTCCCCGCGCCTGCCCGACAATTGCATTCTCGCCTCCGACTCCGGCTCCGCGGCCAACTGGTTCGCGCGCGACCTCAAGGTGCGGCGCGGGATGATGGCCTCGCTCTCCGGCAATCTCGCCACGATGGGCCCCGGCGTTCCTTATTCGGTGGCGGCGAAGTTTGCCTGGCCCGATCGGCCGGTCATCGCGCTCGTCGGCGACGGCGCGATGCTGATGAACGGGATCAACTGTCTCATCACGATCGCGAACTATTGGAAGGAATGGAGCGACCCGCGCCTCATCGTCATGGTGCTGGCGAATCGCGATCTCAACCAAGTGACCTGGGAACAGCGCGTGATGGCAGGCGACCCGAAATTCGAAGCTTCGCAAGACGTGCCGAAGTTCGCTTTCGCGACCTACGCCGAGATGCTCGGTCTGCGCGGAATCCATGTCGAGAAACCAGAGGATGTCGGCCCGGCCTGGGACCGCGCGCTCGCCTCCGATCGGCCGGTTGTCTACGAGGCCATGACCGATCCCGAGGTGCCGACTTTGCCGCCGCACATCACCTTTGAGCAGGCGAAGAAATTCACCGAGTCGATGTTCAAGGGCGATCCCGGCATGCCGGGCATGCTGCGCGGCGCACTCAAGGACGCGGTTGAAAGCTTCATCCCGCACCAGGAGTGAAGGGCCATGAGGTGTCGCCCTTCATTCCTTCGGGAAATGGGAGCGCGCCGCGTCCTCCGGGGAGCGCTCGCGCCTCGCGTGCTGACGATGGCGCCCTCGCCATCGCGGACTTTTCACCGCGACGTGAAGCATTCAAAGAAAGCCTGTTTCGGCGAGGCGCCGAAACCAGCACGCGAGGCGCGTGCGCTCCCCAGATGAACGCCTCGCCGATCGAGAAACTGACCGTTTCGGCTTACAGAGTCCCGACCGATCAACCGGAATCCGACGGCACCTACGAGTGGGAGAGCACCACGATCGTGCTCGTGGAAGCGGAGGCGGCCGGACAGAGATCGTTAGGCTACACCTACGCTGACGAAGCGACAGCGACGCTGATCGATTCCAAACTGAAGGAGATTGTGCTCGGCCGCGACGCGCTTTCGCCTAACGACACCTTCGTCGCCCTCACGAAATCGATCCGCAACCTCGGCCGCCCCGGCATTTGCTCGATGGCGATCTCGGCCATCGACACCGCGCTCTGGGATTTGAAGGCGCGTCTCCTCAGGCTGCCGCTCGTCACGCTTTTTGGGCAGGTGCACGCGGCGATGCCGATCTATGGGAGCGGCGGGTTCACTTCCTATTCGAACGCGAAGTTGCAGGAACAACTCGGCGGCTGGGTCGAGCAGGGAATTCCCCGGGTGAAAATGAAAATCGGTCGCGATCCCGCGGCTGATCCGGAGCGCGTTGCGGCCGCGCGCGAGGCGATCGGCGACGAAGCACAGCTTTTCGTCGATGCGAACGGCGCTTATTCGCGCAAGCAGGCACTCGAATTCGCCTACGCTTTTTCGGAGCTCGACGTTTCGTGGTTCGAAGAACCGGTGACGTCCGACGATCTGCCCGGGCTTCATCTCCTGCGCGACGACGGCCCGCCTGGGATGGAGATCGCGGCCGGCGAGTACGGCTACGACGTCACCTACTTCGAGCGCATGCTCGATGCGCAGGCGGTCGACGTTCTGCAAGCCGACGCCACGCGCTGCGGCGGCTATACCGGTTTCTTCCAGGCCGCCACGCTTTGTGAGGCGCATCATCTCCCGCTCTCGTCCCATTGCGCCCCGGCCCTGCACCTGCACGCGGCCTGCGCGGCGCCCCCTTTCCGGCACGCTGAATATTTTCACGATCACGTCCGGATTGAGCGGATGCTTTTCGAGGGCCTGCCCAAGCCTAACGACGGCGCGCTCCGGCCCGATCTCTCGCAACCGGGGAACGGACTCGAACTCAAGCGCCAGGAGGCGGCCAAATTCGCCCTATGACGTCGCAGGAGACTCTGGGGAGCGCACGCGCCCTCGCGTGCTGGTTTCGGCGCCCCGCCGAAACAGGCTTTTTCTTCCGCCCTGTCTTCCCGGCACAAGTTCGCGACGGCGAGGGCGCCATCGCCCGCACGCGAGGGCGCGTGCGCTCCCCAGAAAAACTGCGACGCGCTGCGGGAAACATCACGTCCCCTTAACGAATTTATGGCTAAAGTACTGGAACAAAATGTGAGCGATCCACCGTCCGGCGCGGCGCACCTGAACGAGACTCAACGCGCCACGCTGCCGGAAAAATTACGCGCCCGGATCAGCGGCGAAGTCCGCTTCGATGACGGGAGCCGCGCCCTCTACGCGACCGACGGCTCAAATTATCGTCAACCACCGATCGGCGTCGTCATTCCCCGCAGCGTCGCCGACGTCATCAGCGCGATCGCGACCGCGCGCGAGTACGGCGCGCCGATCACGAGCCGCGGCTGCGGCACCAGCCTGGCCGGACAATGCTGCAACACCTCGATCATCCTCGACATGTCGAAATACCTGAACCGGGTGCTCGAGATCGACGTCGAAAAAAAACTCGGCCGCGTCCAGCCCGGCACGATCCTCGACGATCTCCGTCACGCCGCGGAGAAACACGGGCTGACTTTCGGCCCCGACCCGGCGACGCATAATCATTGCACGCTCGGCGGCATGCTGGGCAACAACTCCTGCGGCATCCACTCCGTCATGGCGGCCTTCAACGGGACCGGCGCGCGCACTTCCGACAACACCCATGAACTCGAAATCCTGACCTACGACGGCGAGCGGATGAAGGTGGGCCCGACGAGTGAAGAAGAGTTGGAGGCGATTGTTAGGCAGGGCGGCCGCCGGGGTGAGATCTACGGAAAACTGCGCGCCCTGCGCGGTAAATACGCCGACCTCATCCGCGAAAAATTTCCCGATATTCCGCGACGCGTTTCCGGTTACAACCTGCCCGAGCTGCTGCCGGAGAAAGGCTTCAATGTCGCGCGCGCACTCGTCGGAAGTGAGGGCACCTGCGTCACCATTCTCGAGGCCAGCCTGCGCCTGATTCCGAACCCGAAAGCGCGCAGCCTCCTCGTCCTCGGTTACCCCGATGTCTACAGCGCGGGCGATCACGCGCCCGAGATCATGGAGCACAAACCGATCGGGCTGGAAGGGATCGATCATCGTCTCATCGGTTACATGAAAAAGACCGGGCTCCATCCGCAGGACATCCAGCTTTTGCCCGATGGAAAGGGATTCTTGCTCGCCGAGTTTGGCGGCGATTCGAAGGAGGATTCAGACGCGAAGGCGCGCGAGGTGATGGAGGCGCTGAAGAAAAAGGGCGACGCGCCCAACATGAAACTCTTCGACGACAAAGAAGACGAATCGAAGGTCTGGGAGGTGCGCGAATCGGGTTTGGGCGCGACCGCGTTTGTCCCCGGGCTGCGCGACACCTGGCCGGGTTGGGAAGATTCCGCGGTCCCGCCGCAGAAGGTCGGTCCCTATCTGCGCGACCTGCGCAAGCTGTTTCACAAATACGATTATGAAGCCTCGCTTTACGGGCACTTCGGACAGGGTTGCATCCATTGCCGCATTCCGTTCGATCTCTATACCGCGAAGGGGATCGACCAATGGCGGGCCTTCCTCGACGAAGCCTCCGATCTCGTCCTGAGCTACGGCGGTTCGCTCTCCGGCGAACACGGTGACGGCCAGGCGCGCGCCGAGCTGCTCCCGAAAATGTACGGACCGGAAATCATGCAGGCTTTCCGCGAGTTCAAATCGATCTGGGACCCGGAGTGGAAAATGAATCCAGGCAAGGTGATCGACGCCTACCCGATCACCTCCAATCTCCGGATCGGGAGCGACTACAATCCGCGCGAACCGAAAACCTACTTCGCTTACCCTAACGATGACGGCAGCTTCGCTCGCGCCGCTCTGCGTTGTGTCGGGGTCGGGAAATGCCGGCGGCTGGAGGGCGGGACGATGTGCCCGAGTTTCATGGTGACGCGCGAGGAAAAAGACGCGACCCGCGGCCGCGCTCATCTCCTTTTCGAGATGTTGCGCGGCGAAGTGATCGGCAAGAAAGGCTGGAAAGAAGAGAGCGTGAAAGACGCGCTCGATCTCTGCCTCGCCTGCAAAGGTTGCAAGGATGATTGCCCGGTGAGCGTCGACATGGCGACCTACAAGGCGGAGTTCCTCGCGCATTATTACAAAGGCAGGCTGCGCCCGATCTACGCCTATGCCTTCGGCCTCATCCACGTCTGGGCTCGGCTCGCGCAGATCGCGCCGTCGCTGGTCAATTTCGTCAATCGCGCGCCGTTCCTGAGCAGCGTGGTGAAGGGATTCCTCCGCGTCGCGCAAGAGCGCACCATGCCGGCCTTCGCGCCGGAATCGTTCAAGAGCTGGTTCGCGCGGCGTCCGGTCCACAATCGTGGGCAAAAGCGCGTCCTGCTTTGGCCCGACACCTTTAACAATTATTTTCACCCCGCGGTGGCGAAGGCGGCGGTGGAAGTCCTGGAGGACGCCGGTTTCCAGGTCGTGCTGCCGAAACGCGACCTCTGCTGTGGACGGCCGCTCTACGACTACGGCATGCTCGACACCGCGCAGCGCTGGCTTCTCCAGATTCTCGATTCGTTAGGCGAGGAAATCGAAGCCGGCACCCCGATCGTCGGCCTCGAGCCGAGCTGCACCGCGGTCTTTCGCGACGAGGTTTACGAGATGTTCCCGCATCACGAAAACGCGCGCCGTTTGAAAAAGCAGACCTTCACCCTCGCGGAATTCATCGAGAAACACGCCCCCGATTACGAGGTGCCAAAGTTGCAGCGCAAGGCGCTCGTGCACGGCCACTGCCATCACAAAGCGGTCATGCATCTCGATTGTGAAAAGAAACTGCTCGAGAAAATCGGCCTCGACTACAAGGTGCCGGATTCCGGCTGTTGCGGAATGGCCGGCGCTTTCGGCTTTGAGGCCGACAAATACGACGTCTCGATCGCGATCGGCGAACGCGTTCTTTTGCCGGCGGTGCGAAAGGCAGCCAAGGACACGCTGATCATCGCAGATGGCTTCAGTTGTCGCACCCAGGTGCAGGAAACAACCAACCGTCATGCCCTCCACCTCGCGCAGGTCCTGAAGATGGGTCTTGAGCACGGCCCGCGCGGTCCGGCCGGAAATTTTCCTGAATCCGACTATATCCAACCGGAGCCATCGATCCCGTCGAAAGGCAAAACGTTGGCCGCGCTCGCCCTGGCAGCGCTTGTCATCGGCGGGATTCTTTCAGCCGGCTTCGGCGGTGGCAAGCGGGATTCAGGCCGATGAAGCATCATGCTTCTCCCGCAAGAGCGCCTGGCCCTTTCCTAATCCATAAAAAAGTGAAGCCGATAGCCAAGTGTGACGCGAAAGACAAGTGGCGCACGGAGAACGCCGAGAGAGAATGAAACGTTAATTGGGGTGGGAATGAAAACTTCTTCCGTCTTTCTTTTGGGGATGATCGCGGGTGAGCCGCGCGGAACCTGACGCCGAGGGCGAGAAAAGCTTTCATGGCACAGATTTTCGCCCGTAGCTCCAACGTCCATTCCAAGGTCATCATTGTCCTCGTCGTCGTTCTGGTCTGCGGAGCGGGCTGGACGACTTACGCGGTTTTTTGGTCGCCCTATACCACCTACGTCGGCGTGCCCCTCGACCAGCCGGTCCCCTTTAGTCACAAGCACCACGTCGGCGATGACGGGATCGATTGCCGCTATTGCCACACCTCGGTCGAGAAATCCTCGTTCGCCGGCGTTCCGAGCACGCAGGTTTGCATGACCTGCCACTCGCAGCTCTGGAACGAAACGCCCACTCTCGCGCCGGTCCGGGCCAGCCTAACGAGTGACAAACCGTTGCGCTGGAATCGGGTCAACGACCTGCCGGATTTCGTCTATTTCAATCACAGCATCCACGTCAACAAAGGTGTCGGCTGTTCCACCTGCCACGGCGAGATCGACAAAATGCCGCTCACCTGGCGGGCGCAGACGCTTTACATGAAGTGGTGTCTCGAGTGCCATCGCGCGCCGCAGAATTACGTCCGGCCGAGTGACCAGATTTATAACCTGCACTGGAAACCGCCGCCCGATCAGGAAAAACAAGGCGCCCGGCTCGTCGCGCAATACCGGATCGACACGAGCGGTCGCCTAACGAACTGCTCTGTCTGCCACCGATGAAGGAGCGACCCCAAATGTGGCGCAGCCTGGAGGAACTTGCCGCGACTCCCGGGTTTGAGGAGATGCTTCATCGGGAATTTCCGCGCGGCGCCTCGGAGTGGACTAACGAAATGCAGCGGCGCGATTTTCTCCGCCTGATGGGTGCCTCAGTCGCGCTCGCCGGTCTCGGCGCCTGCACCAAGCAGCCGATCGAAAAAATCGTGCCCTATGTCGATCAGCCCGAGGAAGTGATCCCGGGAAAACCGCTTCGCTTCGCGAGCGCGACGAGCTTTTGCGGTTTCGGCCAGGGCATCGTGGTCACGAGTTACGAAGGCCGCCCGACCAAGATCGAGGGCAATCCGGATCATCCCGCGAGTCGCGGTGCGACCTCCGTCTGGGCGCAGGCCGACGTGCTCGATCTCTACGATCCCGATCGGGCCAAAGTCCTGACGAATGGTGATTCTGGCGCCACCTGGGGAACATTTCTCGACAGACTAAAAGTTGCCCTCGACGCCCAAGCGGGGAGCGGCGGCGCAGGCCTCCGCATTCTCACCCAAACGGTCACCTCGCCCACGATGGCAGCGCAGTTGCAGGAGATCGGACAAAAATTTCCCACTGCGAAATGGCACCAATGGGAGCCGTTGACGCGCGATGCCGAACGCGAGGCGCGTGCCGGCGGCGTCTTCGGTGCCGAGACGCTCTACGATTTCTCGAAAGCGAAAGTGATCGTCGCGCTCGACTCGGATTTTCTCTATCTCCATCCAGCGGCGCTGCGACATGCGCGCGATTTCGCCACGCGCCGCCGCGTCGAGGGACCGCAGGGTGCGAGCATGAGCCGTTTCTACGCGGTCGAGCCGACCCCGAGCATCACGGGATCGAACGCCGATCACCGTCTCGCGCTCGCCGGGCACGAAATTCCAAAACTCGCCGCGGCCCTGGCGGCGCTTGTTGGCTCGGGTGGCGAGGGCGCGAATGTACCTGACGAAGCGACGACCTGGGTTTGGGCCGCAGCGCAGGATCTGCGCGCCAACGCCGGGGCCAGCATCGTGATCGCGGGCGAGACCCAGCCGCCGGAAGTGCACGCGCTCGTCGGTCAGATCAACGCTTCGTTAGGCAACATCAATACCACCATCCGGCATTGCGCCTCGGTTGAGACGAACCCGGTTAACCAACTGCAATCGCTCCAGCAGCTGGTGCAGGAAATGAAGAGCGGAGCGGTCGAGGTGCTTCTCATTCTTGGGGGCAACCCAGTTTACGACGCCCCGGCCGATCTCGATTTTGCGGGCGCGCTGCAAAAGGTGAAGCTGCGTCTGCATCACAGTCTTTGGCCTAACGAAACTTCGGAGCGCTGCCAGTGGCTCATCCCGGCGACCCATTTCCTCGAGAGCTGGAGCGACATTCGCGCCTTCGACGGCACGGTCACGATCGTGCAGCCGCTCGTCGAACCGCTCTACGACGGCTTTTCCGCGCATCAGTTGCTCGACGCCTTTCTTCTCCAACCGGTGCGCAGCGCCTACGATCTCGTTAGGGCGACCTGGCAGAAGAACAACCCGACCACTACGTTCGAGGCGCAATGGCGTTCCATCCTGAGCGATGGCGCGACGCCCGGGATCGGTGGCGACCTGACCCCGGAACAAGGCGCTGCCTCCGCCCGGGCCGCCATCGCACCGCCGACGGGGCAGGGGCTCGAGATTCTTTTCCGGCCCGATCCGAGCACGCTCGACGGCCGCTACGCGAACAATGGCTGGCTGCAGGAACTGCCGAAGCCGTTCTCCAAGATTACCTGGGACAATGCCGCACTCGTTAGTCCAAAGCTTGCCGCCCGCGAGCACTTGGAGAATGGCGATTATATCGAGCTGAATTTCCGGGGACGGAAACTAGGCGCGCCGATTTGGATTCTCCCTGGCCAGGCGGAAAACAGCGTCACGCTCCAGTTGGGTTACGGCCGGAAAAAGGCCGGTCAGACGGGCACGAACAAGGGCTACAACGCCTACACCTTGCGCACCTCGGATGCGCTTTGGCAGGGTGTTGGCCTAACGATCAGGAAAATCGATCGGCATCTCAAGTTCGCCACCACCCAGAATCATTTCTCGATCGAAGGCCGAGATATGTACCGCGCCGGGACGCTGGCGGAATTCATCAGGCAACCACAGTTCGCGACCGAGATGGCCGAAGTGCCGAAACACGACGAAACGCTCTACAACCCGGACGAATACAAGAACGCCGGCTATGCCTGGGCGATGGTGGTCGACCTCAACACCTGCATCGGCTGTAACGCCTGCACGATTGCCTGCCAGGCGGAGAACAACATTCCGATCGTAGGCAAGGCGCAGGTGATCGCCGGACGCGAGATGCACTGGATCCGGGTCGATACCTATTACGCGGGCCCGCCTAACGACCCGCAATTTCATCATCAGCCCGTTCCCTGCATGCATTGCCAGGACGCGCCCTGCGAACTGGTCTGCCCGGTGGCGGCGACCATGACCGATGACGAAGGCCTCAATGTCCAGGTTTACAACCGCTGCGTCGGCACACGCTATTGCTCGAACAACTGCCCTTATAAAGTGCGGCGCTTCAATTTTCTCGAATACAACGGCGCGCTCTCGCCAAGCGAGAAGCTGGTCAAGAACCCGGAAGTGACGGTGCGCTGTCGCGGCGTGATGGAGAAGTGCACCTATTGCCTGCAACGGATTAACGCCGCTCGCATCACGGCTCAGCTCGAAGAGCGCAAAATCCGCGATGGCGAGATCGTTCCCGCATGCGCGCAGGTGTGCCCGGCAGAGGCGATCACCTTTGGCGACATTCACGACCCGAAGAGCCGGGTCTCGCGGCGCAAGGCGCTGCCGCTCGATTACGGGATGCTGGCGGAATTGAACACGCGGCCGCGCACCAGCTACGCCGCGAAACTGCGCAATCCCAACCCGCAATTGAAGTCATGAAAAGCATCTCGACAGAACTCCGGGGAGCACAGGCCGCTGGCCTGTTGGTTTTGGCGGCCCGCCAAAACACGCTTCCAAAACGGTGGTCCGAAGTTTCGATCTCCGCATTGGCAAGAAGCGTCGCAGGAAGTTCGCGAAGGCGGGCCGCCTTCGCCAACAGGCCAGCGGCCTGTGCTTCCCGGAAAAAGGCATGAGCACGATCCCGCCTAACGAGAAGAAAAACACGCGGATGTCGCCGCTCGGTTATCCGTCGAATCTCCTCGCCCCGAATCAAACCTACGAGTCGGTCAACGAGACGATCGGTTCGATCGTGCTTCGCAACCGCCAGCCGGCGCCGTGGTGGATCGGGTTCGTCGTCGCCTTCTGTCTCCTCATGATGTTTTTCTTCGCGCTCGCCTGGCTCTTCATCCGCGGCGTCGGTATCTGGGGGATCAACATCCCGGTCGCCTGGGGATTCGCGATCGTGAACTTCGTCTGGTGGGTCGGAATCGGTCACGCCGGCACGTTCATCTCCGCCATTTTGCTTCTGATGTTCCAGCATTGGCGAACGGCGATTAATCGCTTCGCCGAAGCGATGACGCTTTTCGCTGTCGCCTGTGCCGGCCTGATGCCGTTGCTCCATCTCGGTCGACCATGGCTTTTCTATTATCTCTTTCCTTATCCCGACACGATGGGCCTCTGGCCGCAATTTCGCAGCCCGTTGGTCTGGGATGTCTTCGCCGTCGGCACCTATTTTCTCGTTTCGCTCATGTTTTGGTATCTCGGGCTGGTCCCTGACCTGGCCACGATTCGCGATCGGGCGCAGAAAACCTGGCAGAGGAAATTCTACGGCATACTCGCCCTTGGCTGGCGCAATTCAGCGGCGCATTGGCAGCGACACCAGATCGCTTACTTATTGTTAGGTGGTCTCGCCACGCCGCTCGTTCTTTCCGTGCACAGCGTGGTGAGCTTCGACTTCGCGGTCGCGATTGTGCCCGGGTGGCATTCGACCATTTTCCCGCCCTACTTCGTGGCCGGCGCGATCTATTCCGGCTTCGCGATGGTGCTCAACATCGTCATTCCGGTACGCAAGATTTATCACCTCGAGAACCTGATCACCGAGCGTTACCTGAACAACATGGCGAACGTCATGTTCGTCACCGGGCTGATGGTCGCTTACGGCTACGTGATCGAGGCCTTCATGTCGTGGTACAGCGGCGACATCTTCGAGCAATACATGATGATGAACCGCGCCTTCGGCCCTTACGGCTGGGTCTTCTGGTGCCTCATGGCCTGCAATGTTTTTATTCCGCAGGCGCTCTGGTCGGCGCGGATCCGGCGCAATCCGCTCACGCTTTTTATCGTCGCGTTTTTCATCAACGTCGGGATGTGGGTGGAGCGTTTCGTGATCGTCATCACGAGCCTGCATCGCGATTTTACGCCGTCGGCCTGGGGCATGTTTTATCCGACGTTTTGGGATTGGGCGACGCTCTTCGGCAGCGTGGGGCTTTTCCTGACGCTCCTCTTTCTGTTCGTGCGCTTCTTCCCCATGATCTCGATTTCTGAATCGCGCGAGCTGGTCGCGGAACCGCAAAAGGCCAACGTCCTATGAACGAAGAAGGGCTTTACGGATTAGCGGCGGAGTTCGAGAGCGATGCGCAGTTGATGCACGCGGCGGAGGAAGCCTACGCCCGCGGTTATCGCAAAATGGACGGCTACACGCCATTCCCGATCGAGGGGTTGGCGTCGGCGCTGGGGAAATCGAATCGCATTCCGCTGCTCGTGCTTTGCGCGGGAATTCTCGGCGGCTGCAGCGCCTATTTCATGCAGTGGTTCGCCAATGTCGTGAGCTATCCGATCAATATCGGTGGACGTCCGCTCCATAGCTGGCCTTCGTTCATTCCAATCACGTTTGAGCTGACTGTCCTCGGGGCGTCGTTAACCGCTTTTTTCTTTTCGTTAGGCTTGAACGGCCTACCGCAGCCGTATCATCCGATGTTCAATCTCCCGGAGTTTGAGCGCGCTTCGCAGGATCGCTTCTTCCTCTGCATCGAGGCCGACGACACGCTTTTCGAAAAGCAAAACACCCGGGTGTTTCTGGAAAGCCTGGAGCCCTTGATGGTGGCGGAGGTGCCAAAATGAAAAGCGCGCTCTGCTTTTTCACGGCGCTGGCCTTCAGCCTGAGCGCCTGCCGGCAGGACATGTATAACCAGCCGCGAACCAAGCCGTATTCGGAAACCGAATTCTTCTCGGATGGGACCAGTGCCCGCCCTGTTCCCGCGCACACCGTCCAATTTCACGGTCTACCGAAGAGTGACGCTTTCGCCACCGGCCTAACGAATGGGCTGCTGGTCGCCCAGCTGCCGGTCAAGCTTACGCCGGCGCTCCTCGAGCGTGGACGAGGACGTTACGACATCTATTGCGCGGTCTGCCACGGCGCGACCGGGGACGGGAACGGAGAGATCGTGCAGCGCGGTTTTCCCGCGCCGCCGACCTATCACAGCGACCGGCTGCGCAACGCCCCGATCGGACATTTCTACGACGTGATCACGAACGGCTATGGCGTCATGTATTCCTACGCCTCACGAGTTGAGCCACAGGATCGGTGGGCGATCGCGGCTTACATTCGCGCCCTGCAACTGAGTCAGCACGCGAGCGCGAGCGAGCTTCCGCCTAACGAGCAGAAATCTTTGGAGCAAGCCCGATGAGCGAGGATCTGAAAACGCTGGTCGGAAATCGCCACCGCCTTGCGCTCGGGATCGGGGTCGTCGCGCTCCTCCTGTGCGGGCTCGGGTGGTTCGCTAGTCCGCAGCAGTTTTTTATCTCCTATCTCTTTGCCGAGCTGGTTTGGCTCGGCGTCGCCCTCGGCTGCATGGCGTTCCTCATGATCCATTACCTGACCGGGGGAAAATGGGGCTGGCCGGTCCGGCGCATGTTCGAGGCCGCCGCCAATACGCTCCCACTCCTCGCGCTTCTCTTCATTCCGATCTTTTTCGGAATTCACCTGCTCTACCCGTGGGCGCAGCCGGCGCAGGTGGCGGCGGATCACGTCCTGCGCCACAAGCATCCTTACATGAGCCCTCTCTGGTTCATCGTGAAGGCGATCGTCTCTTTCGGCGTTTGGATTTGGATGGCGCACCTCCTCAATAAGTGGTCGCGCGAGCAGGACGCGACGCGCGATGTCGCGCCGATGAAGCGGCTCCGCAAACTGAGCGGACCGGGCCTGGTGATTTATCCCCTAACGATCACGGTGACCTTCGTCGACTGGGTGATGTCGCTCGAGCCGGATTGGTTTTCGACCATTTTTCCGGTCCTGATCTGCATCGGGCAAATGTTGAGTGGGCTCGCTTTTATCATTCTCATCCTCGCCTGGATCGGGCCGCGCACTTCGCTCTCGGAGATCATCGGGAAGGAGAATTTTCATCACCTCGGCAGCCTGCTTCTCGCCTTCACAATGCTCTGGGCCTACATGGCTTTTTCGCAGCTGCTTATCATCTGGTCGGGCAATCTGCCGCACGAGATTTCGTGGTATCTCCATCGCATCGCCGGCGGCTGGCGCTGGGTCGTAGTCTTTCTCGTTCTCTTTCATTTCTTTGGTCCGTTTTTCCTTCTGCTTTCCCGCCAGATGAAGAAGACGCGACAGGCGCTGGCCACGGTTGCGGCCGTCATGTTCGCGGCCCACGTCGTCGATGTCTGGTGGATGATCACGCCGACTTTTTATCCGCACGGGCTGCACGTGAGCTGGCTCGACTTCACGGCATTGTTAGGCGTGGGCGGTGTCTGGTTCTTCGTTTTCATCTTCAATCTGGAAAGCAAACCGCTCGTGCCGGTGAATGACCCGCGGTTTGCGGTCGCGACAGAGGTATGAATCCGCAAGGCCATCAAGCCAGCTACGGCACGCACGAAAAGAAGGATGCCGACGTGATCAGCCTCGGAATGATCGCCGTCCTGCTTTTTCTTATCATCGCGGTTTGTCTGCTCGTCTGCTGGGGCATCCTGCATGAGTTCAATCGCTCCCGGGCTGTGCACGAGCGGCCGCGGATTCGGGCGGCCGAGGAAGTGGCGCAAATGCCGCAACCGCAACTCATCACGCGGCCGGGAAAGGAATGGAGCGAAGTGCGACTCCTCGAGCAGACGAAGCTGCAGACTCTTGGCTGGGTTGATCGTCAGGCCGGGGTGGCGCGGGTTCCGATTTCCGAGGCGATGAAGCTACTTGTCGAGCGCGGCCTGCCCGAGGTTGGCGCCGGGCAGACGCGCCTCCAGTTGATGCAGGCGCGCCCGCAAACCGATGTTCAGCCTAACAATCCCATCACTTTACCGGCGCCGGAGGCCACGCCATGAGAATGCGCCCGTTTTTTTTCAGCCTAACGATTTTGGTTTTGGTCCTGCGGACAACGCCGGTCGTGGCCGGGTTGTCGCCGGACGACATGAAGAAGATCACCTACGACCAGCACATCGGGCAGCAGCTTTCGCCCGGTCTCATCTTTCAGGATTCGACGGGAAGGCAACGGGCCTTGGGGGATATTTTTACCACGAAGCCGACCTTGCTCGTGCTCGGCTATTACCATTGCCCGATGCTCTGCACCTTGATCAACGATGGACTGATCGAGGCGCTGCAGGAATTGCGCTTCAATGTAGGGCGCGATTTTAACGTCATCAATTTGAGCATCGATCCGCACGAGACTCCGAATGTCGCAGCGGCGAAAAAGAAGGAATACCTCCGGCGCTACGGACGGCCCGGCGCAGCGGACGGCTGGCACTTTCTTACCGGGAACGAACAATCGATCGCGCAACTTGCGAACGAGGCGGGCTTTCGCTACCAGCTCGACCCGGTCTCGAACGAATACGCGCACCCGAGCGGATTCATCGTGCTGACGCCGGACGGGAAGATTTCGCGCTACTTCTTCGGGGTAAATTTCGAACCGAAAGAATTGCGCAGCGCGATTATCGCGGCTTCGAAGGGCGAGCGCGGATCGGTCGTCAAGCAACTGATCCTCCTCTGCTGCGAATATAACCCGATCACCGGACAGTACGGCGCGCTCGTCCTCACGGTCCTGCGCGTTCTTGGAGTGGGAACAGTGGTCCTGCTCGTGGGCTGGATTGTCTGGATGAGCCGGCGCGATTCGCATCGGCAAGCATCAACGGAGGCCGGCTAGGATGGATCGCTTTCATCTTTTTCCGCCCGAAGCCTCGACCAGCGCGCAGCAGGTCGACTGGCTCTACTTCGGCCTGACGGCGATGATGATTTTCTTCTGCGTCGTCGTCTTTCTCCCGATCATTTATTTTTCGATTCGCTATCGACGAGGTTCGGGGGCGGATCGGTCGAATCCGTCTTCCGGCAATAATTTGCTCGAGACAGGCTGGACGCTTTTTCCGTTGCTCGTATCCCTCGGGTTCTTCTCCTGGGGAGCGATTGTTTACTACCACATCGAACGGCCGCCCCGGAACGCTCTCGAGGTACAGGTCGTGGCCAAGCAGTGGATGTGGAAGCTGCAACACGCGGAAGGAAAAAAGGAGATCAACGAACTTCACGTGCCGCTCGGGCGAGCGGTCGCCCTAACGATGACTTCGCAGGACGTGATCCATAGCTTTTACGTCCCGGCTTTTCGGGTGAAGCAGGATGTGGTGCCCGGCAAATACACTTCCGAGTGGTTCCAGCCCAACCGCCTCGGCGAGTATCACCTTTTTTGCGCGGAATACTGCGGAACGAACCATTCCAAGATGATTGGCCGCGTAGTGGTGATGAGTCCGGCGGATTACGAGCAGTGGCTAACGACCGGCGACACCGGACAATCGATCGCGCTTGAGGGCCGGCGGCTGTTCCGCGAGAAGGGCTGCAGTGGTTGCCATGAGGGCAACTCCGTCGTGCATGCTCCTCCGCTCGCGGGAGTTTATGGCAAGCAGGTGCCGCTGAATTCCGGCGAGATTGTGACGGCCGACGATCAATACATTCGCGATTCCATCCTGCTTCCCGGGAAACAAATTTCCGCCGGCTACGACAACCTGATGCCGAGTTTTACGGGTCACATCACTGAAGCCGAAATCATGCAGATCATCGACTACCTCAAATCGATCGGAGACCAATCGAAGGAAGAAAAATGAGGATCTCGAAAGAGGACTAAATGGAAAACGCGACGGCGACTGTCATCCGCACATCTGGAGAGATCGCTCCGGTTAACTACCTGAGCCGGGATCACAGTGTGAAGTCGTGGCTGCTTACGACGGATCACAAGCGGATCGGCATCCTCTACCTCTGGACCATCATTGTTTTCTTTTTCATCGCGAGTGTGGCGGCCGCGATGATGCGGATTGAGCTGCTCACCCCCCAGGGAGATCTCGTCACCTCGGAGACTTACAACAAGCTCTTCACCATTCACGGCGTCCTGATGGTTTGGTTTTTTCTCATCCCATCGATCCCGGCGGTCCTGGGTAACTTCGTCCTGCCGATGATGCTGGGCGCGCGCGATGTCGCCTTCCCCAGGCTTAATTTGATGAGTTGGTATCTCTTCATCCTGGGCGGTGCGCTTGCTCTTTGGTCGCTCATCCACGGCGGCGTGGATACGGGCTGGACCTTTTACACGCCTTACAGCACGACCTACGCGAACTCACACGTGATCTCGATGGCGGCCGGGGTTTTCATCGCCGGATTCTCCTCCATCCTGACCGGACTGAATTTCATCGTCACGACGCACAAGATGCGCGCGCCGGGACTGACGTGGTTTCGCCTGCCACTCTTTGTCTGGTCGCTCTACGCCACCAGTCTCATCATGGTTTTGGCCACGCCGGTGCTAGCGATCACGCTCGCGCTCATGTCGGTGGAACGTTTTTGGGGCGTCGGAATTTTTGACCCAAAACTGGGCGGCGACCCCATTCTCTTTCAGCACCTCTTTTGGTTCTATTCGCATCCGGCCGTCTACATCATGATCCTGCCGGGGATGGGAGTGATCAGCGAATTGATCACCTGCTTTTCGCGCAAGCCGATCTTTGGTTATGCCTGGATCGCGTGCGCGAGCATGGCGATTGCGATCCTCGGTTTCATCGTCTGGGGCCATCACATGTTCGTTAGTTCGCAGTCGATCTACGCCGGGATGGTGTTTTCGATTTTGAGTTTCATCGTCGCGATCCCATCCGGGATTAAAGTCTTCAACTGGACCGCGACCCTGCATAAGGGATCGATCAGTTTTCAGACGCCGATGCTCTACGCGCTTGGGTTTATCGGGCTCTTCACGATCGGCGGCCTGACGGGTCTATTTCTCGCCTCGCTGGCGGTGGATGTGCACGTGACGGACACCTACTTCGTGGTTGCGCATTTCCATTACATCATGGTGGGAGGGATGGTGATGGCCTTCATGGGCGGGCTGCATTATTGGTGGCCGAAAATTACCGGTCGGCTCTATCCGGAATTTCTGGGGAAGATGGCGGCCATCATTACGTTCATTGGCTTCAACCTGACGTTCTTCCCTCAGTTTTTGCTCGGCTATCTCGGAATGCCGCGTCGTTATCACGCTTACCCGCCGGAGTTTCAGGTCTTTCACATTTTGTCGACCGCGGGCGCTTCGATCCTGGGGGTTGGTTATCTGTTGCCGCTCCTCTATTTCCTCTGGTCGCTCAAGCACGGCCGCGCGGCGGGTCCGAACCCCTGGCGCGCGACGGGCTTGGAATGGCAAACCGATTCGCCCCCGCCAAAACATAATTTCCAGCGAACACCAGTCGTGACCGGGCCACCCTACCAATATAGCGCCGAGGAAGATCAGGAGCTGCACGTCGCCAACGTCTAGCTGCGGAGACATGGTTGCCGGAGCAGTCGCACCCGATTCCTTTGCACGATGGCGAATTCGATCGAGATCATCCTCAACAAAGGATCCGGCTCCCACGAGGCACAGGATTCCCACGAGATCCTGACGAAGATTTTCCGCGAGTCCGGCAGGTCCTTCGCGATTTCAGTCGCGTCGGGGGAGGAGATCAGCCGACTGGCGCAGGAAAAGGCGAAGAGCGACTGCGAAGTGCTGGTGGCCGGAGGAGGCGACGGGACGATTTGTGGCGTGGCTGAAGCGGCGCGCGAACACGGCAAGACTCTGGGTGTTCTGCCCCTCGGAACCTTTAATTATTTCGCAAAAAATCTCGGCATCCCGCTCGAGTTGGAAGAAGCGGCGCGGGTCATCCTGGAAGGAGAATCGGTCCGTGCTTCCGTGCTCGATCTGGATGGACGACTCATCCTGAACAACAGCAGCATCGGTATTCATCCGGCCGTGCTCATGCAGCGCCGGAAATTGTATCGACGCTGGGGCCGGAATCAGCTCAATGCATATCTCTCCGTCCTGATCACGGCCTCGCAACCGGCGCCGCGTCTGCGTGTGCGCCTGGCGACGGATGAAGGGGAAGTGGTGCGCGAAACGCCACTCGTGATGATCTGTTCGAACGCTTTCCAGATGGAGGAGTTCGCTCTCGCCGGCAGGGAATGTTTGGCGGAAGAAAAATTCGCGCTCTACGTCGCGCGCATGGCTGGCCGCACGACCATCTTTCGCCTGGGGATGCGAGCGTTGTTCCGCTGCCTGCGGCCCGGGATTGATTACGAAGTCATCTGCACCTCCGACGTCACCATCGAAACGTTGCGCCGCCGCCGACTGCGGGCCGCGGTCGATGGCGAGCTGCAGACCTTGAACAGCCCGATGCGATTTCAAGTCGCGCCCCAGCCGCTCTGCGTTCTCGCGCCACGGGAGAAGCCGGGCGGGTGAGGACGCTGCTCCATCTTTCTGATTTGCACTTCGGGCGGGTGGACGATTCGTTAGTCGAGCCGCTCGTGGCCGCGGCTCGCGCGGTCGCGCCGGATCTCCTGATCGTCTCGGGCGACTTCACCCAACGCGCGCGGCGCGGAGAGTATCGCGCGGCCCGGGCGTTTCTCGGTCGGATGCCGGAACCGCAATTGGTGGTGCCGGGGAATCACGACATCCCGTTGTGGGACGTGATCCGGCGTTTCGTTAGTCCGCTGGGACGCTACCGGCATTACATTTCGCGGGAACTCATGCCCTTTTACGAGGACGAGGAAATTGCCGTCCTGGGAATCAACACGGCGCGTTCCCTAACGAGAAAATATGGCCGGATCAACGCGCGCCAGATCGAGGAAGCCCGGAAGATTCTTGCCGCGGTGAAATCAAATGTCGTGAAAGTGGTCGTGACTCATCACCCTTTTGACGTTCCGCCCGATTCGCGCAGCCATCTGGTCGGGCGCGCCGTCATGGCAATGGAAGGACTGGCTCAGGCCGGAGTGGATCTTCTTCTCGCTGGTCATCTCCATCTCCGGCACACCGGGCTGACAGCCCAGCGCTATCAAATCGAAGGCCACTCCGCCTTGATCGTGCAGGCCGGGACAACCATTTCCACGCGCGGCCGGGGCGAGGCGAATTCCTTTAACGTGATTCGAATCGAACGGCCAGAAATCTCGATTGAGCAGTACGCCTGGTCGCCAGAGAAAACCGAATTCGTGAAGGAACGTGTGGAGCGATTTACGCGCGGACCGGACGTCTGGACCCGCGCCAGGTAAGCGGTTGCGGCGCGCGGAGCAAGGTTCACCTCGTTCCAACGGAGCGGCTTCGGTACAGCAAAAATCTTCCACCGGGCGAGGGCCCGGGGAAGACTTTGCGTTAGGAAGTTAAGCTTGGACTACGGAGTCGGAGACGCCTCGGTGGTCGAGGTCGTCGACTCCATGGTGCTGCCCTCGGCCGCGGCCGGAGTCATCGTCGCCATGGGCGTGGATTCCGCCGGGGTCGTCGTGACCGTGGTGTTGCTGTTTGTCGTCTCGCTCGTCGTCGCCGGAGGATTCACAACGGTCGTGTTATTCTCGGTCGACTCCGCGGGAGAAGCGGCAGGAGCCGCGGTTTCAGTTTTTTGTTCGCACGCCACGAGAAGCGCGGCGCTAGCCAGGATGCAGATATATTTCTTCATAGGTTATGGATGAACGCCCATGTTGGGTTAACTATTGAATCGGGGCAAGCGAAGTTTTCGGCCCTGCGGCATTTTTATTTTTTCCGCCGCCGCTTCAAAACTGCCCCTCTAAGAAGGAAATGCAGCGCCGCCGTTGGCTTGAAATGGCGGTTGAAATTCCATCCCATGGGCCTCCGCCACGGCGCGGTGCGTGAGTCGTCCGTCCATCGTGTTGATCCCGCCAATCAGCGCTGGCTGGCGTTCACACGCCTCTTTCAAGCCGAGATCGGCGAGCAACTCGACGTAGCGATAAGTAATGTTCGTTAGCGCCTGGGTCGCGGTGCGCGCGTAGGCCGCCGGCATGTTGGCGACGCAGTAATGAATCACGCCCTCCTCGACATAGACCGGGTCGAGGTGAGTCGTGGGGCGCGAGGTTTCCACGCAGCCGCCTTGATCGATCGCGATATCCACAACGACGCTGCCGGGCCGCATTTGGCGCAACATTTCCCGGGTGATGAGCTTGGGCGCTTTCGCGCCCGGAACCAGCACCGCGCCGATGAGCAGATCGACCGTCGGCATCAACTCCGCCAAATGCGCCTCGCTCGAGTAGAGCGTGTGAGCCGAGTGCATCGTGATGTCGAGGAAGCGCATCCGCTCCAGATCGACCTCGAGAATCGTGACGTCGGCGCCCAGACCGGTCGCCATGCGAGCGGCATTCACGCCCGACGTTCCGCCGCCCAACACCACCACTTTGCCCGGCAGCACCCCCGGCACACCGCCAAGCAGGACGCCATTGCCGCCATTGTGTTTGGCGAGAAAATAAGCGCCCATCACGACCGACATGCGCCCGGCGATTTCGCTCATCGGTTCGAGCAAGGGGAGACGATTACCCACTTGGATCGTCTCATAGGCGATCCCGGTGACGCCGGATTTCATCAGCGCTTCGGTCAGCGGCTTGCTCGCCGCGAGGTGGAGATAGGTGAAAAGGATCTGTCCCTTGCGCAGCAGTTCCCACTCCGTCGGCAGCGGCTCCTTTACTTTCACGATCATGTCGGCCTGCTTGAAAAGCTCGGGCGCGGTGTCGATGATCTTTGCGCCGGCTTTGGTATAATCGGAGTCCGGATAGCCAGTGCCGACGCCCGCATTTTTTTCCACCAGGACGGTGTGGCCGCGTTTGGTCAGCTGATAGGCAGCGGACGGTAGCAGGCTGACGCGATTTTCCTGCTGCTTAATCTCTTTGGGAATGCCGATGATCATATTCCCACAGCTTTTCGCACCGAACGTGGCGCGAAGCTAGTTCAAAGAAGGATCGTCCGGCGCAGCCGAAAGCATCTTAAACCAGGGGCCGAGATTGCGCATGATCTCGAACCAGAGACGCGGAAGGCGCTCCGGGTTGAGGACCGTTCGGTCCGGTTTTTGCAGGACCCAGGCATTTTGTCGCAGCTCGTTTTCGAGCTGACCAGCGTTCCAGCCCGCGTAACCGACAAAGGCACGGATGGCGTTTCGGTCCTGTTCCGCGAGTTGGTTGGCCTCATCGATCGCGACGTTCTGGTTCAGGCTCAGCGAATCCCTTCCCGCCCAATCGAAGGCGGCAAAGACCAGCTGGTTGGTCCCGACCGGTCCGCCGAGAAAAACCGGCACCTCGGAGAGCGCGTCCGGGGCTGGATCGGCCAGCAACTCGGAGACCTGTTTGTCGAGCGGGCGGTTGATGATTACGCCCATTGCACCTTCCTCCGCGTCGTGCGAAGAAATGAAAAGCACGCTCCGACGAAAATTTGGATCGAGCATGTTGGGATGGGCGACAAGGAGTTGCCCGGTGAAATTTTGCGGCGTGCCCGCTGGCTGGCGCATGAGAAAATAAACGGCGCGGCGGCATCCTCCGCAAGTTGCAGAAACCTGCCTCTACAATTCGAGAAGCGTGCCTTCCCACTTGCCCGTCCGCCAATCGAGCGCGGTTGCGGTCACCAGTTTCTGGGAGTCGTTAGGCAAATGAGAGAGCAGGGCATTTCTGCGGTTGGCGTCCAGCTCGCCGAAGATGTCATCGATCAGGAGAAGCGGCCCGATCCCGGTTTGCTCGGCGAAAATGCGTGCCTGGGCCAGCTTGAGAGCGAGCGCGATCGTCCGCTGCTGGCCCTCAGAAGCGAATTGCGCCGCCGGCATGCCCTGCACCTGCAGACGGAGATCATCCCGGTGCGGCCCGACCGTCGTTAGGCGAAGGCGCTCTTCTTCCGGGCGGGTGCGCGTCAGGTGAGCGGCGAAATCTTCTTCGTTCCCGGGGGCGTACTCCAGGACGAGTGTTTCTCCATGGCCGCTGATGGCCTGCTGGCTTGCCTCCGCGTTCGGCGCGAGTTGCCTAACGAGCCTGCCACGCATGTCGTGCAGTAAATTCCCGGCTCGGATGAGCGGTTCGGTATAGGCCTCCAACTCGCGCGGCCGGGGCGCGGCCGACTTGAGCAAAGCGTTGCGCGAGCGGAGAGCCCGCTCGTAGGCGCGCAAGGCCGGCCGATAGCGCGCGTCCACCTGCAGCCCGATGAAATCCAGGTAGCGCCGCCGCATTTCCGCGGCTCCACGAACCAGCTCCAGGTCATGATTGGCAAAGGAAACCACCCTAACGAGTCGCAAATATTCCGACGGATTGCGTTGCTCGACGCCGTCGAAGGCCAGCTTGCGGCGCAGGGCGCTGTAGTAAAACTGGAGCAGATGCCCCTCCGCGTGGCCCGAGAGCACGAAGGAGCGCTGGCCGGCGCGCACTGTCGGGGTCAGGTTTGGCGCGCGCTGCGATTGCAGGCGAAGGAGCACGCAGGCCGCTTCCAAAAGCGTCGTTTTTCCGCGGCCGTTCGGGCCGACGATGAAATTGAAACCCGGCTCGAATTGGGCAGCGAACGATTCGAAGCAGCGGAAATTCCGCAGTTGCAGGTCGCGCAGCATTCCGCGGCCGTTAGAGGTTGACGAGCTCCAGCCGGCTCGTCATTTGCGGCGTGCTGGCCTGGGGCGGAGAAAAGCTGCCGTCGATCGGCGTCACATCCGCCGGATTTATTCCGACGGCGGCGGTGATGAAATTGTGATTCGCGAAAATTCCATTCGTTCCGTCCATTCCGACCCAGCCCGCGCCCGGCAGATAGACTTCGGTCCAGGCGTGGAGCGAGCCTTCCGCGCGCTTCGTCTCGGAATCCGCTTCGCGCAGATATCCGCTCGTTAGGCGGGCGGCCAGCCCATGCTGGCGGAGAGCGGCGGCGAGCAAGAGTGCCACGTCGCGACAGGCGCCACGCCCGTGCTGGAGAGTTTCCCGGGGGTCGCGAGCCGGACCTTCTTCGCGCCGTTCGTAGCCGACGCATTCATGGAGCGCCTCGTTTAGTTCCACCAGCACGCTGACGGTCGACCGGCGCGCACTGCGGGTGGGGAACTTCCAGCGCGGAATGACGAGTGCCGGTCCCGTTTCCTTTTGCAGAAAAGGGGCGAGCACCCGTCGCAACTCGGCGGGGTAGGAAAACGGCAGACGGGTCGCTTCCTCGCGCAGGAGAAAGTCGAAAGGGTTCATTCTCTCCAGCGCGAGATCGAGTTCGAGGAGAAAATGGAGTTCGTTAGCCGGTTCCGGGAAGGAGCAGGCGGCCACGATATTATCGAAGACATCGCGCCCAAAACGGACGTAGGCGTTGCGGTTGGTTTCGAAACGCAACCGCTGGACCTGGGTGAAGACATCCCCACGCGGAAAGAGCCGGATTTCGTGCTTCGAAAAGTGGACCGGCGTCGCGTAGTGGTAGGCCGTTTCGCAGCGGATGCCGAGTCTCACGGGGAGACGGTAGGTGCTTTCTCAACTTTTTTTCAACCGGGACGAAGAATTTTCTTGCACCCGCAGGTTAGGTCGCTTATTCCCAACTCGGATTTGAAAGATTGTTCTGGGGGGAACAGCCGCCCTTCATGCCCTTCGGGTGTGGGGGGCGGTACTTTTTTGGGCTGATGGAGTTACAAACGGACCGGCCCGCGCCCGAGAAGAGAGCGCGCTCGCTCGGATGCCTCGCTGCCACTCTCCTCGTTCTGCTCATTTTCGCGCTCCTGGCGGTCTTTATTTTTCATCGAATCGAGACCTGGCCCGAGCGGACCGTCGACCACGGGGTGACGAGGCTGGAAGAACTCGGTCGCAAGGCCCGCGATGCGTTTGTCGAGCTGGCGCATCTTCAACCGAAAGTGACGGTGAACAATCGCGTTTACCTGGAGCAAACCGCGCCCGTGGCCGAACTGGCCGTCCTCGCGCGTCGCGTCCAGGTCGAGCAGGAGATGACGCATACCTGGGCCGGGAGCACGAAGCGGATCAGGCTCCATGGAACTTTCCTGGTGAAAGCCGGCTTTGATCTGCGGAAAAAATTTACCGTCAACATCCGCCCGAACGAAATCGTGATCGAACTGCCCCACGCTCAAATCCTTTCCGTCGAGCAGGAGAAAATCGAGGTGCAAGCGCTCGAAAATGGATTGTGGAACCGGATTTCGCCGGATGACGTGGAGTCGCAGCTCGCCGCCCTTCCGCAACAGGCCCGCGCCAGGGCGGCCGATTTGCCGGGCGCGGCGGAGCAGACCTTCACCCGTCAGTTGCTCGAAAAATTTCGCCCAGAGCAGGCGGTGCGTGCAATCTTTCCAGCGCCCACGCCGCGCGGTTAGGTATCGTTAGGCGGGGCTGCCAGCCGATGTCCTTCCGCAAACGTCTTGTCGTTTTCCTGCTCTTCGTCCTCGTGGCCGGAGCGCTCGACGCGCTCTTTGCGCCTTTTGTCATCGCGCACGGCGTGCGCTGGTGGATTGAGTGGGCCGCTCAGCGCCAGGGATTGTCGGCGGAGATCGAGCAGGTCGATGCGCCGTTTCTGCGCCCCGTCACGATTCGGAATCTGTCGTTCGAGCCGGGCATAAAAACGGAGCACCAGATATCGTTAGGCATTAGCACTGCCACGATCGATCTAAATCTGCGGGGCTGGCTTTTTCGAAAAGACGCAAACCTGCTGCACTCCGTCCGCCTCGCGCGGGTGACCGGGAAGATTCAGATGCCGGTCGCGCCTGTCGTGGCCGCCCGGCTGGATTGGCGTCCGTGGTCGCGTCTCCTGCCTGATGAGATTCAGGTCAATGACCTGAATCTCGACGTGGCGAGCGGAGCAACGGCGGTCAGCCTGCGCGGGATCTTGCTGACCGCGAGCTCAATAGAATCGGGCAGGTTTTTCGCCCGCGAGATTTACGTGACGGCTCCGCTCTTGCGCCAGACATTCAGCAACCTGCGCGGGGCGACTTCGTGGGAAGGTTCGCGCCTAACGATTGCCGGAATCCCGCTGGCCCGCGGCCTTGACCTCGAGGTGCTCACCTTCGATCTCTCGCGCCTCAGCAAACGTCGGCTCGGGATCGATCTCCAGCTGGATACTTACGGCGGGACTTTGCGCGCCAGTTTTCAGGGCCGCGGCGGCGAGAAATTTTCCATCGATCTGGCCGGCTCCGCGGCCAACATTTCGCTCGCGCAAATTTCCAGCGCGATGGGTTTTCTCGAGCCGGTCACCGGCTCGGTGCGCGCCTCGAAATTTACTTTTCGCGGGAACCCTGGCGAATTTCTGAACGCGACCGCCTCCATCTGGATGGAAGTAGCCGACTTCGCCTGGCGGGCGCGGCGCGCGGAGAGCGTGATGTTCGGTGCGACCTATTACGACCGGCGCCTCGAGGTGGATCAACTCTACGTCCGGCAGCGCGAGAATGAACTGACCGTGAATGGCGAACTGCTTTGGCCGAAAAAGCTGAAGAGCTGGGCGCAGCTGCCGTTCCGCGGGCAGATCAACGCGACGATTCCCGACCTCAACGGTTTCGCGCAATTGTTCGGTGCGACGACCGGCGATTTTTCCGGGGCGTTGACGGCCAAAGGCGACGTTGATCTGGTCAATCCGGAAGCGGCGGGCCGCCTCGCCTGGAATGGACAGGGAGTGACTTTTCGCGGAGTGGCGCTGGAGTCGTTAGGCGCGTCGATTCAGTTGCATGGCCGCGAGGTTGTTTTGGAAAATCTGGAGGCCCGTCACGGGGAAGATTTTCTGCGCGGGCAGGGAAGCATCGAACTGACGGCGGGACATCGATTTTCCGGTCGCCTGACCGGCGCAATCGCCGATCTGGGAGTTTACGCGCCGCTTCTTCCCTCGGAATGGCGCGCCGGGAAAATCGGCGGCGGAGCCACCTTTGACTGGCGCGGGGACGGAACCCTGGCCGCGCACTCCGGCACGGTGCAGCTTTTCGCACACGGGCTGCAACTGCCGGTCGCTCCCCTCCGCCGGCCGCTCGATCTCATCCTCGAGGGAAGTTATTCGCCGCGGGACATTTTTTTCCGCACTTTCAGCCTGGCGAACGATCATTTCTCGTTAGGCGGATTTCTCATGCTGGGGAGCAATTTCATCGAACTCCAGACCTTCGAATTGCTGCTCGACGGGACGCGCCGCGCCAGCGGAACACTTTTTCTTCCCTTCAGCTTCGAGCGCTGGCGAACGACGCGGAGCTGGCTGGCGGCGTTCGATGAAGAGCAGAAGTTCGATGTCGATCTCGCGCTCGATCATCTCGATCTCACAAAGCTGGGCAGCGCGGTTGGTGAGTCGTTAGGCAGCGGAATTCTCGATGGCAAACTGGCTGCGTTTGGCCTTCTCGGTGGCTTGCAGGTGACGACCGATTGGCGCCTAAAGAATTTCGGAGCGACCAAGAGCCCTAATGCGATGGACTTTCACGGACGACTCGATGGCGGGCGAATGGAGTCACAGACGACGGCGACATTTGGCGTTTCTGACCCGGTTAGTGTCTACGCTTCCTTGCCCTTATTGCTCGGGAAGAAACGTATGGAATCTGGAGACTGGATTGATCCGGCGGCTTCTTTGTCCGCCAATCTCGATTTTCCGGCGCTTTTTCTCGAGACCCTGCCTAACGACTGGCGAATCGGCGACGGGCGTGGATTGGTGACAGGCCATATTTCCTGGACCGGTAAATTTCCGGCTCCGACGATCAGCGGAGAGGCGGACATCGTGAACGCGGCTTTCCAACCGCCGCCGCCCTGGCCGGAAGTGTCCGCGCTTCGAGCGCATGTCCTGTTCACCGACTCGGTCGCCCGGATTGATTCTCTGCGCTGCGAAGTCGATTCAATTCCCCTCGATCTGCGAGGCCGCTTCACGACTAATTCGACAGGATATGCCCTGACTGTTTCCCCGGTTAACGGGCGAGTCGAGTTGCTTAGTCAACCGTCCGAAGGCGCTACGCTCTCAAGCGTGCGGGTGCTCGGTGGCGGCCGGAGTGAGGGGCAGCCTTTGCTGCGGGAGGCACTTGTCCGCGGGACCGTCTTGCCGTCGGCACTTAGTGTAACGGTGAAAAGCGGCTCCAAATCTGGCGAGACTGTGTCCCAAGCAACCTATTTCGCGCCGTCTCGCCTAACGAATGGTGGCCCACTCCTGATCCGAATCGTATCGCCAGAAAATTCCCCCGGACTGGAACTTGGCGGTCCCGAACGTCCCTAGTGATAAACGAAGCCGGTCGCCGTCACGACCTGCCCGTCGCGAATGAGCGCAGTATGTTTTTGCGCTCCGGTCGGCGCTCCAAAGATGTTGCGCGCGTTGACTGAGAAATCGACCAGGAATCCGGACACTATCCGGCCTTTCCCGACATCCAGTTCGCCCGGCCGCGGCTCGCCCAGGAATTTGATATTTGCGCTCCGCGGATCACCCAGATTGGCATTCAACCAGGAGGTGATGATTTCCTTGTAGTTCGCCGGGTAGGCACCGTAAACCGCACCGGCTGGCGGCAGGTTCTGAGCGAAGCTGCCCGCCGAGAGCAGGGCGAAAACGGTCGCCAAAAAGAGACATCTCGATTGCCGTTTCACTTTTCAGAATAGCCATGCGACTGCCGAAAGTCGAGCACCTGGGAAAAACGAACTTCACTTTCAAAAAGCTCGCGCCTATGCGTCGTGGATGAAGTCCGCCTTTCTTCTCCTTGCCGCCTGGTTAACGATTTCAGGCTCTCTCGTCCAGGCGCAACCGGCACCATCCGCGCCCCTAACGAACGCGTCGGCCAATACGAAATCATTCGATCCGGCGGCGGCGACCCGCGCCTGGCTGGCGACGGTTCCGGCCGAGAAAAGGGCGCGATCAGATGCCTATTTCGAAGGCGGCTACTGGCTCATTCTTTGGAATTGTTTGCTCGCGGTCGCGATTGCCATTTTCTTTCTGGCGAGCGGACTTTCGGCGCGCCTGCGCGATTTCGCGGAACGGCTCACGCGTTCCAAAATTCTCCAGCCCGCTCTCTACGCGATTCCCTATGTCGTCATCGTCTATCTGCTCTCGTTCCCCTTGCTGGTTTACTCCGACTTCTTTCGCGAGCATGCCTACGGGCTGGCCAACCAGAGTTTCGGGCCCTGGTTTGGCGAGCAGCTCATTGGTCTTGCTCTAACGATCGCCTTCAGCAGCCTCCTGATGATGGCGCTCTACGCGGCGTTTCGGCGTGCGCCGCGGACCTGGTGGCTCTGGGGATCGGGCCTCGGCCTTCTTTTTCTCGCCCTGCAAATGTTGATCGCGCCGGTTTTCATCGCGCCTCTTTTTAATAAATACACTCCGCTCTCCGACCCGAAGATCAGCCAGCCGATTCTGGCCATGGCCACGGCCAACCAAATTCCGGTGCATCAGGTTTTCGAAGTGGACGCGTCGCGCCAGAGCAAACGAGTGAGCGCAAACGTGTCGGGACTTTTCGGGACGACGCGGATCTCACTGAACGACAATCTGCTCAAGCAATGCACGCTCCCGGAAATCCGGATCGTCATGGCGCACGAGATGGGCCATTACGTCCTCAATCACGCCTTTAAATTGATCCTCTATTTTGGCCTGTTCGTGGCTGGTGCCTTCGCTTTTTCCTTCGTTTTCTTCGAACGCGCCATCCGGCGCTGGGGCGCGCCCTGGCGTGTCCGCGGAGTGGCGGACCCGGCGGGGCTGCCCCTTCTCGTGTTGCTTTTCACGCTTTATTTTTTTCTTCTCACGCCGCTCGCCAACACGGCGATTCGGGTGACGGAACGGGAAGCGGACGCTTTTGGAATCAACACCGCCCGGGAAGCGGATGGCTTTGCAATGGTGGCGCTCAAGCTCGGAACATATCGCAAGCTCGATCCCGGCTCGCTCGAAGAGATTGTTTTTTTCGATCACCCGAGCGGCCGCGCCCGGATTCGGATGGCGATGGATTGGAAGGCGGCCAACCTGCCGCCCGGGGACGCCGGTGGTACTACTCGTTAGGTGCTATGGAGAGGGCGAAGGCGATTCGTTAGGGGTGACGATCGGCGCGGCCGGGGCAGGAGTGGCGCTGGAAGCAGGCGTTGCCGGGGTTGGGGAGGATTCGTTAGGGCCGAGCACTTTCTCGAGTAAATCGGCCAATCGCCATCCGGCAAGTTGCATTTCCTGGAGCACGACCCGGGCGGACCATTTACTATACGACAGACCGTCCTTCATCGGTTCTTCCACGACTTCGCCGTCGGCTACCATCTTTTCGTGGTCCAGTTTCGGCGTCACGTTCTGATAGCGGAGTCGTTCGTGGACTTGTCGCGCGAGGGGCAGGATGCTGTTCGCCCACGCTTCGGGGTAATCGCTCACCGGCAGGCTCGAGGGCAGCCGCCAATTCTTCGGTTCCTCTTTCGCCAGGCGATCGCTCA
Source organism: Chthoniobacterales bacterium (assembly GCA_036502465.1). Lineage (GTDB taxonomy): Bacteria > Verrucomicrobiota > Verrucomicrobiia > Chthoniobacterales > UBA10450 > Palsa-1392. The sequence continues at coordinate 33,339 of DASXYO010000163.1, forward strand.
ATTCTTTTTCCGCCCCATCCATCTTCGCCTGGCGTTCCTCTTTCGGCATGGTGTCGGGAAATTGCGGCAGGTTCGCGAAGACGGTGTCGCCATCCCAGAAACCGTGCAGCTTCGGGTCCTTCTTCCGCGGGACGAAGTCGCGTGTCAGCTTTAGGCGAAGTGAATTGCCGCCCTCGTCCGGGAAGACTTCGCCGCCGCGCTCGGGGTCGACCGGCTGCCCCTTGGCATCGAAATACTGCGCGCCGACATGGAGTGGCTGGTGAATGTCGCCAACGAAGTGCGCAAGGAGAATGAGCGCGACCGGCTTGGTGATTTTGCGCGCGTTCTCCTCCGGTTCCTTGCCCTGCAGGACGGCGATGCAAAAGCGCATCATGTGGACGATGTCCCATTGGCTGCGCCCGACTTTACCGTCGGCGTAGTTCGCGTTACCGACGAGCGGCACGTCGGTGTAGTGGAACCAGTGGTGCGACGGAACCGGCGACTTATCGTCCGTCGTGGGCGGATTCGCTTTCCAAAATTCACGCAGCTGTTCCGCGATCTTCGGATGCGAGGAAAAATATTTTTGCACCTTGGGATCATCGATCCCGGGCTTGTCCCATTGCTTGATCGTGTCAGCGATGATCGAGGCCTCCTCCAGGGTGTAGCCATCGAGCAACTCGGTGACGCGCGCTCCTGCAGGCGTGCCGGCCAGCTTCTTGTCGGCGATTGCCCCGATGATTTTATGGCCGTCCGGCCCGTAAGCGTGGACCGTTGGCGCCAAAGCAAGGGCTAGCAAGAGCGAGTAAAAAAAAGATTTCTTCATGAAGCCGGCCTAACGATAACAGGAAAAGACAAGAGCGGAGCCGCGAATGACTGCGCGGCCGAAACTCTCTCCGCCTCTCCGGCGTTTGACAAGAACGGATCTCGCCTAACGACTGGCGGCGAGATTTTCCGTGGCGTCGTTCAGCTCGAGCGGCTTCTGCTGCGCCGGCGCCTGTTCGCGCGCGGGCAGACTTTCGCCCTCAGGCTTGGCGGCGCTGAGGCGCATCCCGACAAGGCGGCTGATGCCACGTTCTTCCATCGTCACCCCGTAAAGAATATCGGCTTTCGCGATCGTCCGTTTGTTGTGCGTGATGATGATGAACTGGCTCTGCGCGATGAAGCGATCGAGCATCTTGATGAAGCGGTTGATGTTCGATTCGTCGAGCGGCGCGTCCATTTCGTCGAGGATGCAGAACGGACTCGGCCGCACCATGTAGATGGCGAAGAGGAGTGCGACGGCCGTCATCGTGCGCTCGCCGCCGGAGAGAAGCGAGACGCTCTGCAATTGTTTGCCCGGCGGCTTGGCGATGATGTCGATGCCGCAGTTGAGCGCGTCGTTCTCGTCGAGGAGCGCGAGATCGGCGCGCCCACCACCGAAAAGCTCGGCGAACATTTCGCGGAAATTGATCCGCACCTGCGCAAAAGTTTCGGCGAAAAGTTTCTCCGTCGTCTGGTTGATGCGGGCGATGACGTCGAGCAACTCGCGGCGCGAGTTCGTTAGGTCGGCATTTTGGGTTTCGAGGAAAGTGTGGCGCTCTTCCAGTTCGTCGTACTCATGGACGGCGTCCAGATTGACCGGTCCCATCGCGTCGAGCTGGCGAGTGAGTTGTTCGATGATTTCGCGGAGCTGCGCTTCGTCGAACTCGGCGGCTTCCTCTCCGGCCGTTTCCGCTTCGGATTTCCCACGCTGTTTGGTTTGCGCGCGGTAAGTCTTGGTGAAGATGTAGCGATCGGGAGAAAACTCGCGCAGGTCGACCTGGTAGCGGCGTATGACGTGCTCGGCCAGGTTCTCCATCTTGAGCTGCATCTGGGTTTGGCGAACCTCTTCCTTGCCGCGCGCATCGTGCAGTTCGCTCAGGGCTTTGCGGCGATTGCGCAGATCCGCTTCCAGGTTGTTTACTTCCGTCAGGCGTTCGGCGCGCCGAGCTGCGATTTCTGTCACGGCCAATTCCGCCTTGCCGAGTTCGCCGCCTTTTTCCTCGATCGCGCGTTCGGCTGCCAGCGTCTCCGTTGTCTGCTGCTCGCGGCGCGCCTGGTAGCTCGCGATGTCCGACCGGCGCGAAGCGAGGAGCTCGGCCAGCTCCGCCTGGCGCGCGGTCATCGGCTGGCGCTGGGTTTGCAACCCTTCGTGGCGCTGACGTTCGGTCGCAACCGCGAGCCGCAGCTCGTTCAGTTGCTCGGCCAGTTCGTCGTCACGCAGACGAGCAGCCTCAGTTTCTGACTGTAAGGCAGCTTGTCGTTGGCGCGCTTCTTCCAGGAACGAACGTTGCGTAGCCGCTTCGCCTTCCAACTGCTGCACACGCTCGGCGGAGCTGGCCAGTTGCTGGTCGAGAGTGGTGCGCTCCCATTCGAGGGCGTCCACTTTCCGCCCGACTTCGTGCACCTCGCGCTCGATTGCCGTGATCTGCGAAGTTGCCGCCGAATGCGCGCCGCGCGCCGCCTGATGCTGCTCGCGGACTCGCTCGAGGCGTTCGGTCTTTTCCGTTAGGCCACTTTCGATTTCTTCCCGGCGGTTTTGCAGGTTCCGTCGGTCGTCCAGCAACGCGCGATGCTCCGTCGCGAGCGCGGCGATCTGTACCTTGCGCGCGAAAAGAGAACTGTTTTCCTCGTTTACCCGGCCGCCATAGATCACGCCCTTGGCGGAAATCAGGTCGCCCGCGATGGTGGCGAAGGCGAGGCCGGGAAAATCCCGTTTCAATTTCTGCGCCTGGTCGAGATCGGACACGAGAACGACTTCGCCTAACAAATGCCTAACGAGCGCTTCGAGCTCCGCGGGGGCGTGGACCTTTTCGGTCGCCCAGGCAAGGGCGCCGGGCGGGAGTTCGCCTGCGGTCGCCGGAGTGGCGGCGCTCAACTCAGGCACGATGAGGGCGGTTTGGCCAAGCTTACGGCTCGAGACGGTGGCGATGATCTCGCTCGCGAGCTCGGAATTCTGCAGGACGATCGCGTGCAGGTTGCGTCCGAGGGCCGCCTCGACCGCCGGGATGAATTGTTCCTCGACCTCAATGAGCGAAGCCAGCGCGCCCGTGAGCGCCGGCAGGATGCGGGACGGATCGTCGAGGCCGCGCAGGATCGCCTGCGAACCTTCGGTCAGGCCTTCGCCCTCGGCGTTCAGTTGCTGCAAAATCTCGAGCCGGGATTGCCGTTCGGCGATCGCGCGATCGCTCGTGATGAGCGCCGTTTCGGCTTCGCGCAGTTGCTGCTGTTGCCGGCTGAGCTCTTCTTCCGCGGCGGGAATTTGCGCCGCCAGGTCCTGCAACGCGTTGTGCTGTTCGTCCGCGCTTGCCTTGCTCGCGGAAAGTTGATTCGCGACCCGATCGCGAGCGCTGGATGCTTCGCCTAACGACGCCGCCAACTCCGCGAGGCGCGGCTCGGTCGCGGCGCGGCGGGAGACAGTCCCGGCGATCTCCGCTTCCAGGTCGGCCAGCCGGTTCTCCGCCTTCGAAATGGCGAGCTCGATCGTCTGCAATTCGCGCTCGCTTTCCTCGCGTTCGCGTCGCACTTCGGCGGCGTGGGTGTTGAGTTCCGCGAGTTCGGTTTGTTTCGCGGCCAGAAGGCGCTCGGTTTCGGAAAGGAGCAGGTCGGTGTCGTGAATTTCTGTTTCCTGCTGCGCGAGTTTGCCTTCGGTGGTCGTGATATCGAGCTCGTAACGCTCAATCAGGGTGCTCAGCTCCTGTGCTCGTTCGCGGTTGAATTCGATCCGGTTGCGATGCGACGCGATCTCGTTTTGCAGCCGCTGCACTTCGGTGCGCGCGGCGTTGATCTGCGTATCGACTTCCTCCAGGCGGCCGCGGTGGGCCGTGACTTCGTTTTCCTGTTCCTCGATCGCGCTCTCGGTCGTGCGCTGGTCTTCGTCGAAACGGGCCGTGGCACTTCGTGAGCGCTCCATTGCCGCCTCGAGCAAATCGAGCTGGGCGCGAGAATGATGCGTGTCGAGCACTTGCAAATCGGCCATCAGCACCTGGTAACGGCGAGCCTTGCCAGCCTGGCGTTGAAGCGAACCGATCTGGCGTTTCACTTCCTTGATGATGTCGCCCAGGCGCAAAAGATTGGCCTCGGTCGCCTCCAGCTTGCGAAGCGCTTCCTTTTTTTGCCCCTTGTATTTCGTGATGCCGGCGGCTTCCTCGAACACCGAGCGGCGATCTTCCGGGCGCGAGCTGAGGATCTGATCGATCCGGCCCTGTTCCATCATCGAATAAGCGCTGCGCCCGATGCCGGTGTCGGCGAAAAGCGCCTGGATGTCTTTCAAGCGGCAGACATTTTTGTTGAGCAGATATTCCGAATTCCCGTCGCGAAAAACACGCCGGCTGACCCGCACCTCGTGCCAATCGACACCAAGTTCCTGCGAGCAGTCGGTAAACGTGAGCGAAACCTCCGCGTAACCAACCGGCTTGCGGTTGTCCGTGCCGTTGAAAATGACGTCGGCCATTTCGCCGCCACGCAACGCCTTGGCCGATTGCTCGCCGAGGACCCAACGAACGGCGTCGAGGACGTTGGATTTGCCGCAGCCGTTAGGGCCGACAATGGCGGTTACGCCCTCGTGAAAGTTAAAGACGGTTTTGTCGGCGAAGGATTTGAAGCCGAAGAGCTCGAGCGATTGGAGATGCATGTTGGGACCTCTGGCGTGCATACAGCCACGACCGGAGGCTGACAAGCAAAATAAACGCTATTTAGAGGGGCCGGGAGACAGGCTCGCACAAGATATGGTATGCCGGGCGTTAGGCTAGGGATTTTCTCATTGCTCGCTGGAGGAGGAAAAGGATCGACGCCGCGGCCAGGACCAGAGCGGTGACCGTCAGTTCCTGTCCAGTCGCCTGGGCGAGAATCGTGAGACTGATCACTATCCCTGACACGGGGAAGATCCAGGCCCCAGAAAAGTGGAACGGCTGGGTGGTCGCCGCAGTTTCACGCCGCATCAGGCGAAGGGCCGCGCCGCAGGAGAGAAAATAAAGCACCAGGACCGCCACGTTTGAGAGAACAGCGAGTTGCTGAAACGTGGAACTGAGGGAGAGAACGGCGGCGATCGCGCAATAGGTCAGAATCGCGACGTCCGGCGTTCGAAAACGAGCGTGCACATGTGCGAACGCTCGTGGAAGAAAGCGATCGCGACCGAAGGCAAAGAGAACCCGCGGTGAGCTGAGAACGTCGCTCGCGAGAAAACCAAACGCGGAAATGCTGGCTCCGGTCAGCATCAAGGTGCGTCCGGGTTCGCCGAGAAAATGGGAGGCGGCCTGGGCGAGGGGAGCGGTGGGATATTTCCCGAGGCTGTCGCCGAGGAGACCTTGCGCGACCAATTGGATGAGGAGGTAAAGGACGGTCGTGACGCCAAGCGCGAGATAAATCGCGCGCGGCACGGTGCGCGACGGATCCTTCACTTCCCCGCTCGGCATAAGCGCGACTTCGATCCCGACGAAAGCGAAAAGGAGGAGAAGCACCCCGCGACCGAGGGGCTGGGCTCCCGGCCAGGTAATCGTTAGGGCGTCGGCCTGCCTAACGAAAAAGATCCCCGCGAAAACGAAAATAAAAAGCGGGACAAGCTTGGCGATGGTCACGATCCAGACGGCACGGGCGCCGGATTTCACCCCGCGGATGTTGACCCAGGCGAGCGAACCGAAAACGAGGAGGACGACCAGGAAGTGCATGACGCCGTGGGCGAAAATCGGTGCCATCGCCCCGATTGTATCCGCGAAGAGCGCAACGATCCCCGAGGAAGCGAGGATCGCGGTCAGAAAATAAAGTACGCCGGCGATGAAGCCGACGTAGCGGCCGAAGGCGCTTTCGACGTAGGCGTAAAGCCCCCCGGTCGCGGAGACGCGGCTTCCGGCGATCGCGAAGGAAGTGACAAAAATCGCCATGGCCGCCGCACAGATAAGGAAGGCAAGCGGCGCGCCGGTCCCGAGCTGCGCCGCGATCAAGGCGGGCAGCGCGAAAATTCCCGCGCCCACGGTCGAGTTCACGATATTCGCCGCCAGACTCGGGACGCCGAGGGCGCGGACAAGTTGTGCTTCGTCGGCGGGTTCAGCGGGTGCGTCCATGCGTCGCAGGCTGCGCAAATGCATTCCTTCCGGCAAGTCGTTAGTTGTCGTCGCGCGAAGCTGTTCTACTCTTCGAGATGCGCGATTCTTATCTTGAGGAGTTTTTTACCTTCCTGCGTTTTCCCAGCATTTCGACCGATGATGCCTACAACGGAAAGCTCGGCGAATGCGCGCAATGGCTGGTTGAAAAGCTGAACGGAATAGGGCTCGAGACCAAGCTCGTTCGCACCAAGGGGCATCCGGTTGTTTGGGCGAAAAACAAACATCAGCCGGGCCGCAAAACCGTCATGATTTACGGGCACTACGATGTCCAGCCGCCCGATCCGCTCGAGCTCTGGGACTCGCCGCCTTTCGAGCCGGTTTTGAAAAACGGATACGTTTACGCCCGGGGCGCGACGGACAACAAAGGGCAGATCCTCGCCCACATTCTCGGCATCCAGGAAACGCTCGCGGAAAAGGGCGATCTTCCGGTCAATCTCCACCTCATCATCGAGGGCGAAGAAGAAATCGGGAGCGGCAATCTGCCGGGATTTCTGAAGGATCATCGTGATGATTTGAAATGCGACGTGGCGGTCGTCTCGGACACCGGCATGATCGCGCGCGGCGTGCCGACCTTGAGCTACGGATTGCGTGGCGTGACCGCTTGCGAGGTGAAAATCACCGGGTCGAAGATGGATTTGCATTCCGGCGTGTTCGGCGGGGCGGTGGCGAACTCTGTGACGGCGCTCGCGCAATTGCTCGCGACCCTGCACGACGAGAACGGCCACGTCGCGGTCGAAGGCTTCTACGACGACGTGAAACCGCTCGAGGATTGGGAGCGCGAGGCCTGGAGGAAGTTGCCGATCGATGGCGACGAGGAAATTCTCAATGAGACCGGCTCGCCGGCGCTTTTCGGCGAGAAAGGCTTTAGCACCTTGGAGCGAATCTGGGCGCGTCCCACTGCGGAAATCAATGGGATCGGCGGCGGGTATCAGGGGAAGGGGACGAAGACGGTGATCGCGAGTCACGCGATGGCGAAACTGACTTTCCGTCTCGTGCCTAACCAGGATGGCGACACGATTTTGAAGCAGGTCCGGAAGCACCTGGAAAAACACCTTCCGCCCGGCGTGACAATGGAAATCGTCGATGGCCATAGCGGGCCGTGGTATTTGACCGATCCGCACGCGACCTTTGGCGAAGCCGCCCAGCGCGCTCTGAAAGCGGCCTTCCAAAAAGATGTCGCCCTCATCCGCGAAGGCGGCAGCATCCCGATCGTTTCGCAATTCCGAGATATTCTCGGGGTCGAGACCCTTCTCTTGGGCCTCGCCCTGGCCGATTGCCGGGCGCATTCGCCTAACGAGAACTTTCCGCTCGAGAACCTGGAAGCCGGGATCAAGATGAACAAGGCGATCCTGCAGGAGCTCGGCGCAGCTGCTCGTTAGGCCTCGACACAAATTTTCATGGCCCGCCGGACGCGATGCAGGCTTCGAGATCGCGCGTTCGCGCTTGCTCTTGGCCTGCTTTTTCTGCCGGCTCCCGTTTTCGACCTGAAGGCGGAGGAACCTTCGTTAGGCGAAAAAATCAAACGAATTTTCGCCACCCCGACGCCGACTCCAGCCCGCCGCCACAGGAAGACAACCAGGAAAAGCTCTCCCACGCCTTCCCCGAGTCCGACCCCTCGACGGAAGCACAAGGCCTCGCCCACGCCCGCCGAAGAAGAAACGCCCAAACCGAAAAAGAGGAAATCGTCGCCGACTCCCTCGCCCAGCCCGTCACCGAGTCCGACGGAAACACCGTCGCCAACTCCCACTCCCGAAGAATCACCGAGTCCGACGCCATCGCCGACCGCGACTCCCAAAGTCGCCTCGGTGGCGCCAGATGAAATTGCTGGATTCGACAAAAATCCCGAGCCGGTGCGCAAATTACTGACCGCCGCACTCGAGCTGACAAAGCGCAATCTCGATTACAAATACGGTTCGGCCGATCCGGCCGATGGCGGGATGGATTGTTCCGGCTTCATCTATTTCGTCCTGCGCGAAAATGGAGTGAAAGACGTGCCGCGCGACGCGAGCGGGCAGTATGTCTGGGTGCGGAAAGCCGGAAATTTCCGCGCGGTTCTGAGTCGCGAGATCGATTCGTTCGAACTCGATGAACTCAAGCCGGGTGACCTCCTTTTCTGGACTGGCACCTACAGCGTGGAGCGCGATCCGCCGGTCACCCACACCATGATTTATCTCGGGAAACAAAAGGATTCCGGCAAACCGATCATGGTCGGGGCCAGCGACGGCCGAACTTACGAAGGCCAGCAGCAGTTCGGAGTCAGCGTCTTCGATTTCAAGGCCGCGCCTTCCAAGAAGGCAGCCCCCTCGGGGATCCATCCGCGCTTTGTCGGCTACGCCAAGATTCCCGGTCTCGGCGAGACGAGCCCGTGAATTCTATTTCGGGCTCTTCGCTGGTGTCGCCTGCACGGCCTCGTTAGGCGAGTGTGGTTGCGAATCCCGATGGCGGTAGTGCTGAGTGAGTAACCCCAGAATTACGGCCAGAACGATAAAGGCGATCGTGCGCTGTTCCTGGCGCGTCAGGACGAACATTCCGAATCTGGAGCGCAGGCTCATCTTGCGTAGGAAATCGGATCGGTCAGACCGGCTTCACGAAAGCCTTTCAGCCGCAGCTGGCAGGAATCGCACAGGCCGCAAGCGCGTCCATCCGGTGTCGGGTCGTAGCAACTGTGAGTAAGGGAATAATCCACCCCTAACGAAACCCCGCGTTCGATGATCTGCGCCTTGCTCAGGGCGAGAAGCGGGGCGTGCACCTTGAAGCGCGCACCTTCCACGCCGGCGCGGGTTGCGAGGTTGGCCAGCTCCTCGAAAGCGCGGATGAATTCCGGCCGGCAATCGGGGTAGCCGCTGTAATCGATCGCGTTCGCGCCGATAAAAATATCCGTCGCGCCGAGCACCTCGGCCCAACCAAGCGCGTAGGAGAGAAAAATAGTGTTCCGCGCCGGCACGTAAGTGATCGGAATTCCACTCGCCATTTCACTGGCGGATCGCGCCTGTGGGACGGCAAGATCATCAGTCAGGGCGGAACCGCCGAAAGCACGCAGATCGATCTCCACGCAACGGTGCTCGGTCGCGCCTAACGAGGCGGCCACGGTCTCGGCCGCGGCCAGTTCGCGTCCGTGCCGCTGGCCGTAGCGGAAGGAAAGCGCGTAAACCTCGAAGCCTTCGGTGCGGGCGATGGCCAGGACGGTTGCGGAATCCAGGCCGCCGCTGAGGAGGACGACTGCGCGCTTCATCAGGCTCCGTCGTCGTCCAGGTCGGGATGAATCGCTCTTATCGTTAGGCTAATTCCACCGCGCGAGGCGAACTCGGCCTGCACAATCATTCGTCGTGGAGCACAAGCCTCAACCAGGTCATCGAGGATTTGGTTGGTCACGGCTTCGTTGAAAGCGCGCTTGTTCCGATAGGACGCGAGATAGAACTTGAGGGACTTCGTCTCCAGGCAGCGCGCGCCTGGCTGATAATCAATCTGGATTTGCGCGAAATCGGCCTGGCCGGTGATCGGGCAAAGCGAGGTGAAATCGGCCGATTGAAATTGGATCCAATAAGGACGCTGCGCCGGATTGGCGAACGTTTCGAGGATGGCCACGGAGGGACTGCGCGGAACGGACGTTTCGCTGCGCCCGAGGAGAGTCAGACCTTTCGGTTTTCGCTTTTTGGCCATGCGCCACTAAACCGGAGTCATCCCGGCCGTTCAATCGTTTTCACGAACGGCGCTGTCGTTAGTCTGGATGCTCCAGCTTGCGATTGAGCAGGGCGCGCTTGCGGTCGCCCACGCCGTGGTAGTTCCAATAGTCGACCTTCAAGCTGCGCTTGAGCTGGAGCTGACTCCCGTCCGCCGCCTGCCAGGTCCGAAGGAGATAGGGAAAATCGCGGTCGAGCACGAAACGGTCGATTCCGCCGTTATGGGTAACGGTGACGTAGATCGCCCGTTCGGTGGACTCGAAATGCACCTGCGCCGGTTTCCAGACGAGCTTGTCTTTTTTCGAATTGATGATGCCAGGTGCGAGCTGGATCTCGAAGTCGCCGCTCGGTTTCGAGAAATCGATCGTCCGCACCCGCAGCGGAAGCTCGTCGTAAAAGAATCCGTTAGGCGGGAGCGTGACCTTTTCGCGTCCCTCGGCCATGCCATCCCAATAGGTGTGCCATTGATAATGGAAAATTTCGCCGCCCCGGCGCGCTTCCTTGTAGGTGTTGCCACAGCTGTCGTTGCTCGTTAGGGAAAATTTGGCGAGACGCCCGTTGTCCGCGCGCCAGAAGTTGGAGTGCATCTGCTGGTAAACGTAAAGCCCGGTCGGGATGTGCAGGATCTGGTTCATTTTCAGCACCTGGATCGTGCCCGGCCGCTGCCAATCGTCCGATTTGACGAACTGTTTCAAATCAAAAGGCTCGCGCACCAGGATGTGCAGAATCTCCGTCTGGCGCGGCTGGCCGTAGCGCACGATCTGGCCGTCGTAGATGTCGAATTCGGCTTTGCCGTCGTTCCAATAACTGGCGTTGGCGATGAACGCAGGACTGAACTGGGCGACGGCTGCGCTCGGATCGAGAGCCAGGCAAAAAGCAGCGATGAAAACGTTTCGGAGGACGTTGTTCATGCAGCCAAAGCTTCCGGCTTGCGATCGACCGGCGCAAGCGGGATGGTCGCGCTACATGGCTTCTTTGGAAGGACCGGAACCCGTCGGCGTCGAGCGCGCCGATGTGATTGATTTCTTCGCGCACGATACCAAGCGCGACGAAGTGCTCCTCGCGATGTACGAGTCGCGGCCGTGGGATAATTCGGATCTGCAGCTCTTCCAAGTGCAGGAAAAATTTAATTCCTATGTCTCCTTTCTCCTCGACGGCGAATTGGCCGAAGCGCATCCGGAATTGTCGGGAAAGAACGCGCGGATCGAGCTGCGCTGCGCGGAAATGCCGGAAGGGCGCATCCTGGATTTGCTGCACGCGATTCACGACCAGCTCGCGCTCCAGGAGATTCCGGTCGAGGTGATAGCGGAAGATCGCAGCGGGAGTTGCGGAGCCGGCTGCAGCTGCGGGCACTAGTATTTCAGGAAGCTGACCACCGGCGTCGGGTCGAGTTTTTCGCGTCCATGCAGGAACTCGAGCTCGATGAGAAACTGCGCTTCCAGCAGGTCGCCGCCGATTTTTTTGATCAAAGCCGCCGCTGCCGCGGAAGTGCCGCCGGTCGCGAGCAGGTCATCGATGAGCACGATTTTTTCGCCGGGCTCGATGCTGTCGACGTGCATCTCCATTTCGGCATCGCCGTACTCGAGTGAATAGGCCGCGCTCGCTGTCTTGAACGGGAGTTTTCCTTTCTTGCGGATCGGGACGAACCCGACCCCGAGCGCGTAGGCGACGGCCGAGCCGAAGAGAAATCCGCGTGCGTCGATTCCGACCACTTTGTCGATCGGGAGCGTGCGGCAGCGCGCGAGGAAAATGTCGATCGATTCGCGGAAGAGCTGCGCGTCGACCAGGATGGGCGTGATGTCTTTAAAAACGATGCCGTGTTTCGGAAAATTGGGAACGTCGCGAATTCCCGCGTGCAAACGAGCGATCGAATCAACAGCCATGGCCCGAGGCTAGCGGGCCGAGGCGAATCGTCAACGCCCCGCTCGCGGGGTCACTAAAGAGGCGGGATGGCGCGGCGGCTCCTAGAAAGTGAGCGCCTGCTGGCGCCCATCGGGTCCGATGCGAACCCGGACACAGGCATCGCTCGGATCGCGTCCTGTGTGATAGCGCTGCCATTCGGCCATCGCCCTCGTCCTTAGCTTGGCGTAGCTCTGGTCCAGCGCCCGCTGCAGTCCCTGCGCTTCCCTGCTTGTCGCGTTCTCCGCCCCGTTTGTCCTTCGCGCCAACGTTTTCATGTCGGAAGTCGAAAAGCAGGAAGCGCGCCTACCTCGGTCGGACCTGAACTCGGATTGCCAAGCGGCATGCCGCCTTTTACCTTCGAGACCGATGGATCGCTCGCTCCTGATCATCTCAACGCTCTTTTTTTTCCTCGCCATGGTCCGGACGACGATCGCGATCAGGGCGCGTAGTTATCGAGCGGCCGGCTTCAATTTTTCCACCATTGCGCTCGGGTTTGTTTTCCAGACAGCTTTCCTCTCGGTCCGTGGGCACGCGCTGGGACGCTGTCCGCTGACGAATCTCTTTGAAGTTTTTGTCTTTCTCGCCTGGTCGGTTTCGCTCATTTATCTGCTTATCGGACCGGCCTACCGGCTCTCGCTGATGGGGGCATTTACGGCGCCTTTTGTTTTTGTTCTCCAGGGATTTGCTCTCCTCGCACCGATTGACGTGCCGCATCCCCCAGGCTCTTCGCCTTCACCATGGCTGGAAATACACGCCTCGGTCTCGCTCATCGCCTACGGGGCCTTCGCCCTCGCCTGCGTCGCAGGTCTCATGTATTTGCTCCAGGAGCGCCAGCTCAAGTCGCGGCAGATCAATTCCATGTTTTATCATTTTCCCCCACTGACGGATCTTTTCGCGGCTATCACCCGGCTGCTCTGGCTCGGATTCATTCTCCTGACGCTCGGGATCGCAGCCGGGTTTCTGACCGGACAACCGCTCCCGTACGTGAAAATCGCCTGGTCGTTAGGCGTGTGGACGTTCTACGCGGCGATTTTGCTCGCGCGTCACCTCCGTACAACTGCGCCGCGCCGGATCGCGACGCTTTGTGTTCTAGCTTTTAGTGCCGCGCTTACGCTACTCTGGGGCATCACGTTTCTTGCGCAGACCCACGCGCTCTGATGAATCTCTTCTGCGTTGGCCTCAGCCATCACACCGCAAATGTCGAAACGCGCGAACGTTTCCTCGGGCACGCCGCGATCGATCGCGTATTGCGTGAAAAAGTGGGATGTTCGGAGGCGCTTTTCCTTACCACCTGTAATCGGGTCGAAGTCTACGCTGCGGCCGAGCAACCGATCACGACGCAACGGATCGCGCAGTGCCTGCTCGCAGAGGGCATGATGCCGGAGGACGATCAAATGGGGGCCTTCTATCGCCATGAAGCGCAACAATGTGTGCAGCATCTTTTCCGGGTCGCGTCCGGGCTCGACTCGATGGTGATCGGCGAGACCGAGATTCTCGGGCAGGCCAAGAAGGCTTACGAAGCGGCGCGGGAATCCGGCGCCGCGGGGCCATTTTTGCACCGGCTTTTCCAGCGCGCCTTTCGTGTCGCGAAGCAGGTTCGCACGCGGACCGGGATCACGCGCGGGGCGGTTTCGATCGGGTCGGTGGCGGTGGATCTGGCGGAACAAATTTTCGGGCACTTCGAAACGCGCCGAGTGCTTCTGCTCGGCGCGGGCGAAGCAAGCGAGCGGACCGCTCGTGCGCTGGTCAAGCGCGGGGTGCGCGACATTCGGGTCACAAATCGTTCGCCGGAGCGAGCGGAGGCGCTCGCGGCGCTTGTCGGCGGACGCGCGGTGGCGATGGAAGAATGGGAGATCCACTGTCGCGAGGTCGACATCCTCATTTCATCGACCGCTTCTCTCGCGCCGATCGTGACCTGTGAAAATCTGGCGCCGCTTTTGCATAACCGCCTCGACCGGCCGCTTTTTATTATCGACATCGCCGTCCCGCGCGACGTGGCACCGGAAGTCCACGACATGGAAGGCGTTTTTCTTTACGACATCGACTCGCTGCAATCGATCGCGCAGCAATCCCTCGCTTTGCGCCGGCAGCAGGTCGCGGCCGGCGAGGAGATCATTGCCCGGCACGTCGAAGATTTTAGCGGTTGGTTCGCTTCGGCGCGGGGACGGAGATTGAATCCGCCCGGAATAAGCGACTCGGCATTGCGCGCCTCGGAAAGCTGAGTGGGCGCTCCGGAGAGAATTGTGCTCGGATCGCGTGGAAGCGATCTCGCGCGGAGACAAACGCGGATGGTCGAGGAGGCCTTGCGCAAGGCCTGGCCCGAGTTGGAAATCGCGCTCGAGATTATCCGCACGAGCGGCGACGAGGGAGGCGGTCCGGTGGTGGCCGATCGAAAAGCCGGGCGCAAGGGCATGTTCACGCGGGAAATCGAGCAGCAGCTTCTCGTTAGGCGAATCGACCTCGCGGTGCACAGCGCGAAGGATCTGCCGAGCGAGCGGATGGACGAACTGGAAATCGGCGCAGTTCTTCCGCGCGGCCCGACTGGGGACGTGCTGATCGCACGAAATGGATTATGCCTAACGACTTTACCGACCGGCGCGGTAGTCGCGACCGGGAGCATCCGGCGTCAGCGGCAACTGCTCTGGAAACGGCCGGATCTTGAAGTGGCAGATCTGCGCGGCAACGTGCCGACTCGGTTGCGCAAGCTCTGCGAGAACGAAAATTGGAGCGGAATCATCCTGGCCCGGGCAGGTCTCGCGCGACTCGGTCTGGAACCGGAGATGGAAATTCTCTCGCCCGACGACTTTGTCCCGGCTGGTGGCCAGGGCGTGATCGCGCTTCAGACCCGGCGCGACGACGAACGCGTGCACCGGTTGCTGGCCCCGATTGATGACGAGCCGACCCGGCTTTGCCTCCATGCGGAGCGTGAATTTTTGCGGCTTTTGGACGGCGATTGCGATTCGCCGGTCGGAGTGCACGGCCGAATGATCGATGGGAAGTTGCACCTCCAGGCGCAGGTTTTTGAAGAAGAAATTGCGGCGCCGCGCATCGGTATCGTGACGGGTGCGAGTGGTCAACCGGAAGCGCTGGCCGCCGAATTAATGGACAAACTTTATGGCAACCAAAATTGAACCCGGGCGTTGTTACCTTGTCGGCGCAGGTCCTGGTGATTTCGGATTGGCGACTTTGCGCGCGAAGCAACTGATCGAACGGGCCGAGGTGGTGGTTTACGACTACCTCTGCAATCCCGAGATGCTGCAGTGGGCACCGGAAACGGCCGAGATCATTTACGCTGGGAAAAAAGCCGGCGCGCACACCCTGAAGCAGGAGGAGATCAACGCCCTCCTGGTTGAAAAAGCGCAGGCCGGCAAACTAGTGGTTAGGCTAAAGGGCGGCGATCCGTTTCTTTTCGGACGCGGCGGTGAAGAAGCGCAGGCTTTAGTTGCTGCTTCCATTCCGTTCGAGGTCGTGCCGGGGGTGACTTCGGCGATTGCTGCGCCGGCTTACGCAGGCATTCCGGTAACGCATCGTGGAATGACCTCGCACGTCACTTTTTTCACTGGCCACGAGGATCCGGAGAAAACGGAGGGCTCGCTCAATTTCGAGGCGCTCGCAAAATTGGGCGGAACCCAGGTGATGCTGATGGGCGTCGAACGGATCGACGCGATCGCGCAGCAAATGCGAGAGCACGGTGTCCGCGCGGATCTGCCGGTGGCCTTGATTCGCTGGGGGACGACCGGGCGACAGGAAACGATCCGCGGGACGCTGGAGGACATCGCGCAGAAGGTGGCGGAACAGAATTTCGCTCCGCCTGCGGTGGCGGTCTTTGGCGAGGTGGTCTCGTTAGGCAAGGAGCTGGACTGGCGCAAGGCGCAGCCACTGACCGGGAAACGGATCGTGGTCACGCGGACCCGAAAACAAGCCGGCATCCTGAGTGAGCAACTGCGCGATCTCGGCGCGGAGGTGATCGAGTTGCCGACCATCCGGATCGAACCGCCGACCGATCTGCGCGCTTTCGCCGAGCTGGTGCAGGATGCGCACGGCTACGACTGGATTGTCTTCACCAGCCCGAATGGGGTGACGGCGTTTTTTGAGATGTTCTACAAACTTTACGACGACGCCCGCGACATCGGCGGGGCGCGAATCGCGGCCATCGGGCCGGCCACGGCGCAGCGGGTGCGCGAGTTTCATCTCAAGGTCGACCTACAGCCGGATGAGTTCGTGGCCGAGGCAGTGGTGCGTGAATTCAAGAAGCAAGGCGACATCGAAAATCTCCGAATTCTCATCGCTCGGGCGGAAGAGGCGCGAGACCTGCTACCAAGGGAGCTCGGAGCCTTGGGAGCCATAGTGGATGTTGCTGTTGCCTACCGAACGGTCGCCGAGACAAGCGATCGGACGGAAGCAAGATCGCGACTGGTAGCCGAGAGCGCGGATATGATCACCTTTACAAGTTCATCGACGGTCGAAAACTTTCTTGCCCTGGGCCTGCCCTGGCCGGCCGGGATGGAAGTGGCGAGCATCGGCCCGATTACCTCGAAGACCGCGCGCGATCGCGGCCTAACGATCGGGGTGGAGGCAAAACGGCACGATATTCCCGGACTGGTGGAGGCGATTCGCCGCCATTACGGCAGGGATTGATGGAATGAGCGAGGCGATCGAAGTCGACGCAGATTTTGGCACCGCGATGCACGAACTAAGTGCGGAAGCGGTCACGCCTCCGTCCCGTCGGAAAGAGCCCGAGCCTTCCGCCACGACGGCGCTGATCGGCGCGGTCTATTCCTTGAATCAGCGGATGGAGGCCCTCGAGGAATCGATGCTGCGAAAATTCGAGTCGATTCATTTTGAAAAAATCGAAGAGCAGCTCGCGGTCATCCGCGACAGCGAAACGGTGAACCAGAAGCTGTTCGATTCGCTCCACCAGGAATTGATCAGCTACCGCGATAATTTCGTCCGCGATGCGCTGCAGAAGCCGTTCATTCGCGATCTGCTGATGCTTTTCGACGACCTGAGCGCGCTGGCCGACCAAATGGGATCGACGGCGGAAAAGGAAAGCAGCGATGGGGCGCAAACCCGCTCGCTCGATAACCTGACCAACGTTCTCCATTTCGTGGTCGAGATCCTGCACCGTCTCGAAGTGACCGAGATCGAAGTGAAGGAGAGAGTCGATCGCACGCTGCATCGTGTGATCAGCTTCGAGCCGGCTGAGTCGGCGGAGGAAGATGGCCTCATTGTGAAGCGGCTGAAGCGCGGCTTTATCTGGCAGGACCGGACGCTGCGCGCTGAAGAAGTCATCGCGAAGCGGTTCCAATAATTCCGCCCGCGCGGTTGCTCTGCACGAGGGGAAAAAAAGTTCCCGCAGAATTTGAAACGCCGGAGGCATGAAAACTGCATTGAGTTGGGCGCAGTCAAGAAATGGCAATTCAGGGAAACCTTCAAAGCACATGAGCAATCGCAAAGCAGTCGGAATCGATCTCGGCACTACTTTCTCGGCCGTCGCCCATATCGACGCCTACGGGAAACCGCAAATCATCCCCAACGCGGAGAGTGAGCGAATCACACCGTCCGTCGTTCTCTTCGATGGCAGCAACGCCATCGTCGGCACGATCGCGAAGAACAACACCGTCGCGGAACCGGAAAAGATCGTCGACTTCGTCAAGCGCGAAATTGGAAAATCGAAGGAGCAATTTAATCGCGAGTTCAGCGGGACCAAGTATTCGGCGGAGGAACTTTCCGCGCTCATCCTGAAAAAGCTGAAGTCGGATGCGGAAAAATATCTCAAGGTGCCGGTGACCGATGCCGTCATCACGGTCCCGGCTTACTTCAACGATGCCGAGCGGACCGCCACGATCACCGCTGGCCGGCTCGCCGGATTGAACGTTCTGCAAATCATCAACGAACCGACGGCCGCCGCGCTCGCTTACGGCTTGGACAAGCTGGATGACGACCAGACGGTTTTCGTGTTCGATCTGGGCGGCGGCACTTTTGACGTCACGCTCATGCGGATCGAGGGCCATCGCCTCGAGATGGTGGCGACAAACGGCGATCACCGACTTGGGGGCAAAGATTGGGACGACATCATCGTCAACCACGTCGCGGAAGAATTTGATCGCGCGCATGGCGAAAATCCGCTGCTCGATCTGCAAAGCTACCAGGATCTGCAAAGCCGCGCGCTGGCCGCAAAGATCCAGCTCTCGAGCCGCGACCGGACGACGATCGTGCACAGCCACAACGGCAAGAGTGTGAAGATCGAGATGACCCGGGAGCAATTTGAAAAAATGACCCGGCACCTGGTCGAGAAGTGCAAGGCGATCTGCGACATCGTGATGCGCGAGGCCAAGATGCAATGGTCGGAGGTGGACAAGATCCTTCTTGTCGGCGGCATGACGCGCATGCCGATGGTGCGCGAGATGATTGCCCAGCTCACGTCCGTGCCTTTGGCCGAAGACGTGAACCCCGACGAAGCCGTCGCAGTCGGCGCCGCCATCCAGGCGGTCCTCTCACTCCTCAACGAAGAGGAGACGACCGGGGAAAAAGTTCTCCCGTCGGAAACGCGCCAGCAATTTTCTTCCCGCGAAGGCGGCCTCATCCAGGTGCGGAACATCACCTCGCACACACTCGGAGTGGTGCTCTGGGATGAAGCCCATCTCGAGGAATACGTCTTCCCGATGATTAAAAAAATGACCGCGATGCCGGCGGTCGCGAAGAATTCCTTTGGAACCGCGACGGCCAACATGCAGCGCGCGATCGTGCGCATCGTCGAAGGCGAAAGCACCCTGCCGCAGGAGTGCACGCCGCTCGGGATCTGCGATGTCGAGCTGCCACCTTTTTTACCGAAAGGTTCCCCGGTTGAATTGACCTACGAATATAACGCCAACCAGGTCCTCGAAGTTGCGGTGGAAGCCTGCGGAAATTCCGCTTCGGTTTCAATCGAGCGCAAGACCGGGCTCTCGGAGGCAGAACTCGGTCGCGCAACGGCAGCGTTGGGGCAATTGAGCGTCGTCTGAGATGCTCAATCCGGTCAGCTTCCCGATTCCGTTGCCGGACGATCCGCGCAAGTGGGACGGCTGGAGCCGCTATAATTCGCCCGACCCGTACGAGCGGCTCTGCCTCGATCCGCAGACCAATCCGAGCAACGATCTGATCGAAGAGCGCTTTCGCGAGCTGCTCTTGTGGTGGCAGAAAAAGCTCCCGCTCAAAAATCAGCCGAGCAATCCGCTCGCCCAGCTGCTCCGTTCCGGGCTCGATGAATCTTCCCGCTTCCTGACCGAGGCGCGGGTCGAGCTGCTCAACCCCGAGCGGCGCCGAGAGCTCGACAACGAACTAGCCGCCCAGGCCGAGCAGCGAGCGATCGCGGAGTTCCACAAATACATGACGTTCGCGCTGAACGACAAAACCCTCTCGCCTCAGGAGGAGGACACGCTCCTGGCGTTTGGACATCAGCACGGGCTGAAAGACGAGCGGATGTTCGAGCTGATCGAGGCGGAATTGCTGAAGTGCGGGGCCGTCCGCGTGACGCCGCCTCCCCCGCCGGCGTTGGCCGAGGCTGTCGTGGAAAAGGTCGCCACCAATCTCGATCCGAACGAGGATTTCATGCGGATGTTGCGGCTGAGCGGGCTTGACGCCGACGAGATGACCGACGACCAGCGCGACGCGTTTGTGAATATGGCGGAAAATCTCGGGATTGACCCGGGCGACGCCGAGGATTTGGTCGATCTCTACCTGGAAGAGATCGAAGAAAAATCGGCCCCTCCGCCGAAGCCGGTCGTAGTGGTCGCGCCGAAGGCGCCGGTCGTTTCGACTAACGGCGCGAGCCCGGCGCCGGTCGCGAGAGCCGTTACCGCGGTCGATATCGCAGCGGAGCGAGCTCGCTTCGCAAATTTTACGAGCAGCATTGGCGCGCAATTACTCCTCGTTCCGTCGGGAAGTTTCGAGATGGGAAGCGAGGCGGCCGACTCTGCGCCTAACGAACGGCCGATTACTCCCGTCACTCTGACCCGCTATTACCTCTCCCGCTTCCCGATCACCAACGCGCAATACGAATCATTCGATCCCAGCCACCTTCGGAAAAGGGCGCCGGGGGCGGGCGACCAGCATCCGGTCGTTTACGTGAGCAGCACCGACGCGATCAAGTTTTGCCAATGGCTCAGCTCGCGCGATCGCCGCCGTTACCGGCTCCCGACCGAGGCGGAGTGGGAGTATGCCGCGCGCGGCGCGGACGGACGCAAATATCCGTGGGGAAGCCAGGAAGGCCGCGGCGACCTCGCAAACTTCGCCGACCGCAACACGGTTTTTGCCTGGAGCGACCGCGAGATTGATGACGGCTATGCCGAGAGTTCGCCGGTGGGATCGTTTCCGCTGGGGGCGAGCCCTTTCGGGATGGAAGACATGGCGGGCAACGTCTGGGAATGGTGCCTGGACTTTTTCGAAGCTTACCGGGGAACTCCGAAGATGAACCCTCGCGGAGCTGTCTCTGGGTTGAAGCGAATCTACCGCGGCGGCAGCTGGAAATCGCGTTTCAACAGTCTGCGGACGACGACCCGGGGTTCAAACGTGCCGAATTACACCTGCAACGATCTTGGATTTCGGATCGTCTGCGAATGCGAATAGGCGCAGCCGCGATTCAAAAAAAACGCAGGGAAGGCGGAGAACTCCCGAGTTTTCCGTCCTCGGTAATTCTCTGCGTCCCCTGCAGTTAAAGCAGTCTGGTCCTGGCTCTTACGACGGGTTAAAACGAAACTTGGCGCGTCCCCGCTTGGCATTGGCTTTCGCCTTGCGACGGGTCTTTTGCGAAGGTGTTTCGAAGGCACGCAAGCGGCGCACCTCTTCCAAAATTCCTTCGGCGTCCAGCTTGTTCTTAAGCCGCTTCAAGGCCCGGTCCACTGGCTCACCTTTACGAACGATCACTTCTGGCATTGCGTTATTTCTCCTGAATCCTGTTGAAATTTAAAAGGCTTGTCCCGACTCGGGGCCAGCGATCCTAAGGCTCCCTTTAGCGAGCGTCAACTATGGCTTTTGTTAGGCTCGCCGCCTCCCGCCCCGAAGGAACGCAACCCGCGTGGAAATCCTTTTCTACGGTGTCGGCGTCGGTCTCGCGGCGGATGTCTTTTGGATCACTTCCCGGCGCAAACTGCTCGCGCTGCCGCCCCGTGCCCGGGTCCACCAGAGCACGATCGGTGACGCGATGAAGACCGACGAGTAGGTGCCGACGACCACACCGATAATGATGGCCAGGGCAAAATCCTGCAGGACGGCGCCGCCGAAAAAGTAGAGGCACAAGATCGGGATGAGCGTTGTCGTGCTCGTTAGGATCGTGCGACTCAGCGTCTGATTGACGCTCTCGTTCATGATCTGCTCGATGGAGCCTTTCCGACTGCTGGCCAGTCCCTCGCGGATTCGATCGTAAACCACGATCGTGTCGTTGATCGAGTAACCGGCGATGGTGAGCACGGCTCCGACCATCGTGAGCGTCAGCTCGCGACCGAGCAGCGCAAACATGCCGACAGTGATGAGCACGTCGTGCAGCAGCGCAACGATCGCGCCGACCGCAAAAGAAAATTCGAAGCGGAAGGTGACGTAGATCAAAATTCCCAGGATTCCGAGCCCGAGCGCTATGAGCGAACTCCGGGCCAATTCACCGCCAACCAAGGCGCCGACGCGCTCCGATCCCTCGATCTTGTAACCTTCATTGGGGAAGGATTGCAGGATCTGATGCTCGATCTTGTCACTCGTGTTTAGCGGGCTCCGGATCGTGAGGTAGCTGCGATCGCCTTGTTGCGATTGCTGGATGGCGACGTCCGCCAAACCGATTTGCTGGAGCACTCCGCGCACTTGGGCGACATCGATCTTGTGGGGCGCGCTCAAGGTCGCGAGATCGCCGCCCCGAAAGTCCACGCCGAAGTTTTTCTCGCCGCGCTTGTAGAAGGCGGCCGCGCCGCCCAGGATGAGGGCGAGCGAGCACATGCTCGCGATGAAGCCTTTGCCAAGAAAGTTCCAGTTCTTGGGCGAGATCAAATGCAGCATCGAGATTTTCGTGAGCCGTCCTGTTTCGACGAGCCAACTCAAGGCATTGCGTCCGACGATGAGGGCGGTAAAGAGCGAAGCCAGGATCCCGAGCATGAGCACGATGGCGAAGCCCTTGACTGGCCCGCTGGCATAGAAAAACAGGATCGTCGCCGTGATGAGGGTGGTCACGTTGGCGTCGAAAATGGAGCTGAACGCCTTGTCGTAGGCCGCGGGCAAGGCAACCCGAAGAGATTTCCCGCTCGCCAATTCTTCGCGTAATCGTTCGTAAATCAGAACGCTCGCGTCCACCGCCATGCCGATGGTGAGGATGATACCGGCAATACCAGGCAGGGTCAGAACGACTCCGCCGGGAATTAATTGAAACTCACCCAGCAGGAGGATGAGGTTCACAATCAGGGCAAGATTCACCACCAGACCCGCGAATTTGTAGTAAACCGCGACGCAAACCAGGGTCACGGCAAGTCCGATCAAACCCGCGCGAATACTCGCCCGGATTGAATCCAAGCCCAGGGTCGGCGAGACGCTGCGTTCTTCTTCGATGCTAACCGGCACTTGCAACGGGTTCTCCAGCACGCTGGCCAGGCCGCGGGCTTCCTGTTCCTGGAAGCTCCCGGTGATGATGGCGTCGCCTCCGTAAATGGCTGTCCGGATACTGGGTGCCGATTGAATCACTCCGTCGAGGACGATGGCGAATCGATGCCCGACATTCGCCTCGGTGATCTGGCCAAATTTCTTCGCACCTTCGCTGTCAAACTTGAGCTGGACCGTCCAGCCATCGTTCCCGTAGTAGGCGTTGGATTCTGTCACCCGGTCGCCGCCGAGATCCGCCTTTTTCTTCACCAGCAAGCGCTCGGTGACCGGCTTCTCGCCCGGGTTCCTCGGCTGCATTTTGTAGGTCTCGATGCGGTACTCGGGCGGAATCACTTCCGTTCCTGCATCGATCGCACGCAGTCGTGCGCCATCGTCTGGATAAACGAGTCGGAATTCGAGCTTCGCCACCCGCGAAAGCTGGTCGCGCGCTTCCTGGATCTTCGCGGCATCAAGGCCGGGAATTTGCACAAGAATGCGGTCCGTTCCGACCGGGCTGATGACCGGCTCCCCGCTGCCGAAATAATCCACGCGTTTGCGGATCACTTCGACCGCCTGGTCGAGCATTCCTTTGCTCAACGTCTTGTCCTCGCTCTTTAGGCGGATGAGGAAGGAGGTGCCGCCCTTGATGTCGAGACCAAGGCGCACCTTTTCTTTCAGCGGAAAAATGCTCCAGATGCTGAAAACCACCAGGAGGACGACCAGCGTGGCCGCCAACAAGTGTTTCCGCTGACCGCGATCGGTCGCGAAATACCATCCAAAGAGGACGAGCAGGCCGAGGCCCATGAAAAATTCGACGATGGAATTCATTGGTCGGTGTGGAGTCGGCGTTTGCGCAGGGCGCGTTGGTCGGCGTTTTGCATCGAGTTAGTTCCTGACCGCGTCAGCCTTTAGCACGTTTGTGATGGCTGCTTTCTCCATTTCGATTTTGACGTTATCCGCGACTTTCACGGTCACGGTGGTGTCCTTAACGTTGGTAATCATGCCGTGAATGCCGGACGCGGTCACCACCCGGTCGCCCGTCTTGAGCGCGGAAACGAGCGCCTTTTGTTCCTTCGCCCGCCGCATCTGGGGCCGGAAGAGAACAAAATACATAATGATAAAAATCAGAATGATGGGGATGAACGAGGCGAGCGGATTCGGCGCGGCGCCGGCAGGAGCGGCCGGCTGGGCCTGAGCGAGAAGAATCAAAAACATGATGGAATAATTGGTCTGCGTGGCAACGGCGCGCAATAAGCGCGACTGACCTGCCAAAGCGAGCATTCCACTGAGCACAGTTGCGGCCCAATTGCAAGATGCAGCACGCTTCGAATAATGTAGTTCGAAGCGCAAATGGGCTAACAGAGGCCCGGAATTTTACATGCCGGACGGGGATGTTACGTTTTGGTCTATTGAATCAAAACCCGCCATTCCCAACGCCGGAAGAACTGCAGAGCAAGCTCTCCGAATTCATGAAATCGAACTTCGGAGACAAAGTCTCTTTCGCGAGCTTTGCCCAGCCCGAGCGCGCCGAAGAGGGCGATGACGAAAAGCCGATCCAGCAGAGCGGCGACCATTTTGTTTTCGATTTTCTGCCACGCGACATCAAGGCCCATCTCGACCGCTTTGTTATCAAGCAGGACGAAGCGAAAAAGGTCCTCTCGATCGCGGTCTGCGATCACTACAACCACGTCAATTACATCCGCCAGTTGGAGAGCGAAGACGCTCTCCGCGCCGAGGAGACCGAGTACGCGAAACAAAACGTCATCCTCGTCGGCCCGACCGGGGTTGGAAAAACTTACCTCATCAAGCACATCGCCGACCTGATCAAAGTTCCGTTCGTCAAAGCCGACGCGACCAAGTTTAGCGAGACCGGTTACGTCGGCGGCGATGTGGAGGATCTCGTTAGGGAGCTTGTCCAGAAGGCTGATGGCGATGTTGGCCTCGCGCAGTTTGGCATCATCTACATCGACGAAGTCGACAAGCTGGCCGCGGCTTCCAACATGCACGGTCGCGACGTGAGCGGGCGCGGCGTCCAGACGACGCTCCTCAAGCTAATGGAAGAAACCGAAGTGCCGCTGCGGAGCGCGAACGATCTCCAGGGACAGCTTCAGGCCGCCTTTGAATTCCAGAAGCGCGGGAAGGCGAAGCGCGAAACAATCAGCACGCGGCACATCTTGTTTGTCGTGAGCGGCGCCTTCGAGCGTTTGAAGACGCAGGTCTCGAAGCGGCTCGCGCAGGGGCAGATTGGGTTCAAGGCCGAGCCGGTCAAAGTGCTCGACAACGAAATCTTCCAGCACGTCGGGACGCAGGATTTTGTCGAGTACGGGTTCGAGCCGGAATTCATCGGCCGGCTTCCGGTTCGAGTCGTCTGCGAGGAACTGACGGCGGACGATCTCTTCAAGATCATGAAGTTTTCCGAGGGCAGCATCCTGCGGCAATACGAGCGCGCCTTCCGCGCCTACGGGATCGA
>DASXYO010000164.1:0-35566 GCA_036502465.1 Chthoniobacterales bacterium
GAGCGAGATGAAGGATTGGCCGTGTTGCCCCAGAATGTAGACGTTGCGCGGGTCGAGCTGCTCGGCGTCGTCGAAGTAAGCGTTGCTTCGCTCCCATTCGCCCTGGCGCCGCGTGACGTAGGCAAGCGATTCGGAAATACGACTGCTGTTTGGCAGGAGCCGCCGCGCCAGTTCGAAGTAACGCACCGCGGTCTCGTAATCCTTCAGGCAGGCATAGTGATAATAGCCCTTGGCGTGGAGCGCTTCGCCGAGGTTGGGATCGAGCGCGAGCGCCGTCTCGACTGCTTCGCGCGCTTCTTCCCGCAACGCGTCGGTTGGTTGCAAAGTCTGGGTGAGATAACCGCGCGCGTCGACAAAAGAGAGCAGTGTCCAGGCGAGAGCAAACTGCGGATCGAGGCGGACGGCTTCCTTGAGATATTTTTGCGCGGCACGCGAATTGGCGGCGGAGTTGGCGGATTTGAGATTGAATGCCAGACCGCGCAGGTAAGCATCGTAGGCGGCCGGATTTTCCGTTGGCCGGGAAGCAATGACCTGTTCTTCCGGTCCGGTAATCTTCGCCTGCAATTGGTCGGCGATCGCGTTCGCCACCTCGCTCTCTACCGAAAAGATGTCGGTTAGTTTGCGATCGTAAGTTTCCGCCCAAAGATGCGAATCGGTCGCGGCCTTGATCAACTGCACGTTGATGTGCGCCTTGTCGCCGGATTTTTGCACGCTGCCTTCGAGGATGTGTGCGACACCGAGTTGGCGCGCGATCTCGGGCAGGTTTTTCGGCGTGCTTTTGTATTGCTGGATGGAGGTGCGCGAGATCACTTTCAGGTCTGCGATTTTCGAGAGGCGAGTCAGAATTTCATCCTGGATGCCTTCGGTGAAATAACTGTTCGCCGGATCGCCGCTCAGGTTTTCAAAGGGCAAAACGGCGATCGATTTTTCCGGGGCAACTGCGGCTTTGGTTGGCGGCGGCGCCGAGGTGCGACGGCCGAGGAGAAACATCCCCGCGGAGAGAAACACGGCGAGAAACACAATGTAGATCCAGGTCTGCGGTCGCCGCGAGGAGGATTGCGGGAGCCCGTCCGCTTGCGCGGTGCGCCTGATTCCCGCGGGCGTTAGTTCAAAAGCCCAGGCAATCAGCAAGGCGACCGGGAGCCCGAGCCCGACGAGGAGAACGATCAGCCTAACGACCCAGTTCGGGATCCCAAAGATCGGGAAAACCTGGGTGACGATTTCGATGAGCAGCCAGCCGACGGCGGCATAGGCGGCGGCCACCTTGTAAACATTGCGCCGCTTTAGTTCGGCCAGGAAATTTTTCATGGCTGCGATTCGGCGGGCGAAAGAATGGCCGAGTGCGCGACCTTGTTTTCCAAGGCGGCGAAGCGCGGATCGTCGAAGAGCGGCGCGAGCCAGGAATAAAAGCGCGGTGTGCTGACCCGGGCGGAGCGCGCGTCGGCCGCGCGGTCGAGCGCGGCGAAGGCCTTGTCCTTTTCTCCCATGGCGCCATAGATCGCGGCGAGGTGAATCTGGTCGAGGTAGCGGTGTTGCGAGAGCGTCTCGAGTTCAGCCAAAATCCTTCTCGCCTCTTCCTCCCGGTCGAGGTGCGCGTAGCAGATCGCGAGTTGAAAGTTAGGCTTGTTCATTAACCCCGCGGGCAACGATTCATAACGCCGGGCTGCCTCTTTCCACTGACCCTCGGCCGCATAAACGCTCGCGATCGGGTCGACATCATAGAAAAAACGCGGATCGATTTCCATCACTCGCTGGGCGAGTTGCATGGCGGGCTCATATTTTCCACGCGCGATCTCGATGAAGCATTCGAACATGAGCGGCCAGGTGTAAATGGGATCGAGCGCGCGCGCTTTTTCCAATTCGGCGCGGCCGCCGTCGAAATCGCGTTCCACCCGCGCCAAGTACCAACCGAGCCAGCGATGCGCGTCGGAAGAATTCGGGCCGAGCGCGACGGCCCGTTCCAGTTCGCGGCGAGCGAAGGGGAAGTTGCGATCGTAAAGCATCGAGACCGCGCCTAACCAAATGTGTCCGACCCCTGCGCCTTCATCGGTCTGCACCGCCATGAGCGCGGCACGGCGCATCGGCCCGAGGACTTCGAGCGGCGCGCGGTAGGCGTCCGCGATCGTTAGGTAGGCGCCCGCCAGGTCGCCCCAAGCCATCGCGTAGTGCGGATCTTCCGCCACCGCCCGCTGGAGGAGGGCGATTTTTCCCTCCAGGCTCTGCTCGTCGGCGTGCGCGCCGAGCGCGTGGGCGCGCAGGAATAGATCGTGCGCCGCGGGATTCGTCGTCGGCGGCACCTGCAACCGCTTCGCGAGGCCGGGAGCGAGCTTGATCAAAAGCGCATCCGCGACCTTTTGCGCGACCTCGGCCTGCACTCCGAAAACGTCGCCCGTCTTGCGGCGGAAGCTTTGCGCCCAGAGCTGCTCGCCACTTGTGACTCTGATGAGCTGAACGTTGATCAGCACATTGTCGCCGGCCTTTTGCACGCTGCCTTCGAGCACATTCGCCACCTGCAATTCGCGGCCGATCGCGGCCAGGCTTTGTGGGTTTTTCTGGTAGCGTTGAGTCGAAGTGCGCGACCGGACATTCAGCTCGCGCAGCTGCGCAAGGATGGTCAGGATTTCGTCCCGCATGCCGCTCACGAAGTAGGCGTTGCCCTGGTCGGTGCTCAGGTTGTCGAAAGGCAGGACGGCGATGGAATGAAGATCGATTTCACTCGTGCCCGGTGTCTTTTCCACGCTTCCCAATCGTGCAGGGAAGATTCGGAAGACCGTCACTCCGGCCGCCAGCGCGATGACCAAGACAATGAGCGCGACCAGACGACGACTCACCGGACGTCGCCCTCCCGCGCGCGACTCGAAGGCCCAAGTGGTAACGACCGTGACGGGGAAACCGAGGATTAAGAGCAGAACGACCAGCCTAACGACCCCGTTGGAGACGTCGAAAAAAGGAAAAACCTGGATCGCGATCTGGATGAACAGCCAGGCCGTGACGACATAAGCGGCTGCCACGCTGTAGACGCGACGGCGTTTTAGTTCTGCGAAAAGGCTGCGAGCATTCATGGCGGTGGCGACTGCCACCTCGGGTCAGCCCGCAGACTATTTTGGATTGGGCGTCCCGGCGAGCTTTTGAAAACGGGGATCGTTCCGGAGCGGGTCAAACATGGGATCGAGCCGGAGCAGGGCGGGGGTTAATGCCACGCCGGTGGCGAGTGCGCCGTTGCCGGGATGCGAGAGAATCTTTTCGAGCGCGGAAATGGTGCGATCAGGCTCGCCCGCCCGCCTCCTGTTGGACGGTCTGTGTGCCGGCGGCGTTACCCTGCAGGAAAATCTTGTCGGTTCGCTGCGCGAGCGCGGCTGCGGCGAAGCCGGCAAAAGATTAGCGCGACGAAATGGATCCTTTCATTTAGGTTCTATTCCTTGGTTGTCTCGCCAAGACGAGCATAACGCAGCGGGAGCGATCACGACATTGCCGGGAAACCCATTTTCGCGAGGAGCGCATGATAGCGCGGGTCGGATCGCAGTCCTTTCAGGAAGGGATCGATGCGAAGGCTGAGCATGCCGGTGTCGTGGGTGTCGAACGAGATTTGCAGCCATTCGAACGCCTTGTCGTTCTGGCCGCGAAAGGCGTAAACCTCGGCGATCTGGTAAGCCGCGATTTTTTTGTCTTTTGCGATCAACTCCGCGAGGGCGGCTTCGGCCGCGGGTTTGTCGTCGCGCGATGCCTGGGCGAGCGCGAGCGCGAAATCCCGATAGGCCTCGTTAGGCTCGAGCTTTGCTTCGCGCAGGGCCGTCTCACCGTCCCTGCGCACGACCGCGATGCAGACTTGCCAGCGGTGGCTGGAGGCCGCGGTTGGTTGCAGTTCGGCCGCTTTTTCAGCGACCGCCATCGCTTCGTCGTAGCTCTTTTCGTAAAAGAGAATGCGCCCCAGGTTCGCGCGCGCCTGGAAGGTGAGCGGGTCGAGTTCGATGGCTTTCCGGGCCAGCTTTTCCGCTTCTGGAAATCTTCCGAGAAAGACCAGAACGCTCGACAGAAGATGATTGGCGGTGGCGCTTCCCGGGGCCAGTTCCTGCGCGCGCCGGAGCTCGGCGAGTCCTTCGTCAAATTTCCACTCTCCGAAAAAGCGCACCCACCCGAGTGAAGAATGCGCTTCCGCCAGATGAGGCGCGATCGCGACCGCTCGTTCGGCATCTCGCGCTGCGATCGCCCAGGTTTCCCGCTGCTTCTCGCCGCTTTGATCGGCAATCCAAGTCCAGGCCTCCGACCGCTCCGCATAAGCGAGCGCATATTCGGGATCGAGCCGGATCGCTTCGTCGAAGAACCCGATCGACTTGCGATAATCTTCCAAATTGCGGCGCTCGAAATAAAAATGGCCCTGGAGATACACGTTGTGCGCTTCGACGTTTTGCGGCGCAGGATTCTTGGTCGTGGGGTTTTCTCGTCCGAGCAATTTCAGTTCCAGCGCCTGCGCGACGGCGTCCGCGATTTCCGCCTGAACGGCGAAGATATCTTTGAGTTCGCGCTGGAAGGTGCGTGACCACAATTCCGTCCCGTCCGCCGCGTTGACCAGCTCCGCTACGATTCGCACGTGGTCCTGCTGCTTGCGCACGGTGCCCTCGAGAAGCGTGTTCACGCCGAGCTTTTCTCCGATCGTTTTGTTCTCTTCGTTTTTGCCTTTGAAGCGAAACGACGAACTGCGGCCGATCACCTTGAGTTCGCCGATCTGCGCGAGCGCGGCGATCAATTCCTCCGAGAGTCCGTCGGAAAAATATTCGTCGTTCGGATCGCCGCTCTCGTTCAGGAAGGGCAGGACTGCGATCGATTTGTCGGAGGCCACGGCCGCGTTCGGCTCCGACGGCGGTTTGGCCTTGTTCCGCACCAGCTGGAAAGCGAGCAGGGCGGCGGCGAGGAGCGCGAGCGAGATCACCATGGCGGCAAATTTTTTCGCGCTCCATTGCGGGATCTTTTCGTTAGGCGAGACGTTTTCCGTTCGCTTCATCCCGTCGGGCGTCATCTCGAAGGCCCAGGCAATGACGAGGGCGATCGGGAATCCGAGCAGGGTGATGACCACGACCGCGGTCGTTAGGCTATCGGGGAGATGGAGGGCCGGCACGATCGTGGCCGCGACCTGCATGACGAGCCAGCCTACGACCGCGTAGCCGACCGCGACTTTGTAGACGTTGCGCCGCTTTAGCTCGGCCAAGAAGCGACGCGTGTTCATGCGAGATTCACCGGTCGTCAGGCGCGAGGAGATGGCCGAAGAGCCGGCCCGCAATGAGAAAAATGATGCCGGCAGTTCCCGCCAAACCGGCGTGCAGGAGCCAGAATTGCGAAGCGGCCATTTTCTCGAGCAGACCGCCGATCCAGCCGACGAGATTATTTGCGGCAAAAAAAGCGAGGTAATAAATGCCGATGATGGTGGCGGACAAGGCGGGCGGCGCAACCCGCGCATAGAGCGCAAGCGAAACCGGGAAAACGTTGGCGAAGCCGATGCTGTTCAGGATATGGAAGGTGATAAGCCAACCGATCGAAACTTTGCCGCCCGAGCTGGCGGCCATGATTGCGCCCATCGCGAGCGAGAGAAATCCGGTGACGGCTATGATGCTCCCGATGCCCATCTTCGTGATCTCCGCCGGTTCCTTGAATTTCTTTGACCAAATCCGCCAGAAGACGACCGCGAGCGCGAGGAAAGTGACCGAGAGAATGGAATCGAGAGTGATCAACCAGGTCGTCGGCATTTTGCGGCCGAAGAAGACGAGGTTGGCGTGGTCCTGCGCCCAGACGAGATAAGCGTTGAAGATTTGCTGGTTGCCGATGATCGCCAGCGTGAGCACAGGCAGAAGCACGAGGAGCGCGACGATTCCCATCCTTTCGCGATGGGTGAGCGGCGGCTTGGCGGCGCGTTCCAGTTTCGTGGCCACGGGAGCGTCCGGCGGAAGGTATTTGCGGCCGTAAAGATAGATCGTTAGGCCAATGAGCATCCCGACTCCCGCGGCGCCGAAGCCCCAGTGCCAGCCGTAAACTTCGCCAAGCGTGCCGGCGATGAGCGGCGCGGCGATGACTCCTCCATTGATGAACAGATAATAAATCTGGAACGCGTCCGCCCGCCGATTATCGCCCGTCGAATAGAGCGCGCCGACCTGGCTGGCGAGGTTGCCCTTGAAACAGCCGACCCCGGCGAGGAGACAGGAGAGTGCGAGGAGAAAGGTGACATCGAAGGCCATCAGGAAATGTCCGGCCGACATGAGCAGCGCGCCGATCGTGATCGTGCGGGTGCGCCCGAGAAAGCGGTCCGCGATAAATCCGCCGGCGATCGGGGTGAGATAAACAAGACCCGTATAAAGTCCGAAGATGGTCGAGGCGAGCGGTTGGATGTCGAGAGGACCGCGGAACCCTTCGATCAGGTGACGAAAGGGACTAAACCCGGCGATGTGCTCGATGTGCCCCGGGTGGAGGAGGCGGTTGACCATGTAGAGCACGAGCAGCGCCTGCATGCCGTAGTAGGAGAAGCGTTCCCAGGCCTCGGCGAAGGCGATGTAGCCGAGCCCGCGCGGGTGGCCGAGAAAACTGCGATCTTCCGGGTCGTGCATCGGCGCAGCGTGTTTGCTCTGGCACGGTTTGGCAAGCGTGCAGACGGGGACTACACCTCGAAAAATAAAGCTTGCCTGCGTCCTAGTGTTATAGTTAACTACAACACTAATGGAGAGCCGCGGCTGCATCGAGAATGGACACTGAATGGAACGCCAGCCAGCCGATTTATCGTCAGCTTCGCGACCGGGTCGTCCACATGATCCTCGACGGTCTGCTCAACGAGGGCGACCCATTGCCCTCTGTTCGCACGGTTGCGGCCGAATATCGGGTCAACCCGCTTACAGTCCTAAAAGCCTATCAGCAACTGGTCGCGGAGGAGCTGGTCGAAACGAAGCGAGGTCTCGGGATGTTCGTCAGGACGGGCGCGCGCAAGGTGCTCTTGAAAGGCGAACGCGAAGCCTTCCTGGTCGAACATTGGCCTCGGATTCACGCCACCATTCAAAGACTCGGCCTAACGCCAGACGAATTGCTCAAGGCGGCGAAGCAAAGCGCATCATCCAAGCGTGGAAAGGGGGAACGCTAACGCCATGGCCTGCATAGAAGCACGCGGTCTCCGCAGGACGTTCGGAACAACGGTCGCGCTCGATGGCATTGATCTGCAGGTCGAGGAGGGCCGCATTCTCGGACTTATTGGCCCTAACGGCGCAGGCAAGACAACAGCCCTCGCTGCCATCCTCGGCCTCAGTCCTTACGAGGGCGAGTTAAAGGTACTCGGGCGCGACCCTTGGACCGCGCGCGACCAGCTGATGTGCGACGTCTCTTTCATCGCCGATGTCGCCGTCTTGCCGCGTTGGATTCGCGTTTCGCACCTGCTCGATTACGTCGCGGGGGTGCATCCGCGCTTCGATCGGGCGAAAGCGGAAAGTTTCCTCGATAGGACTGACATTAAGCGCCATAGCAAGGTGCGACAGTTATCAAAGGGAATGGTGGCGCAACTCCACCTCGCAATCGTGATGGCGATCGACGCGAAATTGCTCGTCCTGGATGAGCCGACTCTGGGACTCGACATCCTCTTTCGCAAACAATTCTACGACTCACTACTCAGCGACTACTTCGACCATAGCCGCACCATCGTGGTGACGACTCATCAGGTGGAGGAAATCCAGGATGTCCTGACTGACCTTATGTTCATCGATCGCGGAAGGATTGTCCTTAGTTGCAACATGGAGGAATTCGAGAAGCGCTATTTTGAAGTAATGGTGAACCCGGAGCAGCTAGCTGCCGCCCGCGCGATCAAGCCAATTTATGAGCGTCCCGTTTTTGGCCGCAGTGTCCTCTTATTCGACGGGGCTGACCGTGACCAACTCGCCGCCCTCGGCGAGGTCCGCCGGCCGAGCATTGCTGACTTGTTCGTTGCAGTGATGGGCGATAAAGCCGGCCCGAAGGGAGGAGCGATATGAGTATGGAGATAGATCAGTCTCACCCGGTCGGTCCCGTTTCGCCAACCCGCCCGTTCTACTGGAGTGTGCGTCGCGAGTTATGGGAGAATTGTTCCGTCTACATGGCGCCGCTAATCGTGAGCGGCTTCGTGCTCCTGGGTTACGCGATCAGCGCGATCGGCCTCCCGCACCGGAGACGCGCTCTTCTCCTGCTCGATCCCTTGAAGCAACGCGCGATCGTCGAGCAACCTTATGACATCGCTGTCATCGTGATTATGCTGACTGCCTTCCTCGTAGGCATCTTCTACTGTCTCGACGCGCTGCACGGAGAACGCCGTGATCGCAGTATCCTCTTCTGGAAATCCCTTCCTGTTTCGGACCTAACGAGTGTGCTTGCGAAGCTGGCAGTTCCAATGCTCATCTTGCCTGCCATCACTTTTGTCCTGATCGAGGTTACGCAGCTAATCATTCTCGCGATGAGTACCGTCGCCCTGTGGCCGAGCGGACTGGGCGCCACAACTTGGGAGCGGCTGCCGATATTCCGATTATCGGTCATCCTGCTTTACGGCATCATCACTTCAGCCCTCTGGGCAACGCCGGTCTATGGCTGGCTCCTGCTCGTCTCGGCGTGGGCGCGCCGTGCGACTTTTCTTTGGGCCGTGCTTCCTTGGATTGCGATCAGCATTCTCGAGAAGGTCGCCTTCAACACCGGGCACTTCGCCCGCCTGCTGGGACATCGCGTGTTTGGCAGCTATGAAGAAGCGTTCGTCATCGTCCCGCAGACACATGGCAGGGTCGTGCCCGTGGTCGATCGGTTGTCGCAACTCGCCCCGCTTCGATTCATCAGCAGCCCCGGACTCTGGCTCGGACTTATTGTGGCGGTTGTCTTGGTCGCTGGCGCTATTCGGCTGCGTCGCTCGCGAGGTCCAATTTAGCAGGTGCCAAGACCTGTTCGCTCATGAAGGAATCCAAAGCCATGCATAGAGTTGATAATGCGGGACGCCGGGCTGGCGCGTTCTATCTCTTACTCGTCCTGACCGCTCCGTTCAGCCTTCTCTATATCCCGGGAAAGCTGATCGTGCGCGGCGATGCGGCGGCGACCGCCCATAACATCCTAACTCACGAGACACTCTTCCGTTATGGCATCCTCGGAGAACTCTTGGGCACGGTTACATTTATTCTTCTTGGTTTCGCACTTTATGCATTGCTCAGCGGCGTGGACAAAAGGTGGACTCAACTAATGGTCGGGCTGGTCCTGGTTTCCGCCGCGGTTGGCTTTTTGAATTCACTGAATAACCTCGCTGCTTTGAATCTCTTCCGTGGGGGCGATTTCCTCGTCGCGTTTGACAAAGCGCAACTCAACGCTCTGGCCATGCTCTTCCTCCGTCTGCATGGCCAGGGGCAATATATAAACGAAATATTCTGGGGCTTATGGCTCTTGCCCTTTGGCTTGTTGGTCTATCGGTCCGGTTTCCTGCCCCGTCTCCTCGGCGTCTGGCTCATGCTCAACTGTTTTGCCTACGTCGCGCTCAGCGTCACCGCTATCGTCTACCCGTCTTATTACGGGATCGCCTTTCGGATGGCGCAGCCTTTTCTCCTTGGTGAGGTGGCGGTCATGCTTTGGCTCTTGATCAAAGGCGGAAGGCCGCCGGCCTTCCGGCCAGGTTCGCTTGGCCAGGGAGCGACGGGCCTTGCAGCGTAAAGGCAGGCGATGATCTCTCACCATTTGATCACAGAAACTTAGGGTCCCATGAACAAAGAAAAACTCACTCACGCCGCTGTTGCAATATTTGCTCTTGGGGCGGTTGTTTCGACGCTCGCCGAAGGGACGACCGCGACCCCGATCCCGGAGCCGCGAATGAAGGCGTACCTTTATCATAACTACGGCTCGCCCAATGTGCTGCGGATAGAAGAGGTGACGAAGCCCGTCCCAAAGGACGACCAGGTTCTGGTCAAAGTGCGGGCAGTTTCCCTCAACCCGCTCGACTGGCACTACATGAGAGGCAAGCCCTATCTCATACGCGCCTTCGATTCTGGGCTTCTCAGGCCTACTAATCCGCGACTTGGCGTCGACCTGTCTGGCGAAGTCGAAGCAGTCGGAAAAAAGGTAACCGATTTCAAGCCTGGCGACAATGTCTTCGGTCATCGTTACGGTGCTTTCGCCGAATATATCTGCGCGACAGAGAAGGCGCTGGTCTTCAAGCCCAGCAACGTGAGCTTCGAAGAAGCTGCTGCGGTCCCGATTGCAGGGGTGACCGCCCTGCAGGGTTTGCGCGATAAAGGACAACTCAAGCGTGGTCAGAAGGTGTTGATCAACGGCGCGTCCGGCGGCGTGGGAACTTTCGCGGTCCAGATCGCCAAGGCGCTGGGTGCGGATGTCACGGGCGTTTGCAGCACGCGAAACATCGACCTGGTTCGCTCACTCGGCGCGGATCACGTTATTGATTACACGAAGGAAGATTTCACGAAGAACGGGCAGCGCTACGACTTGATCCTCGATATGGTCTCCAGCCATCCGTTGAGCGAGATGAGAAAAGTCATGACTCCCCATGGGGCACTCGTGCTGGTTGGGAGTACTGACGTCGGGGACTGGTTGAAACCGTTGGGGATTATGCTCAAGCCAGCCGTGGCGGGATTCTTCGGAAGCCAAAAGTTTGGCAGCTTGCTCGCGGAAATAACAAAAGAGAATCTGAATGCCCTGCGCGAACTCATGCAGACGGGGAAGTTAAAGCCGGTGATCGATCGGACTTATACCTTTGGCCAGCTCCCGGACGCGATGCGCTACCTGGAAGAAGGACACACCCGCGGGAAAGTGGTTGTCACCGTGTCCGCTGGCGACGAAGCCTTACCTGTTAATGTCACTTCCAAAGCGCAGCCGGTAAACACGACTTGGTTCGTTTTTCTTGTTGGTGCAATCATTGTCCTCGTTCTGACTCTACCATTAGTGGCCGCGCTAGCGCTCAACCGTCGCTACCAACATCTCAACCCCGGGAAGCGACCCTATCGCTGGGGGTATTACTTTAGCATTCTCGCTGTGATTGATGGACTTGTGCTCGGCTACATCCTGGAAGCCGGTCTCGGCGTTTTCGTCATATGCGCGCTTCTTTACGGCGTCCTGGCGTGGTTTTTCGCGCAGCGACGTCACTGGGCTTGGATCGCGCTCACGCTGTTGAGCTTCAATCCTGTAATCTGGGTCGTTAACCTGGTCTATCTCTGGAAACGTTGGACTGAACCGACGGCTGGCGCACGGATTCTATAGGAAGGTTCACGTAGGGATCCCGAACTTGTCAGGTGGATCCGGCTGTCTGGGAAAGTCTCACCAGATCAACCTCCGTTTGACGGCCGCGGGCCGTTGCGGGAAGTAGAAAGATGCTGGAAGAGCGAATGCAGAAGATTGAGGCGCGGATCGAGCAGGCGCATGGCCTGCCGGAGGCGGATCGGGCGCAGTTGCTCCAACTCGTCGCAACCCTGCGCGAAGAAGTGAATGCCCTCGCCGCCGGCCGGGAAGAGGATGCGCGGAGTATTGCTCACTTTCTGGACGCTTCGACGCACGAAGCGAGCCGAACCGAGAAGCAGCCGAAGCTGCTCGAGGCTGCGCGGCAAGGTTTGACTGCCTCGGTCGAGAATCTCGAAAACACCCACCCGAAACTCTTCGAGGCAGTTAATCAGGCGGCGGTCGTGCTCGCCAACATGGGCCTGTAGCAACCCGGCCAATAGCGGGGAGATTCGAGGCTGGCTCTACGTCTTTGTTGCGAGACGGCGACCTTGCGATAATGGCAAACAGAAAACCGAATCAAGCACGAACGCCGGAAATATGTCCGGTTTGTGGAGACGACGTGCCGCCGCGCGCCGTGGCTTGTCCCAAGTGCGGTGCGGACCATAAGTCGGGCTGGAGTGAAGAGGCGCAGAGTAATGACGCGCTCGGTTTGTCGGACGACAGCTTCGATTACGCAGCGTTTGTGGAGCAGGAGTTCGGTTCATCGCCAAAACCAGTCGGCATGAAAAGGATCTGGTGGGTCACAGCCATTATTGTGACCGTGATTCTAGCGGCGATCTATTTTTACACGGGCTGATCGAGCTGGATCCGCCGTGAGGATGATTCAGCGGTAAACCGTGGGCGGCTTAGGAGCGGCGAGAAGAGCTTGGAAACGCGCGTCCTGCCGCAGCGGATCCCATTCCCAACTCAAACGAAGATGGGCGAGCGTGATCCCGTCGGCGCCGGGAGTCGTAAGGAGCCGCGAAAGTAAGCTCACCGCTTCGTCCACTTCGCCGCCATGCGCATAGACGAAGGCCAGATCGATCGCATATACGGGACCGGCGATCGCGTCCTGGCTCTCCGGGCATAACTCAACTGTGCGACGAGCTTCACGAAGCGCCTCTTCTTTTCGTCCGAGTAAGGCGTAGAGCTTGCCTTGGTAGGCATGAAAGAGCGGGTCGTCAGGGTGATCACGCACGCCTGCTTCGTAGATTGGCTTGATCTCTTCGAGAAAACTCTGCGCCCGCTCGGTCTCGCCCTGCGCGACGGCGGTGCAGGCGCGAAACCAGGCGGCCGGAGGGCTCGCGGGAAATTCTTCCTGCGAGCGACTGGGAATGAGTTTCTCGATCGCGGCGAAGTCGCGCGCGTCCATGGCATAGTCCCATCTCGCTTGCTGCACGTCAGGTTTTTCCTTCAAATCGTCGGGGAGCCGATCGAGAATAGCGCGGGACTCTTCCGGAGAGCCGCTCTGGGCAAACCGCACGTAAGCCAGCCCGACCCAGCCGTCAGCCAGTTGCGGTTCCAGTTCCAGGCCGCGGTGGTAGGCTTCGCCGGCCTCTCCCCACTGGCGCAGGATGCGCAGGGTCTCAGGTTGGCCTTCGAAATGAGCGCGCCGCGGATCGCGCTCGCGGGCGCGGGCGAAGGCGGCCAGGGCGTCACGCCAACGGCCTTGCCGGCGGTAAATCAAGCCGGTGGCATCGAGGATATCGGCATTGTTAGGCAAGCTGGCGCTCGCCAGATCCAATTCCTTGAGGGCGGCTGGGTAATTGCGATCGATCCGATAATAACAGAAGCCCAGGGCGAGATGTGCTTCGCCCATCTGCGGGGCTCGGAGGAGCGCTTCCTCGGCCAGGGTGCGTGCCCTCTCTTTGCGCACAGGGTCGCGTCCGATCATGTACATCAGGCTACTGAGCATCGAGGCGCGAGCCCGGACGAGCGTGAAGCTCGGATCGAGCGCAATTGCCCGAGCGTAGAGCTTCTCGGCCTGCATGACGTCGTCTCTCGACGCTGCGACATGGACGAGCTCATTCGCCTGCAAATAGAGAAGATAGGCGTCGGAGCTATCGGTTGGTTTGGCGGCGAGTCGGGTTTTCTCCTCTGGAGCCAGCTTGGCCTGCAATTGCTCGGCGATCGCGCGCGCGATGTCGCTTTGGATTGCAAACACATCCGCCAGGTCGCGATCGTAAGTCTGGGCCCAGAGATGAGCGTCGGTCCGAGCGTCGATCAGCTGCGCGTTCACTCGCACTTTACCCTCGATCCGCTGCACGCTGCCCTCGAGAAGATTTGCCACCCCGAGTTGTTTTCCGATCTCGCGCAGGTTGCGTCCCACGCCGCTCCGATACTGCATCACACTCGAGCGGCTGATCACCTTCAAGTCGGCAATCTTGGCCAGGTTGGTCAGGATTTCGTCCTGCACGCCGTCGGCAAAATAAGCGTTCGCTTTCTCTTCGCTCAAATTTTCAAACGGGAGGACAGCGATGCTCTTTTCCGGGACCACCGGCGCGCTCGCCACACCCACTTCCGGTGCCG
The DNA here is from genome assembly GCA_036502465.1 of Chthoniobacterales bacterium. Lineage (GTDB taxonomy): Bacteria > Verrucomicrobiota > Verrucomicrobiia > Chthoniobacterales > UBA10450 > Palsa-1392. The sequence goes on from DASXYO010000164.1 coordinate 13,756, forward strand.
TCTTGGAACTGCGAGAGGCAAACCACCAGATCCCACCGCCTAACAATAATAGGAGAACAAGCGCGATCATCCAGGGACGCCCGCCCGCCCGCGTCGCGGCCGGTGTGACGAGCGGCGCGCGCTTTTTCGTGATGCTGGACGGCGTTGCCGGATTCCCCGCCTCGGGAGTGAAGAGATTCACCAGATGGACGAGCGCCCCATGCTTCACTTCGATCTCTCCGAGGTCGTAGAGGTGCGGATTCCAGCGCGGATACGGCGCGAGATCATCCGCCGCGCGTTTGGAGAGCAGGATGTGCCCGGCATCCCCGCAATCCATTACGCGCTGTGCAAGATCGATCCCGGCGCCCGCCGCGTTCTCCCGCTCGTTGACATCGAGCACCGGATTGATTGGGCCACTATGAATGCCCATTCGCAGCGGGAGTTCTGGATGTTGGCGGAGGACGGCACCGATCTCGAGCGCGCACTCCACCGGCTGTTCGACATTGTCGCGAAAGACGAGCGCCATGCCGTCACCCGTCGGGAGCCGGATGAGCCGGCCCTCTTCCTTCGCAGCCCGAACCGGCGTGGTTTCACGCACGATCTGCTTGAGCATTTCGAGCAAATCACTCTGCTCGTTAATCAGACGCTTCGAATAACCGACGATGTCGATGAAAAGGACGTGGCCGATTGCGGCTTTCAGATCTTTTTCGTTAGGCATAATGGGTTGAACGAGAAAAAGGCGCCGTCCAGGGCGCGGCGAAAGGCAATCTAGATCGCCTCCGGCTTTGCGACGACAAATTTTGTGATGAGCGCGCACTAAAAAACCGAGAAGCAGTCATGATTTGTTTCTTGTCCCTCATTCGCCCGGCAAATAAAACGGCTTTGTGAGACCGCACGCGCTGGAAGCCGGTTGGTCGACGCGATCCCCCGTCGTACCCCTCGGGGCTTGGACGCTTGCGGCCTTCGTCCTGCTCTCCGCGGGTTGCCGCAAACCGATCATTATCTGAGTAACCTTCCGCCGCCCGCCTGGCCGTTTGCGAAGACGAGTCCGATCAATCCCCAACTCGTTGCCGAGGGTCAAAAAATCTTTGCCCACGACTGCGCTTCTTGTCATGAGCCGCGCGGTAAATTTACGAGCAAAGTCATCCCGATCGCCCAGGTAGGAACTGATCCGGAGCGCACGCATTCGTGGTCGAAGGCTGCGGCCCAGGAAGCCAACCGCAAGGTAAAGGAGATGGGAATCGAGCGCCCCCTCATGACGGAGCTCGATCCATATGGCTATCTCTCGCCACCTCTCGATGGCCTCTGGATGCGCGCACCTTATTTGCATAACGGCTCCGTTCCGACCTTGCGTGACCTGCTTAATCCGCCTAACGAACGACCGCAGACCTTCCACCGCGGCTACGACGATTACGATCCGATCAAAGTCGTGTTCGCGGAGCCGCCCGAGCGCGCAGTGGGTCCTCCGGGCGAATGGAGCAGAGCTATTTCTTTTCGACACGCGCCGGCGCGGCGAAGGCAATGGTGGCCACCTTTACGGCACCACCCTGCCGCCCGAACAAAAAGATCAATTGCTCGAGTATCTCAAGACGCTCTGAGACTCGCCTCCGCGTGAACTCTCTTGTCGCGCGGCATCGCTTAAGCTTATGATTGGACTCCGATGATCCAGGCGAATTGTCGGGCGCGGTTCACGGCGGCGGATTTCCAATTTATCGTGCGGACGCTGGCACGTTCGCCTAACGACCAAGTTTCGCTCGTTGATCTCCTGAGCGACGCCGAAACACGCGACGCCGTGCTCGATCATCCGCGGCTGGTGGAGGCGATCCTTTCCCAAGCCGGGCATCTTTCGATTTCGTCTTCCTTTTACTTTTACGTCCTCGCCCGGCACGTTTTGAAACGGGCCAATATCACGGATCGGAAGCTCTCGGATTACATTGGATCTCTGCTCGAAACTTTTTCCCGCGCCAACGGCCTGCGCGCGCCGCATGCCGAGGCGGATTGTGGACGCCAATATCTTTCCGACATGCTGATCGCGCTGACGCGCGCGAGTTCGGCGGAGACGTTTCTGCTTCGCGCGCATGTGGGGAATTACTCGCTTTTCGTGAGCGGAATTTTTCACGAGAACGCCCAGCACCGCAGCCGGCGCGGCGCGCCCGACCTGAAGTTTTACGAGAAAATCGGGCGGACCAATTTCCAGCTTGTGGCCTCGCACTCGACCGCGCGCCGTTGTGAGTTGAACGATGTTTTTGAGGAATTGGCCGATCGTTTTCACGAAGTGCGGCTCGCCCTCAACCGACTCTCCGACGAACTGCTCAACCTCGACGACGATCACCGCGCTTCGCTTTTGCTTTGAACGAGACGCTTTTCAGCCAGATCCAGCGGCTCTTCGAGCGCACTTATGCGCAGGTCGGGATCAATCTCGAGGATTGCCTGATCGACCAGCGCCGGTGCCGTCAATTGACCAAACTGGCGGGCGCGTCGGCGCGCGAATTGAGCGAGCTGGCGCGCACTTTTCTGCGCACGGCGAACGATCAGCTTTACGTCGGGATTTATTATTCGCAGTGGCTCGTCGAGCAGCTCGAACGGCACGACCCGCGGAGCGGCCTAACGAACGAGAATATTCGTTCGCTCATCATGTTCGTGGAGGAAATCAATCACGCCTTGCATGCCGCGCTGCAGTTTCGGAATGGCGAACGCCGGATCGCGACGGAGAATTTCGCCCGCGATCTCGAACTCCAGGCGCGAGTGGATACCTACCTCGTGCTCCTTTTGTTCGTCGCCTTCTTTCGGAAGACGCAACGCGTCTCGCGGTCCGATCGGCGCTGGCTGCGCTTTCACTTGTTCGAGGCGCAAAATCCGGGGGCGTTTCAGGATGAAAACCTCCGTGGCCGCTACCTCGAGACGACCGAACTGGCCGCCAGCTACACCCGTTTTCTCGACACGATCAACGGGATGCGTCGCCTCGAGGAAATCCGAAATTTTCGCGCACTCGGCTACGAGGAGAAAAAGCAACGCATCCTCGCTTTGATGGATATCCAGCGGCCGCCGCCGGTCTGAGCCTCGGGCCCGGGACTTTACGCCGGTCGGCGAAAGCGGGCCGCCATTTGCGTCATGAGACGCGTCGTTAGGCTGGTGGGCAACGCGCCGGTGAAATGCTCGATTCCGTCGACCAGGGGTCGCGGCAAACGGCGGAGGAGGAATTCGGTTTTTACATGCCCGCTGGTCAGCGGATTGGTCGAGAGAATCAATTTCTCGAGGACCAGTCCGGCGCGGGCCGCGAGGGGCTCGATCTCGTCGGGGTGGAGGAGAAAAATGTGGCCGTCGGCATCGGGTTTGAATTGCACCGACTCGTAGACCGCCGGGTCGGAGGACTCGGAAAATTTCGGGAGCTTATTCCGGACGTAAGCGCCATTTGGAGTGGTCATGATCACATAGCCGCCTGGCCTAACGAGCTGCGCGGCGCGGGCCAGCAACTGATCGGGGTGGGCGGTGTGTTCAATCACCTCGGTAATGAGAACTCCGTCAAAGCCCGAGGGGAGATCGATGTTGAACGCGTTGCCGGGCGCGAAGTGGATGGTGCCGAACTCCTGCTTCAGTCGCACGTAGTCGGCCAACTCGGCCCGCATATCATTCCAAGTCACTTCGTAGCCCATCTCAGCCAGCGCGATGGAAAAATTTCCCTGGGCGGCGGCCACATCGAGAATCCGGGCACCCAGTGGAAGCACTTCAGTGACAAGGGCAAAGGTCGCCCGTCGGCGCCGATCGTAGGCATAGGCGTAGCCACGGTTTTTTATCCGTCCGTAGACTTCCTCCAGGTCGTAGCGGTAGGAAGCCTTCCACGAGGCGGGCCAATTATCTTCGGGATCTACGCGCTTCAATTGAAAGGGTGCGAAGTTGGACCGTCAAATTCCTGGCCTGTCCAGCATGACGGAGGTTGGAGTGCGCATGTGTGGCTTTGACCTGGCCCAGCCTAACAGATCGCTGCGAACTCGGGTGAAAAATCTTAGCCTCACAAAGCACCGGCGGCGAGGGGGATCGGGCGGATTCTTTTCTATCCAGCGGGCGTTGTTCGTGCTGAGATTCTGAGGGTGCTCTTCCGCCGTGGATAAACCAACTGGACCGGTGCCGGTGTCGGTCATCGTGCCGATCAAAAATGAGGCGGAGAACCTGCCTCGCTGCCTCGCCTCCATCGCCTGGGCGGACGAGATCTTTGTTGTCGACTCGCAGAGCAGCGACGGGTCGCAGCGAATCGCGCAGGAGCGTGGGGCCAGGGTTGTGCAGTTCGAATTTAACGGCACCTGGCCGAAAAAGAAGAACTGGGCCCTCGAACATCTGCCCTTTAGTAACGACTGGGTTTTCATTTTGGATGCAGACGAGGTCCTGCCTTCCGAAGCGGAAGCGGAATTTGGCAGCGCGATCGCGAACGCGGGATCGACCGTGGGTTACTGGATCAACCGGCGCTTCATGTTCATGGGGCGCTGGCTGCGGCATGCTTATTATCCGAACTGGAACCTGCGGCTTTTTCGCCATTCGTTAGGCCGTTATGAAAAACTGACCGAGGTCGCGACCGCGAGCGGCGATAATGAAGTGCACGAGCATGTCGTGGTGCAGGGACCGACGGGAAAGTTGCGCTGCGAGATGGATCACTACGCGTTTCCCTCGGTCGAGGTTTTTGTCGAGAAACACAATCGCTATTCCAACTGGGAAGCGCGCGTCGCCGCGGCGAACGATCAATCATCGGGCGAACTGCAAAGCGCCCGGGTCGCGCAACGGCGCCGGCTCAAGCGCCTCTCGCAGAAATTGCCGTTTCGTCCGCTGCTCCGGTTTCTTTACGTTTACCTCTGGCAGCGCGGATTTTTGGACGGGCGCGAAGGTTACTATTTCGCGCGGCTGCATGGCTTTTATGAGTTCCTCTCGGTCGCGAAGACTGCGGAGCTGAAAAAGCAAAACCTGTAGGGCGAGCGCTCCGCTTGCCCAGGTGCGAAAACGGCGAGCGAGGGCAGGCGGAGCGCCCGCCCTACAATTAAAACTCTGCGCTGCCAGGAGTGCGCGCGAAGGGAATGACGTCGCGGATGTTTGCCACGCCAGTGACAAACATGAGCATGCGCTCAAAGCCGAGCCCAAAACCGGCATGCGGTACGGTGCCGAAGCGGCGTAAATCCAGGTACCATTTGTAGTCGGCCAAGTTCATGTTGTGCTGGCGAAGGTTGCCTTCCAGAACGTCGAGCCGCTCCTCGCGCTGACTGCCGCCGACAATTTCACCGATGCCAGGCACGAGCAGGTCCATCGCAGTGACGGTTTTGCCATCGTCGTTCAGGCGCATGTAGAACGGTTTAATTTCTTTCGGGTAATCGAAAACCGTGATCGGCGATTTGAAATGTTTTTCGGTCAGCCAGCGCTCGTGTTCTGACTGCAGGTTGAGGCCGTACTCGACGGGGAATTCAAATTTTTCCCCGCTTTTCTGGAGTAGCTCGACCGCTTCAGTGTAGCTGATGCGCTGGAGGGGGCGCTCGACGACAAAGTCGAGGCGTGCGAGCAATTCCTTGTCGACGAATTTTGAGAAAAGCTCGATTTCGTCAGGACAATTTCCGCGGATGTCGCGCACAAGGTATTTCACCAATTCCTCGGCCAGATCCATGTCGCCTGTGAGGTCGCAAAACGCCATCTCCGGCTCGATCATCCAGAATTCGTTCGCGTGGCGCGAAGTGTTGGAATTCTCGGCGCGGAAAGTCGGACCAAAGGTGTAAACCTTGGAGAGCGCGCAGGCGAAAGCTTCCGCCTCCAATTGCCCGCTGACCGTGAGATAGGTCCGGCGCGCGAAGAAATCCTTGCTGTCGTCGATCGCGCCGTTAGGCAAACGCGGCGGCTTCTCCGGATCGATCGTGCTGACGCGGAACAACTCGCCCGCTCCCTCGCAATCGCTCCCGGTGATAATCGGAGTGTGAATGTAAACGAAACCGCGTTCCTGAAAAAATTGGTGGATCGCAAAGGCGAGCCGGCTGCGGACGCGAAAGACCGATCCGAAAAGATTCGAGCGCGGGCGAAGGTGCGCGATTTCGCGCAGAAACTCCGGTGTGTGCCCTTTTTTCTGGAGCGGGTAGGTGTCGTCCGAAGCGCCGATGATTTCGATCGAATCAGCGACCACCTCCCAGCTTTGCCCTTTGCCCTGGGAAGCGACGAGCGGGCCGCGGATGGCGATCGAGGCGCCGGTGATGAGGCGCTGCACGTCGGCGTAATTGGCCAGGCTATTTTTCGCGATGATCTGCAGGTTGCGCAGCGAGGAACCATCGTTCAGTTCGATAAACGAAAAATCCTTCGAATCGCGCCGGGTGCGGACCCATCCCTGCACCAGGACCGCCTCGGACGGGGCCTTGCTTTGCAGTGCGTTTTTGACCGACATCGGCGTGAGCATGCCGAACTTTGCCGGACGATCGCCCGCGCGCAAATTGCAGTCGGTTTGTTATCCGGCGCGGCGGCGCTTGTCGTTCAGCATCTCCGCGATGCAGTTCACCATGTCCTGAAGAAGAAATGGATTAGCGACAAAAGTGTAACCGCCGAAAAATCCGACCGAGCCGATGTGCCCGGCGGAGCTCAGGCTGGTGAGACAAAGGACGGGCACGTCGTGGAGCGAGGTGTCGGCGTGAATCTGCTGGGCGACGTGATCCAATTCCAAGTGTTCTGGAACGGCGTCGAGCAGGATCAAATCCGGCTGAAAATGGAGTGCCGAATGGAGCGCCCGCCGGCTGTGGCTTTCCTGGCGGATCAGATATCGCCCAGTCGCTTCCAGCGCCGAGCCGACGACCGCAGTCAAATGCGGCTCGTGGTCGATCAGGAGTATGCGCTTGGGAAAAGTCATCGGCTTGGCTAACGAATGGTTTGATTAGCATCGGTTGTGCCATGGACCGGATCGCGGTCGCGGACGGCCAAGTCAGCCTTTTTAATTGGCCTGCCTATGCTTAATTGGCCTCTTGCCGTTATGTCGAACCAAGTGAAGAAGCCCGCTCCCGAAGCGAACTTCGAGCAGGCCATGCAACGGCTGGAGGAGATTGTGGAGAAGATGGAGTCCGGCGAGCTTCCCTTGGAAGACTTGATCGTGCGTTACGAGGAGGGAATGAAGCTGGTCAAAGTGTGCCAGGAACGCCTCGCCTCGGCCGAGCAACGGATCGAAATCATCACCCGCAACAACGCCGGTAAACCGGTCGTGAAGAAGTTTGAATCGGCCCCCGCGGCCCAGCCAGAAACCCAAGGAGAACCAAAAAATGTCGACGTCAGCCTCTTCTGAGACCGCTGTGCAAGAAACGCGTTTGCTCGATGGAATTCATTCCCCGGCCGACATCAAAGCATTGGCCGAGGAAAGTCTCCCGCAGCTCGCGCAGGAAGTGCGCGATGAGCTGATCAAGGTTCTCTCGCAGACTGGCGGCCACCTCGGACCGAATCTCGGCGTGGTCGAGCTCACGATCGCGCTCCATCGCGTTTTCAGCACTCCGCACGACAAGTTTGTCTTCGACGTCAGCCACCAGGGTTACGTGCACAAAATGTTTACCGGCCGGCTCGATCGCATCCACACGATGCGGCAATACGAAGGTCTGAACGGCTTCCTTCTCCGGACCGAGAGCGAACACGATTCCTACGGCGCCGGTCACGCCGGCACCGCCTTGTCCGCCGGTCTTGGCATGGCGGTCGGGCGCGACTTGTTAGGCGGAGACGAGAACGTGGTTGTGGTGGCGGGCGACGCCGCGCTCACCTGCGGAATCAGCTACGAAGCGCTCAACAACGTCCGTTCCCAGACGAAGAAATTCATCGTCGTCCTGAACGATAACGAATGGTCGATCGCGAAAAACGTCGGGGCGATTGCCGCCTACTTGAACAACATCGTGACCAATCCGACCTACGCGCATCTGCATGAAAAGGCCGGGCGCTTCATCAAGGCGGTCGCCGGCAGGGGCATTTTGAACCTCGCGCACAAGGTGGAGGAGGGCTTTAAGAACCTGCTCGTGCCGAGTGTGATTTTCGAGGAACTCGGCCTGCGCTATTACGGCCCGATCGATGGGCACGACATTCCGCTCCTCACCCGGACTTTTGAATTTCTCAAGTCGCAGGACGAGCCAGTCCTGCTCCACATTCTGACCAAGAAGGGCAAAGGCTACGAGCCGGCCATCGCGAAGCCGGATAAGTTCCATGGCCTCGGAAAATTTACAGCCGAAACAGGCGAAACCGCTGCCTCGACCGCCCCGACCTATTCCGAAATTCTCGGCAAGACGTTAGGCAAATTCGCCGATACCAACCGCAAGATTGTCGCCATCACCGGCGCGATGCCGAGCGGGACCGGCCTCGGCTTTTTCCAGGCGCGACATCCCGACCGCTACTACGACGTCGGCATCGCCGAGGAACACGCCGCGCTTTTCGCCTGCGGCCTCGCCACCCAGGGATTGAAGCCGTTTCTCACCATCTATTCGACCTTCATGCAGCGCGCCTACGACATGATTATTCATGACATCGCGCTGCAAAACCTGAACGTCGCGCTCTGCATGGATCGCGCCGGCCTGAGCGGCGACGACGGCCCGACTCACCACGGTCTTTTCGATATCGGTTACCTCCGCCATATTCCCAACATCATCCACATGCAGCCGAAGGATGAGGACGAGTTCGTCGACATGCTCTGGACGATGGCGAACCACGACGCGGGCCCGATCGCGATCCGTTATCCACGCGGCGTCGGCACCGGTGCGAAACCGAAAGCCACGCCGAAGCTGCTCGAAATCGGCAAGGCCGAAGTGCTGCAGCACGGCAAAGACGTGGCGATTTTCGGACTCGGCAACATGTACGAAATGGCCGAGGAAGCGGCTCGTAAACTGGAAGCCGAAGGCGTCTCGGTTGCGCTCATTAATCCCCGCTGGATCAAGCCGCTCGACACCGGGACGCTGGAATTTTTCGCCCGCAGTGTGCAGGTCGTCTGCACCCTCGAGGATCACGTTTTGCATAACGGATTCGGCTGTGGCGTGATGGAGCATCTGCATACGCAAATGATCAACACCCCCGTGGTGCGGATTGGCTGGCCTGATCAGTTCATCGAGCATGGGAACATTCCCGTCCTGCGCGAAAAACATGGCCTAACGAGTGATGCCCTGGTCGAAAAGGTGCGTCCGCTTTTGCGCAAGCCGAGCGGGCAACACCGTTCCAGCGCCGCCTGATCCTTTGCGCGTCGCTCGACTTCGCGCGGGACGCCGTCATCTTCAGCGATGAGCGCGATCGAAGCCTCCGGCCTGACCAAGGTCTACCGGACTTATCGCAAGGAGAGCGGGCTTTGGGCTTCCGTCAAAGGACTCGTTAGGCGCCGCTACGAGGAGACGCGCGCCGCGGATAATATTTCCTTCAGCATCGAGGAGGGCGAGTTGGTTGGTTTTCTCGGACCGAACGGGGCCGGCAAGACGACCGTCTTGAAAATGCTCTCCGGCCTGCTCAATCCCACCTCGGGTGAGGCGCGTGTTCTCGGCTTTGTGCCGTGGGAACGGCGCGATGAGATGAAGCGTCAGTTCAGCCTTCTCATGGGGCAAAAAAACGCGCTTTGGTGGGATCTTCCGGCGCAGGAGTCGCTGGAATTGAACCGCGCCATTTACGGAATCGATCGTGGCCGTTTCAAGAAAGTCGTCGGCGGTTTGAGCGAGCTGCTCGAGGTGCAGGACAAGATGAACGTGATGGTCCGCGAGCTGTCGTTAGGCGAACGAATGAAGATGGAGTTGATCTCCGCGCTCATTCACGAGCCGCGGGTTCTCTTTCTCGACGAGCCGACCATCGGCCTGGATGTGGTGAGTCAAAAACGAGTGCGGGAATTTCTCCGGCTCTACAATTCCGAGCACAAGATCGTGACCATGCTCACGAGCCACTACATGCAGGACATCGAGGAGCTGTGCGATCGCGTGATCGTGATCGATCACGGCAGGATTTTTTTCGACGGTCCGCTCAATGACATCATCGATCGTTTTTCCGGGCACAAAGTCATCAGCCTGACCTTTTCCGACAAGCAGGAGCGCGACTTTTCCACGCTCGGGGAAGTGGTGGAGCAGACACCGGTCAGCGTGCAATTAAAGGTCCCGCGAGCCAAGGTGACCGAGGTCGCGCGGCAACTGCTCAGTGCCTGTTCGGTCTCCGATATCAACGTCCAGGAACTGCCAGTCGAGGACGTCATTCGCCAGCTCTTCGGCGAGCGCAGCGCGGAAAATCGCGCCTTGGCCGAGCAGACCGCCTGATCCTTAGACCCAGGAACGCTGCATCGTGCTCTTGAGTTCGTGGATGTAGCCGGGGTTGACCTCGAACTCGACCGTCGGCATTTCCTCGGCGGTAATCTGTTCGCGATACGGTTTGCTCTCGACGTAACCCGCCGCCAGAAGCGCATTCAAAACGTCCGTCAAATCGTCCGGCTGTATATGGCTGTGCTCCATCACTTGGGCGCCGGAGACAGCTTCCGCAAAACCGAGGGCTTTCAGGACGGCGCGTTCCCGGCCGGAGAGCTTGATCTTTCTCATCGTCCTTCTTGCAAAAGCAGGTCTCGGGCTTGCGCGGGTCGAAATTGCATCCGGCTCTTTTTCCGGGCGGTCGCTTTACGCCCTTTCGCGAACGCGTAGTTTACCCGCCACTCATGCCGGTCACTGAAGAACAGATAAAAGACGCACTCACAACGGTGAAATATCCTGGCTTCAGCCGGGACATCGTTTCCTTTGGGATCGTCAAAGGGATCGATCTGCGCGAGGGCGATGTCACCGTCCAATTAGCCCTCGCCACGAACGACCCAAACATTCCGCAGACGATCAAGAACCAGGCGGAAACCGCCCTCCGTAATGTCGCCGGCGTACGCGAAGCGAAGGTGCGGATCGATATCCAGGCGCCGCCCGCGGGCAGCGGTGCGGCTGGAGTCGGTGCGACGAAAATTAGCGGGATTAAACACGTCATCGCGATCGCGAGCGGCAAGGGCGGGGTCGGCAAATCGACCGTGGCCGCAAATCTCGCGGTCGCGCTTCAGCAAACCGGCGCGGGCGTCGGTCTTTGCGATTGCGACATTTACGGTCCCAGCATCTCGCTCATGTTCGGCTCGCGCGAACGGCCGATGGCGACGGAGGACAACCACATCATCCCGATCGAACAATATGGTCTGCGGTTGATGTCGATGGGTTTCCTCCTCGACGACGCGGCGCCCGCCATCTTGCGCGGTCCGATGGTGACGCGCTACACGCAGCAATTCCTACGGCAGGTCGAATGGGGCGAGCTTGATTTTCTCGTGCTCGATCTTCCGCCGGGCACCGGCGACATCCAACTCACGATCGTACAGACCGTCGCGCTTTCCGGCGCGATCATAGTCACTACGCCGCAGGAAGTGGCCTTGATCGATGCACGCAAAGCCTCCGCCATGTTCGAAAAGGTTAATGTACCCGTTCTCGGATTAATCGAAAACATGAGCTACTTCCTTTCGCCCTCGGATGGAGTTCGTTACGACATTTTTGGCAGCGGTGGCGGGGAACGCGAAGCGAAACGAATTCGTGTCCCTCTGCTCGGCCAAATTCCCATTGATATCGCAACCCGCGAGGCGGGCGATCGCGGAATGCCAGTGACGGCGGAGGCGAAGGATTCGTCGGTCAGCGCGGAGTTTATGCGGGTGGCGCAAAAGCTACGGGAGATGCTGCCGACAACCTAATGCTTGCCTTTGCCCGCGATGTCTCGCTAAATAACCGCCGCCTTGGTTCGTCTAATGCTTGAGACATCAACCAGGAAGTGATTGACCTGAAAACTTGTCATGAACACACCCGCTGAAATGGATTCTTCTGCCGACGACGGGTCGCATTTTCTCAAGAATTCTGTCCTCTATAAGGAGTTTCTCGCCGAGCGCGAAGAGATCCTGAAACACAAGTGGATCGAAAGCGAAAAAGCGGGTTCCGATATCGGCTTTGAAAAAGCGCTGCTTGATTGGATTGTGAAACATCGCTCCAATTGGCGCGAACGAAGAGTGCGCGAAACGAAGCTGGCGAAAGCGCCGGCCTAAAGTTCGCGAGCTTCCTTTAACGCGATCCTGCGAGGTCGCGAAGGAAATGAGTAAAACCAGCCTAACGAAACAATCCGAAGCCGCCCGCATCCTCGATGCCGACGACCTCCGTCGCGCCTTGCGCCGGATCGGACACGAGATCATCGAGCGCAATCGTGATTTGTCGGCGCTCATCCTGGCCGGCATCCCGGCCCGCGGCGTCGACCTCGCGCGACGAATCGCGGATGAAATCGAGACGATTGAAAAGGTGCGCGTCGCCACCGGCGTCATCGACGTTTCGATGCACCGCGACGACCACGGAACACGGGACGCGTTGTCGGTCGTTAGGGCGTCGCAGCTCCCGCTTCCACTCGAGGAGCGGACGGTCATCATCGTGGACGACGTTTTGTTTACCGGTCGCACCTGCCGGGCCGCGATGGATGCGCTCGGGTCATTCGGTCGTCCCGCCTGCATTCAATTCGCCGCCCTGATCGATCGCGGCCATCGCGAACTGCCGATCCGGCCCGATTATGTCGGGAAAAATCTTCCCACTGCGCGGGCCGAGCGAGTCCGCGTGCGTTTGGAAAACGTCGACCACGAACCGGATGGAGTCTGGCTCTTGAAGGCAAATGAATAGCGCAACGCCACGCTGGACCCGCAAAGACTTGCTAGGCTTGCGCGAGCTTTCGGCCGAGGAGATCAATCTCGTCCTCGAGACAGCGGATGCTTTCAAACAAGTCGGCACGCGCGACGTGAAAAAGGTCCCGGCGCTGCAGGGCAAGACGCTGATCAACCTTTTCGTTGAACCGAGTACCCGCACCCGCACGTCGTTCGAGCTGGCGGCCAAACGTCTCAGCGCCGATATCGTCAACATTTCGGCCGCGGCTTCCAGCCTAACGAAAGGCGAAACACTCAAGGACACGGCCCGCGTCCTGGAAGCGAATCATGCCGACATTATCGTTCTCCGCCACGGCTCGGCCGGCGCGCCGCAGTTTCTAGCGACGCGCATTAGCGCCAGCATCATCAACGCCGGCGATGGCGCGCACGAACATCCGACCCAGGGTCTGCTCGATCTTTATACGATTCGCGAGAAGCGAGGTTCGGTCGCCGGTCTGCATGTCGCGATCATCGGAGACATTCTTTTCAGCCGGGTGGCGCGCTCGAACATTTTTGCGCTCCTGAAAATGGGGGCGCGAGTCACACTGGTCGGGCCAAGCACGCTGGTTCCGCGCGACTTTGAGCAGTTGGGAGTGACGGTGTCGCACAAGCTGGACGAAGTGCTCCCAACAGCCGACGTCGTGAACCTGCTTCGCATCCAGCATGAACGGCAGCGGAAAGAATATTTCCCCGGGATCGGCGAATACATCCGCCTTTTTGGCCTGACGAAAAAGCGGGCGGAGCTTTTGAAACCGGATTGTTTGATCATGCACCCCGGACCCGTTAATCGCGGGGTCGAGATCGACAGCGAACTGGCGGACGGTCCGCGGAGCGTGATTCTCGACCAGGTAACCAACGGGCTCGCGGTGCGCATGGCCGTCCTCTATCTCTGCGCGGGGGTGGCGCGACCGTGACGACGCTCATTCGCAACGGGCGGATCATCGATCCGGCGAACAAGCGGGACGAAGTGGGAGATCTCTACATCGTCGACGGTCGCGTGAGCGAGGCCCCTGATGAAAAGAGGGAAAAGACCGAGATGATCGATGCCGCCGGCCTGATCGTTAGCCCGGGTTTGATCGATCTCCATGTGCATTTTCGCGAACCCGGTTTTGGTTGGAAAGAGACGATCGAGTCGGGTGCGCGCGCGGCGGCGGCGGGCGGATTCACCACCGTTGTTTGCATGCCGAACACTTCGCCGGTGGCGGACAGTCCGAGCACGATTGCCTGGATCAAAGACCGCGCGACCGAAGTGGCGTGCGTGAATGTTCTGCCGAGCGGCGCGATCTCCAGGAATCTGGCGGGCGAAGAGCTGGCGCCGATCGGTTCGCTCGCCCAGGCCGGCGTGGTTGCGATCACAGACGACGGACATTGTGTGCAGAACAACGAGTTGATGCGCCGCGCCGTCGAGTACGCGCGGATGGTTGGCGTGCCAGTGCTCGATCATTGCCAGGACTACAACCTGGTAGCCAACGGCCTCGTCCATGAAGGCTACTGGAGCACCTTGCTGGGGCTGCCGGGCTGGCCCGCAGCAGGGGAGGAAGCGATTGTGGCGCGCAATGTTCTGCTGGCGGAGTTCTGCGATCATCGGATTCATTGCCAGCACATCAGCGCGGCGGGAAGCGTGCGGCTCCTGCGTGAGGCGCGCGCGCGCGGGGTGAAAGTGAGCGGCGAAGTTTGCCCGCATCATATTGCCCTAACGGATGAGTCGATTCAAAATTTCGACACCGATTTTAAAATGAATCCGCCGCTTCGGACGCAGCGCGACATCGAGGCGTTGTTGGAAGGGATTGCCGACGGCACGGTCGACATCCTGGCGAGCGATCACGCGCCGCACGCGAAGTTTGAGAAGGAGGTCGAATTTGATCGTGCGCCCTTTGGCATTGTCGGGCTGGAGACGGAGTTCGGGTTGTTCATTGATCTCCTGGTGCACAAGCACAAGACAATCGGATTGCCTCGCCTGATCGAGATGCTGACGTTGAACCCGGCGCGGTTGTTAAATCTGGAGGCCGGCAGTCTTTCGTTAGGCGTGACGGCTGACGTCACGCTGATCGATCCCGAACTGGAATGGACGGTCGACGCGAGCCGCTTTGAATCGGCCTCGCGCAACACGCCGTTTGACGGCTGGAAGCTGAAGGGGCGCGCGGTCCGAACGATCGTGGCGGGAAAGACCGTCTGGCAGCTTTAGCAGGGATAGCCGCCGGCAATGTAATCGCGCATTTGATCGAGCGTCGCGCTCTGGGCCGAGATCACTTCCTTGACCAAGTCGCCGATGGAAATGACGCCGCGGATTTCGCCATCGCAAATGACCGGAAGGTGGCGGATGCGTTTTTCGGTCATGAAACGCAGGCAGTCTTCAACCGTCTCCCGAGGATGGGCGGTGGTGAGCTCGGTGGTCATGATTTCTCTCACCGTGCTGGTGCGCGAAGTCTTCCCCCGGAGCATGACCTTGCGCGAGTAATCGCGCTCCGAAACGATCCCGACCAACTTCTCGTCTTCCATAACGAGGAGAGCGCCGACGTTGTGCTCGGCCATCAGCTTGATCGCGTCGTAGACCGTCGCGTCAGGTGAAGTCGACCAGATCTGGCCGCTCTTCTGGCGAAGGATCTTGTCGATCGTGCCGCTGACGTCCATGCGAGCGAGATTACCCGCCCGCGGAAAGCGACGCAAACAATTAACGCGCGCGTCGCGCGAACTTTTCCGCGATCAACTCTTCGAGTTTCGCGACCAGCACGGGATCGGGCAGGCGTTCGAGAACTTCGTTGAGAAATCCGCCGACGAGAAGCTGGCGCGCCACCGAAGCAGGGATGCCGCGGGCGAGGAGATAAAACATTTCGTCTTCGTCGATCTGTCCAGAGGTCGCGCCGTGGCTGCACTTCACGTTATCGGCCAGGATCTCGAGACCGGGCATGGAGTTCGCCTCCGCGTCGTCGCTCAAGAGGAGGTTTCTCACCTTTTGGTAGGCGTCGGTAAAATGGGCATGCGGCTCGACGCGGATCAGGCCGCCGAACGTAATGCGCGAATGACCGTTCAGCGCATTTTTGAAAAGAAGGTCGCTGAAAGTGTGGGGCGAAGCGTGATCCTGCAGGGTGCGGGCGTCGAACTCCTGCGTCTCGTCGCCGATCGCCACCGCGAGCATGTCGCTGTGCGCGCCTTCGCCGGTCAGGCGGCTCAGGCTTTCCAGACGTGAATATTTTCCGCCGAGCCCAAGGTGCAGATTCAGAGCCGTCGCATCGCGTCCCACCGTGGTGTCGTTGATTTGGATGCTGAGGGTTTTGTCGCTCCAATCCTGGGCGCAGATATAAGTGACCTTCGCGCCCGCGCCAACGATCAGATCATTGACGCCGCAGGCGAAACCGGGGCGGTGGCGATCGGTCGAGCGGAAGTGCTCGATGAGCGTGACCTTCGAAAGTTCCTCGGCCACGACCAGCGTGTGCGGGAAAATGGCGGCGTTCTCGGCGTGCAACCAGTGGAAGGTTTCGAGAGGAAGTTGCACTTCGACGCCCCGCGGCACGTAAAGAAAAGTTCCTGACCTAACGAACGCTTCGTGAAGCGCGGCAAATTTGGCCGAACCGAGCGTGGCCGGCTGGCTCATAAAATGGCGCCGGAACAATTCTTCGTGCTCGATCATCGCGCGCTCGAGCGGCTGGAAGATGACGCCGGCCTTGCGAAGTTTTTCGGAAAGAGCGTCGCGCTCCAGGAAATGATCGTCGGCAAAAATGAGGCGACCGGAAGTTTCGTCCAGCCCGGTGGAACGCTCGAGGACTTCGCGTCCGTCTGCTTCCGACAAAGGCCGAGCGGCTACAAATGGTGCGAGATCGAGGGCGCCAACAGTAGAGAACCGCCAGGCCTGATCGGTCCGGGCCGGCATCGGCAAACTCTCGAATTGTGTCCACGCGGCCCGCTGCTGATCGGTAAACCAGGCGGGCAGCTTGTCGTCGCCACGGTTTTGGATTCCGGAAAGAATAGCGGCGGTTTCCGGTTCGACGGCGGGCTTTGCTTCGAGAACAGCTGACGGGTTGCTCATAGCGGGCAGAGACGCGAACGGCGGTCCGAGACCGCCGCCAAACTGCGTCCGTTTCTGCGGTCGAACTTAGCCGACCGAGCCTTCCATCTCAAGTTCGATCAGGCGCTTCAACTCGACCGAGTACTCCATCGGGAATTGCCGGACGAGATCGTTGACGAATCCGTTCACGCTCAGGCTCATCGCCTGAGCTTCGGTCAGGCCGCGCTGTTGCATGTAAAAGATCTGCTCGGCGCTGACCTGGCTGACGCTCGCTTCATGCTGCACGGCGTTGCCGGTGCCGCGGACGGTGATCGCGGGATAGGTATCGGTGCGGCTGTTGGCGTTGATCAGGAGCGCGTCGCACTCGGTGTTGTTCTTGCAGTTCTTGAGGTGCTTGGGCACGTGGACGAGGCCGCGATAAGTGGCGCGGCCGGTTCCGATTGAGATGCTCTTGGAAATAATGTTGCTCGTCGTTTCATCGGCGGCGTGGACCATCTTCGCGCCTGTGTCCTGATGCTGTCCGTCGCCAGCGAGCGCGATTGAGATCACTTCGCCGCGAGCCTTGCGGCCTTTCATGACGACGCCCGGATACTTCATCGTCAGGCGGGAGCCGATGTTGCAGTCGATCCATTTCACTTCGGCTTCCTCGTGGGCGAGGCCGCGTTTGGTGACGAGGTTAAAGACGTTGTTCGACCAGTTTTGGACGGTGATGTACTGGATCTTGGCGCCCTTCAGTGCGACGAGCTCAACGACCGCGCTGTGCAGGGTGGCGGTGTTAAACTTCGGCGCGGTGCAGCCTTCCATGTAGGTCAGCTCGGCGCCTTCATCGCAAATGATGAGTGTGCGTTCGAACTGGCCGAAATTCTCGGCGTTGATCCGAAAATAAGCCTGCAGCGGATGTTTCACCTTCACACCCGGCGGGACATAGATGAACGAGCCGCCGCTGAAAACCGCACTGTTGAGCGCGCTGAATTTGTTGTCGCCGGTCGGGATGACTTTGCCAAACCACTTCCGGAAAATTTCCGGATGCTCTTTCAAGCCATCGGCGCTGCCAACAAAGATGACGCCCTGTTCGCCAACCGCTTTCTTGATGTTCGAATAGACGGCCTCGCTGTCGAACTGCGCTTCGACGCCGGCGAGGAATTTGCGTTCCTGCTCCGGAATACCGAGCCGCTCGAACGTGCGCTTCACATCTTCCGGCACGTCTTCCCAAGTGCGTTTCGCCTGGGTCCCGCCGCTCAGGTAGTAGCGGATGTTATCGAAAACGATCGCTTCCAGATCCTTGCTCGCCCAATGCGTCGGCATCGGCTTGCTCATGAAAGTTTTGTAGGCTTTGAGGCGAAATTCACGAACCCAATCCGGATCCTGTTTCACATCCGAGATGTAGTGAATCGTCTTCTCAGTCAGGCCAACGCCCGCGTCGTGGGTGTGCGTTTCCGGATAGGCGAAATTGCCCAGGTTCCGTTCGATATCGAGAGTCGTATTTTGCTTAACCATTGCAGTCTCCTTGTTAGGCGAGGGCAGGCTCGGTGATGTCTTCGCGCACCCAGTCGTAACCTTTTTCTTCGAGTTGCAGGGCGAGATCCTTGCCGCCGCTCATTTCAATGCGTCCCTTTACCATGACGTGCACATGGTCGGGCACGATATAGTTCAAAAGCCGCTGATAGTGAGTGATGAGAAGGACGCCGAGCTTCGGGCCGCGAAGCGAGTTTACGCCTGCAGCGACTATTTTCAGCGCATCGATGTCGAGTCCGCTGTCGGTCTCGTCGAGGACCGCGTATTTCGGCTCGAGCATGGCCATTTGTAGAATCTCGTTCCGTTTTTTTTCGCCGCCGGAGAAGCCTTCGTTGACCGAGCGCGAAGTGAAGGAACGATCCATGCCGAGGAGGTCCATTTTCTTGTAGAGCCGCGCGTAGTAGTCTGTCGCCTCCAGTTCTTCGCCCTCAGGCATGCGCGCCTGGACGGCCGCACGAAGGAAGTTGGCGATCGTGACGCCCGGGATTTCGCTCGGGTATTGGAAAGCCATGAAAAGGCCTTTGCGAGCACGTTCGTCGGGCTCTGCCTCGAGAATGTTTTCGCCGTCCATCATAACCGAACCCGCGGTGACGGTGTAATCCGGGTGACCAGCGAGGACCTTGGCGAGCGTACTTTTGCCGGAACCGTTCGGCCCCATGATGGCGTGCACTTCCCCCTTCGGCAAGCTGAGGCTGAGACCGCGAATGATCTCCTGCTCGCCGATCGAAACGTGTAAATCTTGAATGACCAATTGATCCATAATTGCGAAACGGAAGATACGCTGGTTTCGGCGATTTGGCGAACGGCGATCCAGACTCTGGCGGAGGGCTCGTTCCTGGGATGTGGGAAGGAATGTTGTCGAAAAAGTCCGGTCGGCTAGTTTCTGAGCTGATTCATGGACAAAACCGGAGCATTTGCGGATCTCGGAGGGCATTTTCGGGCTTTTGTTCTTTGCGGTGGCCTTGGCACCCGGCTTCGCTCCGTCTTAAGTGATCGGCCCAAATCGATGGCGTTGATCGGGAATGTCCCGTTTCTCCAACTGCTCCTGCTCGGGCTAAAAGCTCAGGGAGTGCAGGAAGTCATTCTCGGCACTGGGTATCGCGCCGACCAGATCGAGGACTTCTTCCAGACCGGGGAGGCAATTGGGCTTCGTCTCCATTATTCCAATGAAAATGCGCCGCTCGGGACGGGTGGCGCGCTCAAGCTGTCGGAAGGATTGCTAAGTGATCCGGTCGTGGTCCTGAACGGCGACAGCTACGTCGAATGGAGCCTCGCGGCCATGGCGGATTTGTTTCGAGAAAAGGAGGCCGACATCATCATGGTGCTCCAGGAAGTTCCCGATGTGAGCCGTTACGGCAGCGTCACGATCGATTCCGATGGACGGGTCGCAGAGTTTGTCGAAAAGGGCTCGCGCAGTGGTGCGGGTTTGATCAATGCCGGGATCTACCTGTTGCGGAAGGATATCGTGACAGGCCTCGCGGCCGGCACCGCAATCTCGCTGGAGAGGGATGTTTTCCCGAAGTATCTCGGGGCGAAATTTTTCGGGCTGGTGGCGCGTGGAATTTTTATCGACATCGGAATTCCGGCCGACTTGGAGCGCGCGCAGACCGTTCTCGGCTCCGTGTAAGGCGGTTTATTTCTGAGCGGGGGTCAGTTCTCCGACCAAACGGCGGCGATCGATCTTGCCGTTATCTGTCCGGGGAAGGGAATCCCGGAACTCGATTTTCTCCGGCACCATGTAGGCCGGCAACTTTTCCGCGCAATGCTGCTTGAGCTGCATCGAGTCGAGCGAACTGCTGTCGGCGAGGGTGACAACGGCGTGGATTGTGTTCCCGATGGCCTCGTCCGGGATCGGCAAGGCGACAGCTTCGTCCACCGCCGGATGCGCCACCATCACCGCCTCAATCTCGCCCAGCTCCACCCGATAACCGCGGGTCTTGATCATGTGATCCTTGCGTCCGACGAAGAGGTAGTTCCCCTTTTCATCGATCGTGACCCAGTCGCCGGTGCAGTAAAGTTTCTCTTCCCGGCCGGCCGCGAACGGGTTTGGAATAAACGAGGCGGCCGTATTTTCGGGACGTCCGTAATAGCCCTGCATGACCGTCGAACCCCGGGCATAGAGGAGCCCTTCTTGACCCGGCCCGGTGACTCTTTCGCCTTCGGCGTTGATCGCGATGAGATCGGTGTTGGCGCAAGCTTTGCCGATCGGAATGGGCGCGGTTTCGTCTGGCGAAAGCGGTTCCACTTCGTAGTAAGCGCAGACGTTTGTCTCGGTGGGCCCGTAGAGATTTGCGTAGCGTTTTCCAGGCAGCTTTTCCATCAACGCCCGCAGATGCTTGGTCGGAAAAACTTCTCCCGCGAAGAGAATGATCCGGAGCGCCGAAAGATCGCGTTGGTCGAGTTTGCCGCGAGCCTGGAGGAGCGTCAGCACCATCGGCACGGAGTACCAAACCGTGATCTTCTGCTCCTGGATGAACGCCGAGAGTTGGAGAGGAAACACAGAAAGTCCCTCGGGCACGAGCGAGATCGCCGCTCCCGCCGCGATCGCCACGAAGATGTCGAAAACCGAGAGATCGAAATTAAAAGGTGCGTGATTGGAAAGCCGATCTTCCGCCGTAATTCCGAACGTCGCGACGCTCCACTTCACAAACGTTAACGCATTCAGGTGCGAGAGCATGACTCCTTTCGGAGTGCCAGTGGAACCGGAAGTGAAGAGAATGTAGGCGAGATCATGATCGATCGCCGGAACCGCCGGGTCGGAATCGGAATACGCGGGCAATGCCTCCGCGAAGGTAAACGTGGGCAAGGGGAGCGCGTTCTCTGGAGCCTTGTCGACGAAGAAAATCGCGTTCATCTGACATTCGTCATGAAAATCAGCGCCTAACTTTTGATAGAGCGCGTGACTGGTGATGAGCGCGCGGAAACCGCATTGGCGCCCGATCTCCTGCAGTCGCATGCCCGGAGCATTTGCGTCGACCGGGACATAACACGCGCCGGATTTCATGATTCCGAAGATGCTGGCGATGGCAGCCGGCGATTTGTGCAGATACAGGCCGACGCGGTCTCCCCGCTGCACGCCGTTCGCGATCAGGGCGTGGGCGATTTGGTTGCTCAGCCGGTCTAATTCCCTGTAGCTGAGCGCTTGATCCTGCAACCGGACGGCTTCCGCTTCAGGTCGTCGCGCCGCACTTTCCGTCAGGAGTTGATGTAAGAGGAATGGCATAAGATGGTCAATCTATGTCGGGTGATGATCATTCATTGTGATCTGAAGAGCCACTCTGGCCGGGATTCTGCTCTTCTGATTCGGTTGATCGACAACAAACGAAGGATCTACGATTCAAACGTGTAAATTTACAAACACAGCCGGACTCTCGGCGGATGGCTTCCCTTTGCGACGGCCGAGCGTCTCCGGCCCCGATTTCCCGACGGATGTCTGTCCGTTTTATTACACTTTGGGGGCGGGGTCAACCGGCGACGACCTACGAATCGGAATTAGTGCGTCCAAACCTGCAAGGAAGGACGTAATAGTTGACATTCGATGATAAAGTTCACTAAGATCGAACCATCTCCGTTGCCGGCCCGACTCGCTTTTTGGGCGGCGCAACGCGACCGCCAAATGTAGCCAGCCGACTTCCACGGGTTCTTTT
>DASXYO010000165.1:0-6685 GCA_036502465.1 Chthoniobacterales bacterium
CACGTGAAAACGCGCCGTCTCACCGAGCCCGATCTCTCGCGCAGCCAGCGCGCGAGCCGCTTTCACCGGGTCGGCAGAATTGACCGGCACATGAACGCTCACTCCAGCGAAAGGGATCTCATCGAGCAATCGAAATTCCACCGGCTCCTCGCCTCCCTCGTGGCCCGCCGGCAGATCGATCTCGCCCTCAAACTCGCAGGTAAAGAGAAAGCCGTCGCGGCGTAACACCCGCAGTTCACCCGGACGAAGCATCAGTGCATCAGCGCGACTCCCGCCGCCGCCGAGCAAATTCTCGGCGCTCCCGGCGGGGAAAGGAAAATCAGCCGGCTCCGAGATGGCATACTCCGTCAGGAGCCGCCAATCGTTCGTCTGGAAAAGCATCGGGGAAATCATGAGCCGCCAGTATTCCCAAGTGTCAACCGGGCCGGGGCCGCGATCGTCGTCTGCCGGTACATAATGCGCCTCGAAGCGCCACCACTGGTCGCCGACCGCCAGATCCTGCCGATCGCCCAGAGTGACATGGAACCCGCTCTGCGGCCGGACGAGCCGGAACGACCTGCTGCCGAGAGTCAGCATGGGGTGATTTCGCGTGCGGTTATCATTGAGCAAGGTGCCACGGAGCAAGCGTCTGGCGAACGCCCCGTGGCAAATCATGGGGCGACCAAAAGGGTGAAAGCCGCTGCCACTCGCCTCGGTCACCGCGCGTCGCATGAAGGAATCAGCTTATCCGAGCCTCGGAATCAACACCGTCGGCCCCGTGTCGGACAAACTGCGGCGGCAAATACCCAAAACGAGAGACTGCTACAAAGCCGAATCAGCGGAGCCACCCCGTCCGGCAGCCACGATGTTCCTCGGCGTTTGAAACTTTGGATTTAGAGCACGTCATGGACATGACGGCAGATTTGATACAGCGGAAAGAGGATGCCAGATTTGAGGCTGCTCTCGGAGGTGTCTAAGTAATATCGAGAGCGTATCGAACCGCTTTTTCGACCCGCGCCATTTCATCTGCTGGCAACGTTCCCATCCTTCTCGAAAACACAGTCGTGTTCCTCGTTTCTGCGGATGCAATGCCCTGTAAGTTTACAGTGCTTCCCGTTGAAAGGAAGCCAACCCCTATAAGCTCGACTTCATTTTCGCTACCGCGATTTTTGCTGGTTATTGGAGCATAAATCGTGATCCTCCGCGGCGGCTCGGCGTCGTTGCGCGAAAGAATTAATATCGGTCGGGCCTTGGCTGCAATTCCTAAATCGGCAAACCAAACCTCCCCTCGCAGAGGATCATTCCCCTGACGACTCGCGCCCATGGCTCGGGCGAAGTGGAGAGCGCCTGGTGCGATCCCTTTACCAAGGTCGCCGCGTAAGGGAGGGCCAGCGGGATTTAGGGCTTTTGCTCGCAAAAGGCGGAACGCTTCAGTGTTCTGCCTTTTTTCTTTTAAGGGGGCCGAGGAATCCGGCTGGCAACGGCTGGATGGAATGCTTTCCAGGCGGTCCGGGCGTTTCCCTCGAGGTCGAAAAGGGCGAAGGCTTTCCACATTCCTTCGCCATACCACTCGGGGCTCCAGTAGAAGGCGCCGGCGATTTTGGGATTGGACCGGCAGAACTTGAGGAAGTCGGTCAGCCAAAGTTTTTGGCCTTCGGGGGTGAGCGGGTAGCCGGGAACTTCCTGGCGCCAGCGGGCGAATTGGCCGCGAAAATCGGCCGTGCTCGGGTAGCCGGTCTCGGGAATGATGACCGGTCGTTGGATGGCGGACGTCAGCTGATTCACGACGGCGCCGAATTGATCGAAGGTGAGGGAGTTCCCAATGCCGGAGGAGGGGAAATAGGTCAGGCCGGCGAAGTCGATTTGGACCTTTTGCGCGAGCATGCACTGGAAGAAGGAAGTGCAAAAGTCCGCGTCCCACCAGTGGGCGATGTGGAGGAGGAACTTCGCCTCGGGGTCGGCTTCCTTGACACCTTGCTCGCAGGCGAGGATGAGCTTCGCGGCGTCGGGCCATATGCGTTTGCTCAGGTGCTCGGGATTCTTTTTCGCATGCTTGCCGGGGTAGACGCCGCAGATGCCGTAGTCGATTTCGTTCCCGACTTCGTAGAGGTGGCTCGTTAGGCCGTGCTGGCGGAAATGCTGCGCGGTGTCGCGCGCATATTTCCGGACGGCTTCGGCCCGTTGCGGGAGGGGGAGATCTTTCCAGTTCGCGGGCGCGGGCTGCTTCATGAGGTCGGCCCAGTCCGGACTCAGGAAAATAACCAGGTAAGGAGTGAGCCCGGCTTTCGTCGCGCGCTCGACCACCTCGGTCGCGTAGGATTTTCCATTGGTCCCCGTGTCGTTTGTCCAGAGCCGCACCCGGAACCAGCGCGCGCCCTCTTTTTCCATGCCGGCGAATAGCTCCGTCTGGTGCCCATCCCATTTCCAATGCGCGCCCTTCACTTCCATCTCGAGGGAATAGTTCGCATCGACTCCGAGCATGAAATCGTTCCGCTCGACCGCGGGACTCGGCCGGGCCGTCGCGAGGATGAAGAAAAGCAGGCAAATGAATTGCTTCATGAATGGATGGTCTGGACTGCGGCTTTCGTTAGGCGGATTTCTCGAGCAGGAAGACGCGCACAAATGGAGTAAAGGCGAACTCTTTGGCGAACGATAGGTTGGCCCCGCTAGTGGCGCGCAGCCATTCCGCGCGGGAATGGAAATGCAGAAAGCCCGGGCCGAAAGCGAGAAAGTTTGACCAGTCGCGCAGATGTTCGACCAGGAGGATTTGGCCCTTCGGCTTGAGCGTCCGGCGCAACTCCTGGAAAAGTCTTCGCCGTGAATCGGCTTCGCGCAGTTCGTGCGCGGCGAAGATGAGAAAGGCAGCGTCCAACTCCTCGTCGCGGAACGGGAGGGCGCGGAAGTCGGCTAAAATCGCCGACTTGAGCGCGACGGCATGTTCGCGGCGGGCGCGCAGGATCGAAGGCTCGGTCATTTCCTGGGCGTCGAAGAAGTCGATCACGCTCGCCTCACTTTGGGGAAAGCGGCTTTGCAGGATCGCGCTGAATTCGTCGAGACCGACGTGAAGGGTGGCATAACGAAGTGGCGATTGCCCGAGGGTGGGCAGGAGCCACTCGCCGCCGTAGAGCGCGGATAGGTCGTAGACGTAATACGAGACGAGTAGGGAGAGAGTGAGCCAGCCGGCTGCCAGCCCCAGCGCGGCCAGCAGCAAGCCGCGCCCGAGGCCGGGAAGCGGGGCGACGATGTAAATGGCGCAGCCAGCCAGTAGCATCGCCGCGGCGGCTACATACATCGGCCAGTTGAAGCGAATGATCTGGAGGACGCCCTGACACTTGCCCCGGCTGGTGTTCTTCAGGCGGCGCGCTCCAGTGGCTCGACCGTCCCGCGCTTCCAGCGGTAGGCGACATTTTCGACCCGAAACGCGCTCGCCAGTAGCGGCCTCGTTCCGCGGAAGGGTGTCCCGCTAAAGAAGGTGTTTCGCAGAACTTTGACGCTGGTCGGGACGGGATGCCATTTCTCGCGGACTCCTTCGATCAGAACCAGCGAGTGCGTCTCCGGCTCGTAATCGAAAGTAAAGGGAAGGGGCCCCGCGAAGAGCCGCGCCTGGTGCCAGTCTCGGAAAGGCGAGCCCGGCGGCAAGGGCCCCGCCGAATCGTCAAGCCGGGCCACGACATGGAGGTCGGCCGTGGCCTCCGGTGTGGATGTTTTGATTTCGAGCCGCGAATCGGTCCGATCGATGACGACGCCGGCAAGGCGATATTGATAATGGGTCAGGAGATTTCCGAAAGTCACCATGCGGGCGCGATCGGTGTCGCTGCGGAGAATCTTGAGGCCACGCAGGCGTCTTCCGGCGCGGTTCGTGAAGCGGGTGAAAATGCGGTAGCCGCAAAGAAAAAAATCCTGTCCGAAAACCGCCGGCAGGAAGGCGGGCCTCAGAGATTCGGTCTGCACCATCGCGATGGCAACGAAAGCAAAATCGCCTAACGAATCCAAAACCAGTCCGGGCGGAAGCAACGGCTGAAGCACCTCGCGGGGAAGTGCGTAAGTCAGCACAAGAGAGTGGCGAAAAAAAGCCACGACCGGCAGCGGATGGCGTTGCAGACGTTGGCGGATTGTTAGGCTCACGGATTTTGATCTGACCGCTTCTGGCCGGACAGAACCCAAACTGCATAAGCCGAGGCGAGGAGCGACAGGTCTTTTACCAGCGCGCCATACGGATCAACGAGCAGCGACGGATTGTTGATAACGACGAGAACGATAAGGACGCACATCCAAACGCTGGCGAGGATCGAAGCCCGGCGTTCCGCCAAACCGGTGAGGAGCCAGAATCCCATCGCCGCCTGAGCCAGGCCGAGTATTTGAAGGGTAAATTGCGGCGAGCGCCAGACAAGACCAGAGCGCTCAACCAGTGCGACCTGATCGGCGCGCAGAAAGAGAATTTTCGGAACAAGACCTTCGTAAAGCCAGATCAAGCCGAGCGCCAGACGCGCCGCGATCTTCACCCTTTCGAGCTGCGACGGCGCGGCGTTCATCTTGGGAAGAGCCCGGCCGCGAGATAGACGGCTCCAAGCGCACCGTAGCCGAAGAAAAGCAGCACGTGCAAAGCGGTCCGGGTCGCGTTCCCGCGCCAATGCCCAGTGCTGTAGTTCGTCCACTGCATCACGGAACGAGTAGCCCAGAAAATTCCGATACCCGTGGCCAGCCAGGCGGCGAGCGGGTCCGCAGAAAACGCCATCTGATGCGCGAAGCGCCAGGTCAAGATGGCGAAGAGCCCGACGGTGATGGAAATGAAAAAGAGGTGGACCTGGAAAACCTCCCGGATCAGCAACGGCAGCCGGGCCAGCTCCGGTTTCCAACCCATCAACGGGACTAACGAAAAGTTGAGCAGCGCGATTGCGAGTTGCGCGAGTGCGGCCAGGTGCAGGGCCAGTTCAAGGAACGTTTTCATAAAGATCAGCCAGGGCAGCGCCGAGGGTGTCGAAATCGAAGTTGAAGCCGGCTTTCTGGAAGCGCTCCGGGAAACAGCGAAAACCGTGGAGGGCGAGATCGCCCTCGGTCCCCAGAACGCGCGCGCCGAGACGCACCAGCCGCGGCGGGACGGGCGGGCTCCAAGGGCGATGCAGAGCTTTCCGCAGCGCTCGCATGAATTGCTCGTTGGTGACCGGCGCCGGACCGGTGGCGTTGAACGGACCGATCAGATCATCACGTTGGAGGGCGGTCATGAACATCCGATCCAGATCGGTGATGTGAATCCAGCTGATGTATTGCTGTCCGTTCCCGATCGTGCCGCCGAGGAAGAAGCGCGTCAGTCCTTCGAGCATGCGGAGGGCGCCCTCGCCACGCTTCAAGGCGAAGCCGATTCGCAGAACGACTTTGCGAGTCTCCGGCAGCGAGAGGGCGTTAAAAGCGGCCTCCCATTGCTCGCAAACGTTCGCCGAAAATCCTGAACCGTGCGGCGAGTCCTCGACGCAAATCCGGTCGCCCGGATTCCCGTAGATGGCGAGTGAGCCGGATTGAACAAAAACCCGCGGCGGCCGCGAACAATGTGCCATCGCTTCGCCCAATGCGCGGACCGAATCGACCCGCGAATCGAGAATCTCCGCGCGGGCCTCTGGCGTGTAGCGGCAGTTCACGCTCTTTCCGGTGAGATTCACGAGTGCGTGCGCGCCGTCCAGCAGTCGCGCCCAATCACCAGTGGTCTTTCCGTCCCACTGCGCGAACTGCGTCGGTCCCGATCGCCGGCCCGCACTGCGGGTGAGGACCGCGACTTCGTATCCCTCGCGAAGGAGAAGTTGGGCCAGCGAACGGCCGAGGAATCCGCTGCCGCCGGCCAGCACCACTCTGGATTTCTCGCTCACGATTGACCCTTGGTCGTGAGGCCGAGCAGCTTGAAAGCCTTGTCGCCCAGCTTCGCGATTTTGATCAGGGCCGGCGTCGGCAGTTTCTCGAATTGCTCGTAAATGGCCGTCCCGAGTTCGAAAAAGGAGAGCAATTCCTGCAATCGTTCTCGGGTCGCGCGTTCGCTGGCTTTCCGTCCCGACGAGCCTTCGATGAATTCGCGCAAGACGCGCACCGTCGGTTCGACTTCGCGCTTTTTTCGCTCGCGGGCGATCACGCGAAACATCTCGAAGACATCCTGCATCGACTCGAAATGATCGCGCCGATCGCCGGCCTGGTGGACCAGCCTAACGATACCCCAGTTTTGCAATTCGCGCAGGCTGGTGCTGACGTTGGAGCGGGCGACGCTGAGCGTTTCGGCGATTTCGTCAGCGCGCAACGGACGGTCGGAGATCATAAGCAGCGCGTGGATCTGGGCGACAGTGCGGTTGATGCCCCAGCGGGTACCCATCTCACCCCAGTGCAGGACGAATTGTTGGGCGAGCGGTTCAAGACTATCGGTGGTGTCGGTCATTTCTGTTAATACAGAAATAGACGAAACAACCCGTGCAGTCCAGCTTTTTTGAGGCCTCGTTGCTGACTTGGTTTCGGACCCTCCTGCCGATGTGGTATCTCTTCGGATGTCGGAAGCCGTTCCAAATACCATCGCGAGCGCGACGGAACTAGTGGTTAAGTTCGGAACGCAGGTCGTGCTCGACCAGGCGTCGGTCACGATCCTGGAAGGCGAACGGATCGGGTTGGTGGGGCGCAACGGCTCGGGCAAATCGACTTTTCTGCAAATCGCGGCCGGGGTGATGACGCCGGATGC
>DASXYO010000166.1:0-19351 GCA_036502465.1 Chthoniobacterales bacterium
GAAGGCGTCGCGATCACCGTGAATGGCCGCTCGAAAAGTTTCTTGTTCGGTGGAATCCATCGGTCGATCTAAAGCCTAGACGCGCGAGGGTTTGAAACCGCGCGAATTATTTTTGGGAGGAATGGGAATGAGGGGAGGAATGCGAGCTATGGTTTTGGGCGGCGGTTGCGGTGGGTCAGGCGCGCGCGCGTCATCCGCTCGCGAAGACCGCCCTGTTCGACGAAGTCTTTTTCGAGGCGGCGCAGTTGCTGGTCGATCAGGTAGTTGGCCTGGTGGATGAGGCAGATGGCGATGTTGGCCATCACGGCGGGCGGGCGGGTTTCCATGAAGTCGCGGTAGTCTTCGTAGTTGGTGGGCGATTTGCGGCCGAGGCGACGCACGTAGTGCGCTTCTCGGGAGTCCTTTTCCCAGATCGGGTGGTTGCGGGCGCGCAAGTAGTCGAGGTAATCGTCGAGTAACTCTTCGAGGCTGGCGCGCGCGACGTTGGTCAGCTTGATTTCGGTCTCCTTGGAAGTGAGAGCGGCTTTGCTGCCTTCGAGGAGGTTCTTCTTTCCCGAGCGCGCCGATTGGATCATTTGATCGATCGTGCGGTCGCCGCGCGAGAGGTATTTGTGGGCGAAGCGAAAGGTTAGATCGTAGATCAGTTCGGCTTTTTGGAAAGAGAGCAAGGTGCGGTAGTCGCCTCGCGGGGGGAGGACTCGGAAGCCTTCTTGGGAGGGATGGGAAGTAGGTGAGGAATGGGAAGCATAATTCGCATTCTTCCCATCTCTCTCATTCCTCCTATCGCTCTTCATCGGGGTGCAGCGGCATCTTGAGCCGCCGACCCGCCACTCGGCCAGCGAATTTCCTAGAAAATCGTCACGACCGTCCCGGGGCTAATCAGGTCTTTCAGCCGCGCGGCGTCCCAGTTCGCCGTCCGAATGCAGCCGTGGCTGCCGGCGCGCCCGATCGTTTCCGGGTTGTTCGTGCCGTGAATGCCGATGCCCGGCTTGTTCAAGCCGCACCAAAGAATTCCGACCGGGTTGTTAGGCCCGGGCGGGATGTTGTAGAAATCGTTCGTTCGCACGCCGTGCATAAGCACGCCCTCATCGTGCCGGAACCAGGGGAGAGTGGCGATCCCGAGAATTTTCCAGACACCCTTCGGCGCGGGCAGCGTTTTCGATCCGGGGGTGATCGGAAATTCCGCGACCAGCTTGTCGCCCTCCTTGACCTCGAGGAAATTTTCGCGCGTATCGATGAAGACCTGCCGGTTGGCGAAAGCTGGATTGTTCGGGATGAATTTCTCCGAGAGTTTCTCGATCTCGAAAGGCTGAACGTTAGGCACTTTCACCGTGTCGCCCGGCTTCAATTTCTCCAGGTCCATCCCGGGGTTGATCTTGGAAAGAAAATCCTGCGCGGCGTGATAACGCTCGGCCACGAATTCGAGCAGCGATCCATATTTCATCGCCTTTAATTTCGCCTGCTCTGACGGCTTCGAGGCGGTCTCGCCGACGAAATTTTCATCCTCCGGCCGGATGGTATAGGTCGTGTACGGCTCCGGCACCTGAGCGAGCAATTCCTGATCGACCGCGCCGGTCGGCTCCAGTCCATTCGCTTTTTTGTAAGCGACCAGCGCCTTGCCAAAAAATTCGCCCATCTTGCCGTCGATTTTGCCGGGGCCGAACTCGTGGTTATCGAGGAAAATCTGGAGCCGGACACTTGTCAGCTCGTCATAAATCGGCAGCGCGACGAGTTCGCGAGGCGGTGGCTTGGGAGTCGGGTCGGGCGTCGGGGTTGGTGGCGGGAGTGCCTTGCGCACTGGAATCGGTGTGGGTGTTGGCGTCGGAGTGCGCCGCGAGAACCAACCGGCATCGCTCCGCGCCGCGAAAGCGCAGAGGATGAGGCAAGCAAAAATGGCCGGTTTCATGAGCGCTAGCTATCAACCGGTCGCCCGCTGCATGCAAACACGGGGGGCGGATTAATCGGCTCCCCCGCAACCCTGTCCTCCAGTTTGCAGAGATCGCCATTTGATCCGGGCCTGCGAAATTCATCTCGAATAAGATTGTGTCCGCGCAGCGACCCCATCAAAATCGTGGGCGTTCTACCGTGAATATTCGTTCTCCCGATCGCCGTGAATTTCTGCGCCTCCTCGCCGGAGCGACGATGGCTGGCGCGCTGCCGTCGTGGACCCGCGGGGCGGAAATCCCGGAGCAGGACCTGGTCACGGTTTCCATCCTCCACACAACCGATCTGCACGGGCACATTTTGCCGACAACCGATTACGGTGGGCGCCAGGGCCTTGGGGGATTGGCGCGCTGCGTCACCCAGATTCGGCGCTGGCAGCGGGAAAATCCGCACTCGATTCTCCTGGATGTCGGCGACGTTTATCAGGGCACGCAATTCGCGTTCAGCGATGAAGGGCGGTCGATGATCGACCTCTTCAATCTCCTGCAATACGACGCCTGGATGATCGGCAATCACGAGTTCGACTGGGGGATCGATCCCTTTTTGCAAGCTGTCGGAACTTCGCGCATGCCGGTCCTGGCGGCGAACACGCTCCTCGAAGGAAAACCAGCCGGCGGATTCCGTGACGCGAAGCATCCTTTCGCGAAAATCCAGCCCTTCATCGTGAAGGAAGTTGCCGGGATCAGGCTCGCGATCATTGGCCTAACGACGCCGGGAATGCCCTTCTGGTTTCTGCCCCGGTTTATCGAGGGCATGGAGTTCCACCATCCGGTCGAGGCAACCCGGCGCGCCATCCGGCAGGCGCGGGCCGAGGGCGCGGATGCCATCGTTCTGGCTGGTCACATGGGATTGAAGGAGCGCACCGGCGGCGATGATTTTGCGAACTGCATGACGGCGCTGACCGCGGAATTCCCGGAAGTCGCAGCCGTCATCGCCGGGCATACGCACCAGAATATCCCCAGTCGCCTAACGAATGGCGTCCTCCTCACCCAGGCCGACCATTTTGGCATCCATGTCGGGCGAGTCGATCTGCTCTTCGATCGCAACTCGAAGAAGTTGCTTCGACAGGAAGCGGGGACCGAGTTGATGGATGACCGCTGGGAACTGGATCCGCTGATCCTGAGCCGAACCCAGCCGCGACTTCAGCGCGCTGCCGAGGTGTTGGCCGAGCCGGTCGGCGAACTGAGAAAAACCCTGAGCATCCGGTCCGAGGCAGGGGAACCGAGCGAGGTCGAGCAATTGATCGCGGCCGCGATCACAGAGGCGCTGGCCGCCCGCGAAGTGAAAATCGAAGGAGTCTTTCACGGGCTCTTCGACGATCGGCATGCTTTCAAGAAAGGCCGGAAAACGATTGGCGATCTCTGGGAGATTTTGCCATACGAAAATTATCTCGTGACCGCTGAGCTGACGCCGCTCGAGCTCAAAGTGATCATGGAAGAGGTTTTCCAGAGCCGCGAGCGTCGCAGCCTGACGGGTTTTGAAATTTCCGTGGCCGGGCAGGGAAGAGAAAAGCGCCTAACGAGTTCGCGAACGGCTGACGGCCGGCCGCTCGATCCCGCGAAACGTTATCGGATTGCCCTCAACACCTTCGACGCGCGAAGCGCGGGTCATCGCTTCATGAAGTTGCGCTCGATTCTGGAGCGTCCGGAAGCCAGGTGCACCCTTCATCCTGTCCAGACTCGGGAAGCGTTGATCGAGTATTTTCGTCGCCACAAAATCCTGCCGGTTTGGCGGGATTCGGAGGCGGCATAATCTTCCTCCCTTGACCCAAGTCGGCTTCGTGTTTTCAGTCTGCCCGATGAGATCTTTGGCGCCCCGCCCCATCCTATTAGCTTCGTTTCTTCTTCTCGCTTTGAGCGCAATGGCTGCCTCCAAACCGGACGGCGGCTTTCGGCCCGCACTCGTGGGCAACGGTCCAAAATCCCTGGTTAACCTGATCGATACGGCCCAATTGCTCCGGGAAGGACAACAGGATGCGATCGTGATGTTTGATGCCTCGATTTCCGGGGAGGGAGGCTATGTGGAAAGCTCCTCATGCTTCGGCCCCCCTGATTCAAAACCATTACAAAAAGAGGTCGCGAAAGAGTTGGACCGCGCACGGTTCATCCCTGCCTTGGCGCACGGAAAAGCGGTCGATGTATTTTTTCGCGGGAGCGTCATCTTCGCCATCCGCGATGGACGACCGCAGCTCCAGATTTTCGCAAACCAGGATCGGGCGGAGCTAGGGCGGGGGAGCGATTACATCCAACCGCAGTTCATCCTTGGAACGGACGATTGGGAAGAGGCGGAACCCTACCTCGAAGTTTTGAGGCATCACTGGAAGACGGGCACTGCCGTCGTTTCCATCGGGGTCGATACGGAAGGAAAGCGCAGGGAAATGCACCTGGTGCGGGAGGAGCCGAAAGGGCTCAACCTTGGCGCCGCTCTGCTCAAGACCTTTTCGACAGCCAAGTTCATCCCCGCCTTTCGCGACGGGCACGTGGTCGCAACCACATTCGAGATGTCAGATTTCATGTACGGCTATCGCGCGCGTCGCTAGTCATCGCCTTCTTGTTAAGCGAAGTCTCTGGATAGCGAAGCTGCAAGTTTTCGACGTGCTACCTCAGAGTTTCTTTCAAATCGATCCCCTGCGCTGCGCCGAGAACGTGGTCGGAACCGAGCTCGTCTGGGGAAGATGCGCCGGGCTCGTGGTCGAGACGGAGGCTTACCTTGTCGAGGGCGATGAGGCCTCCCACACCTTCATGCGGCCGAGCGCGCGCGCCTTCGTGCAACGGAACACAGCGGGCGCGGCCTACATCTATTTCAACTACGGCGTGCACTGGATGCTGAACGTGCTTGTGAAAGGCGGGCCTCGTGACGGGCTTATTCTCATTCGCGCAATCGAGCCGCAGCGCGGGCTCGACTTGATGCGAAGGCGGCGCGGCGTGGATGATGCGAAACGCCTCTGTTCCGGCCCGGGCAAGCTGACCCAGGCGCTCGCGATCACGAAGCGTCATCACGAGATGGACTTATGCTCCGATCCGGCACACAGCTTTTATCCTCGCCCTAACGAACGGATTCAGGTTGTGGCCGATCCCCGGATCGGGATCAGCCGGGCGAAGGATTTTCCGTGGCGCTTCACTTTGCGAGCTAGCGCATTCGTCAGCCGACCGGTAAAAAAATTCTGATTGCAGTCCGGCATGCAATCAGCTTTAAACCGCCCATGTTATTTCCCAAAGTTCTCCGCGTCCTTTTCACCTCGCTTGCTCTCACCTCAGTCGCCGCGGCGCAAAGCACTGCCTTTCGCCCAGCGCTGGTCGGCAACGGCTCGAAGTCACTCGTCAATCTAATCGACGCGAAGAAACTCGCCGCCAAGGGGCAGGGGAACGCCGTCGTCATGTTCGAATGCTATGTCGGCCACTCCGGCAAAGCGGAGGATGGCAGGACCTATCGCGGCACGCCCGACTCGAAGCGTTTGGCGAACGAAGTGGAAGAGGCTTTGAAGCGAAGCTACTTCATTCCCGCGGCCTATAAGGGGAAGCCGGTCTCGGTCTATTTCGCGGGCACCGCCATGTTTTACGTCACCGATGGCAAACCGCAGTTGCACGTTTATGCCAACCAGAGTTCGGAAGACTTGAAGGAGGGGAAAGATTTCATCGCCCCGCAGCTTATCTCTGGTACCGATGACTGGGATGCCGCCAAACTCGACCTCGAGAAGGCGAGGCTCCATCAGAGAAACGGCGCGGCTGTTCTGACGTTGCGCGTGGGTATCGACGGACAGGTCAAAGACATCCGAGTCGCATCCGAAGACCCGCCTAACTACAATTTCGGCCGTGCGGCCGTGAAGGAATACGCCAAGGCTGTCTATACTCCGGGCTTCCGGAACGGGAAACCGGTGGAGTGCTCGTTTGATTACACCAGCTACGTCCTGACCTATCGAAAGCCGGAGATCACGCGCCTCAACGCCACGCTTTTCCCCCAGTGAGCGGAGCCGTCGGCAACGGCGGAAAAGGCCTCGCGCTGCGTTGACCCCCTCGCCAATCGCGCCGACTTTACGCGCTCGATGAACGGAACCAAACAGCGCGTCCTGCTCGGCATGAGCGGCGGGGTCGATTCCAGCGTCGCGGGCTATCTGCTCCGCGAGCAGGGCTACGACGTCGTCGGCGTGACGATGAAGGTCTGGCCGCAGGATTGCATCTCGCGGGCCGAGGACAAATGCTGCGGGCCGCAGGCGATCGCGGACGCGCGCGGCGTCGCCCACTCGTTAGGCATTCCGCATTACGTGGTCGATGAGGCGGACCAGTTCGAGCGCGTCGTGATTGATTATTTCTCGAGCGAATACCAGGCCGGCCGGACGCCGAATCCCTGCGTGATGTGCAACGAGAAGCTCAAGTTTGGCAGCCTCTGGGAAAAAGCGCGCGCGCTTGATTGCGATTATATCGCGACCGGGCACTACGCCATCATCGAGCATCACGCCGATCGCGCCGTCTTGCGCAAAGGGGCCGATCCGCGCAAGGACCAGTCCTATTTCCTCTTCAGCCTGCGCCAGCCGCAGCTCCGGCATGCCCTGACTCCGTTAGGCGCGATGGCCAAGCCGGAAATTCGCGAAATCGCTCGTTCGTTAGGCTTGAAGGTGGCCGACAAGGTCGACAGCCAGGAAATTTGTTTCGTTCCGGGCAACGACTACAAGGCCTTCCTCCGCGGTCACCTCAGCGAGGCGGAATTTCATCGCGGCGGCATCTATGATCTTTCCGGCAACTTCATCGCCGAGCACGAAGGAATCGAGATGTTCACGATCGGCCAGCGCAAGGGATTGCCCGGCGGTTCGCCGCGGCCGCGCTATGTGGTCGATATCGACCCGGCCAATAACCGGGTTTTCGTCGGCGATGCGGAGGATTTGCTCGTCGAAGAATTTGAGATCGACCGGATCAACTGGAGCAGCCGCCCGCCTTCGGACGAGCCGCTCGCGGTCACGGTCAAGATTCGTTACAGCCACCCGGGCTCGGCGGCCACTCTGTATCCGCTGGAAGGCGATCGCGCACTCGTTAGGCTGGACGAACCGCAGAAGGCCGTCACGCCGGGGCAGGCCGCGGTTTGCTACGAAGACGACGTGCTCGTGGCCGGTGGCTGGATTTGCCGGCACGCCGCGGTTGCCGTTGCCTAACGAGACATGCCGGAGGAAGCGCTTGTCGTCCTCAGCACCTTCCCGGATGTCGCCACGGCGCGACGGATCGGGCGCCAGTTGGTCGAGGAGAAATGCGCCGCCTGCGTCAATCTCGTGCCGTCGGTCGAGTCGATTTATTGGTGGGAAGGAAAAGTAGAAGCCGGCAACGAGACGCTCGCGCTCTTCAAGACAACGGCCGACCGCTACGAGGCGCTGGAGACGACTTTGCGCCAGCTGCATCCCTATGAAGTTCCGGAAATCATCGCTTTCCGGATCGAGCAGGGGTTGCCGGAATATTTGCGCTGGGTTTCGGAGAATTGCCCGGGCTAGATTCTTAAAAACATGATTATTCGCGAAAAGGAACCGGCCAACCTGGAAATGCCCTTCGGCGAGCTCGAGGGTTTTTTCACGCCTAACGAGCAGTTTTATATTCGGTCGCATTTTCCGGTGCCGGCGCTCGACCTGGCGAGCTGGCGGCTGCGGGTGGAAGGGGCGGTCAAGGAAGCGCGTTCCTGGAGCCTGGATGATTTGCGCCAGCTTCCCGCCACGACGCTTCCGGCGACGCTGGAGTGCGCCGGCAACAGCCGCGTTTTTCTCGTTCCCAAGGTAAAGGGAACGCAGTGGGAACTGGGCGCCGTCGGCAACGCAGAATGGACCGGGGTGTTGTTAGGCGAAGTTCTCCGCGCGGCCGGGATCAACGAGGGTGCGCTCGAAGTCATCCTGGAAGGTGCGGACGCAGGCACGATCAGCGAAGCGCCGAAACCGGCGGGCAAGATCCATTACGCGCGTGGCGTTCCGTTAGGCAAAGCGCTCGAAGGTGTTCTCCTCGCCTACGAAATGAACGGCGAGCCGCTCACGCCGGCCCATGGTTTTCCGCTGCGGGCGATCGTGCCGGGCTGGTATGGGATGGCCGCGGTCAAATGGCTGCAGCGCATCGTCGTGACGGATCAGCCTTACAACGGCTATTACCAGACGGTCGATTATGCCTTCTGGGAACGCGCGGATGCCGGCGTACGCCTTGTGCCGATCACCGAGATGCAGGTCAAAGCGGCGATCGCCCGGCCGGGGATTAACGAAGTCATCGCCGCGGGTGCGAACTACAAAGTGACGGGGGCCGCTTGGACTGCCGATGCCGACATCGTCAAGGTCGAGCTGAGCACGGATGGGGGAAGTTCCTGGCAGGTGGCTTCGTTAGGCAAAGAAAACGCGCGCCATAGCTGGCGGCTCTGGGAATTCGATTGGAACGTGCCGCAGGAAGGTGGCCACCGAGTTCTGCTCGCGCGCGCGACCGACTCTCGTGGGCGAACGCAGCCGATGGAGCGCGATCTTGACCTGGGAAGTTACCAGATCAATCACTGCCTCCCGATCGACGTCGAGATTCGTTAGGCTACGCTCAATTCGTCGAGGTGTGCCCAATCGATCTCGACCCGCTGTTTGCGGGCGAAGCGATCGTGAAAGAAAAGTTCCTTGTGCCGGCAACCGTGCTCGTGCACGAGCCGCGTCACTTTCACGTCGAAGCAGCAGTACTCCGCGATCTCGAGGATGCGCCCCTCGCGCCACCAGCGAATGGCGTCGAGGCTCATCGCCGTCTTTCGCACGCCTAACGTTGCCTGGGCGATCGCGTCGAGCCCGAGGCGATGGCCGAGTTTCGCCTCCATGTCGACCATGAGGTCGACGGTCGGGAGCTCATGGGCGAGATCGAGCACGGTGTAGCCCATCAGGACGTGATAATCGAAATTGATGACATTGAATCCAACGACCAGATCGGCCTGGCGCAGGCGCTCGATCAAGTCGTGGACGCGCGGCTCGTGGAAAATTTCGTAGCGCTCGGTGCGGGTGCTGTAGATGACGCCGATCGACATCTGCATGTTGCCTTTGCGGTCCCAGCCGCCGGCGTCGTTCGCGGTGCGCTGAGTCTCGAGATCGAAATAAACGATGTCGCGGGGCATCGTCCTATTTCAACTCGAAATCGCCGCAATCGAAAGCAATCATTTCAGCGAGATTCGAAACGCGGAATTGCTCCACGACCGCGCCGTCGTCCTGGTAAATATCGAGTGCATCGTCGTTGTGCCGGGCCGCGAGAGAACGAGAAAGATTGGGAGTGTCACTGATCGTTCGAAGC
The DNA here is from genome assembly GCA_036502465.1 of Chthoniobacterales bacterium. Lineage (GTDB taxonomy): Bacteria > Verrucomicrobiota > Verrucomicrobiia > Chthoniobacterales > UBA10450 > Palsa-1392. Next base: position 9,210 of record DASXYO010000166.1, read on the forward strand.
GGAAGACCGTCAGCGGCCTTGAGGTAACTGCCATCGGCATCGATCCCGATCGCCAACTCGACTTTTCCCGCCTGATCGTGCTGTAAAGGATCGGGGCGCAGCTTTTGCGAGAACTTTCCGGGCGAAGTTTGCGCCGTGCCGGAAACGGCAACCGGCTTGCCGTTTTCGAGCGCGAAGTTGCGGTGCGCGATGATCTTCTTGTCGAAAAGACTTTTCCAATCCGAAACGGCTCCTTCCGCGTCGTCCGTCGTCCGGAGCAACCTCAGACCGCGCAATCGTTCGACGAGATCGTTGCCTTCAAGGAGAAAGATTTCGTCGCCGGTGGTGGAAGCCTCGATGTGCTGAGGCTGGGGATCATCCGCCACGTAATCGAGCTGCCGCACGACCTCTTGGTTCCGGGCCATCTGCCTGACCTGGCGAACTCCACTTCCTTCCTTGGAATCTATCAGCCAGATCGTGTCGTCCATGCCCTGCGCGCAATCGACGGCGTTGGGCAGTACTGCCAACCGAGCGCAGTGCTGGCCTGAAACCGCCGCGGTTTCGTTGCGGATCGCGCCGCTTGTCCGATCGCAAACGAACGTCACCTTCCGCCCGCCGGCCAGTTCAGCGTCCACCAGCAATTCGCCATCTCTCATCCAGAGCTGAGTGCAGCGAAAAACATGGGGCGAGTTTTCATCCGTTACCCAATCGTTGAAGAAATAATTGATCCCTTCGACTTTGAGGTCGCCCACGACGAAACCGCGTGCGCTGTACTTTCCGTTAGGCAAGGGATTACCGGTGTCGTCCGTCCCATCCCATTCTGTCTCGAGCGCGTCATGACCGGGGGTAAAATCGGAGATCGCATCTTCCCGGTGGAGAACGCGGACCAGCTTGCCGGATTGGTTGTAAATCCCGAGGCTGATTGTTCCGTCGAGCGGCGGGAGGGCGAAGCGTAGCGATACATGGCGAGCCGGTGCCGTTGATGGCGACGGCGAGGACGCCGGGGTCGGAGACTCCTGCGCCTGCAGCGAAGCGACGGCGAAGATGGAACAGAACAGAATGGCGAAACGCATGTGGAGGAGGGCTAAAGGTAATATCGCCAATTCAGGTCGGCGAAAAGGTTAGCGCGCTCTTCGCATTCGCCAAGAAATTCGCGATCAATCCGGCCTGAGTCGAGATCGGCGGCGAGTCGTTGAAAGCGGTTGAGATGATCTTCCGTTCGCTGCCGGGCATAGTGCGGCGCGCTTTTCGTCTTGAGGAGAAAGGCCCAGTCGCTCGATTGCGCGAGGAGAAGCTCACGCGCGGCCTGGCGCAGGGTGCGCTCGATCGCGGCATCATTCGTCTCGCGGTGACGCCGCGCGAGCTCGATCATGCGACGCGTGGCCTTGTGCAGGAGCGGGTAAATCCAGGCGGCCTGCTCGTCCAACCAGACGCTGCTGAAGCCGTTCTCGCCCCAGCTGGAAGGATTTGGCCTAACGACCTGCTGCGAAGGATGCGCGGCCAGGAATTCCGTCGGAGTCGCGAGAACAAAGTCCTCCCGCTCGCGCGCGGCGCGCCGCAGAAAACTTTCGAGAAAGCGCGGGCCTTCAAACCACCAGTGACCGAAAAGCTCGGCATCGAACGGACTAACGATGATCGGTTCCAGACCGAGGGCGCGCAGCTCGCGACAGCGGGCCTGGCGTTTCCCGAAAAAATCGTCGGCATGCTCGTCCGCCACTGCCATCGCCCAAGCCGGATCGTAGAGTTCCTTCTCGTCGGTCGATCCGCTCACGCGATGATATTTGAGCCCGGTAAATTTTCGGACCCCCGGCGGATATTGGAACGGCCGAAGCTCTTCCTCCGAACGATCGAAACCGGCGTCACGATAAAAATCGCGATAGACCGGATCGCCGGGGTAACCGCTTTCCGCGCTCCAGACCTCGCGGTTTGATTCCCGGTCGCGGGCGAAAACCGCGGGTCCCGCAGAGGTGTAACAGGGAGCGTAAATCGCGCGCAGCGGCCGCGGCTCGGCAAAGAGAAGCCCGTGAGTGTCGAGGACCGACCAGCGCACGTTGGCTTCCTGGAGAAGAACGTCCAAGCCGTTGCTGTAACCGCATTCCGGCAGCCAGAAACCGCGCGGCCCGCGGCCGAACATTTCGCGGTAGCTGTCGCAACCGATCCGGATCTGGGCGCGTTGTGCTTCCGGGAAGTCCTTGAGAAGCGGAAGGAAAGCATGGGTTGCGGCGCTGGCGATGATCTCGACGCAACCGGCATCCTGCAGTTCGCGAAATGCCCTAACGATATCGCGGTGGAGTGTATTCTCGAAAAAGTCGCGAGCCTCGGTGAAAAACTGCCGATAGAAGCGGGAAAGCCCGGCCAGCTGCGATTCGTTTCGGTTGCGCTCAATTTCCTGTTCTGCGAGACCGATCAGGCGCTCGAGATGGCGCAGGTAGCGCTCCTGCAGGAGTTCGTCTTGCAGCATCGCGCACAGAGTCTGGGTGAGCGACAGCGTGAGCCGGAAGTCGACGCCCTCGTCGACCAGCCGCCGCATCATGCGGAGGAGCGGGAGATAGGTTTCGCTGATCGCCTCGAAGAGCCAGTCTTCCTCGAGGAAATTTTCGTGTTCCGGGTGCCTAACAAACGGGAGGTGAGCGTGGAGGACGAGGGCGAGCGAGCCGGGCGCTTTCAGATCTCAGACTTCAAATTGACGATTTCTCCCAATCTGAGATCGAAAACCTGAAATCATCAATCGCCTAGAGCGTGCGGCAGAAGTCCTGGAACCGGTCGAGCCCCTTCTTGATCACGTCGATGCTCGTCGCGTAGCTCAGGCGGATGGTGCGATCGTCGCCGAATGCCGCGCCCGGAACGACGGCGACATTGGCCTTGCTCAGGAGGCGATCGGCGAAGTTCTGCGAAGTCAGGCCGAGCTGGCTGATGTTGACCAAAACATAGAAGGCGCCCTGCGGTTTGACCGCGGTGATGTTCGCGATCTTGATGATGCGATCGAACATGTAATTGCGTCGCATATCGAACTCGTCGTGCATGTCGGAGAGCGGCTGCTGGTCGCCCTTGAGCGCGGCGATGGCACCTTTTTGCGCGAAGGAGCAGGGGTTCGAAGTGCTGTGGCTTTGGATTGAGTCGACCGCTTTCGCAATCGCTTCCGGCGCGCCCATGTAGCCGAGCCGCCAACCGGTCATCGCGTAGGATTTACTGAAACCGTTGACCGTAATCGTCAGGTCATAGGCCGCCTTGGAGAGCGAGGCGATGCTGACGTGTTTCGCATCGTCATAGACAAGCTTCTCGTAGATCTCGTCCGATAAAATGTAGATGTCTTCCTCGGCCGCGACCTCGACGATTGCTTCCAATTCCTCGCGGCTGTAAACCGAACCGGTCGGGTTGCCCGGGCTGTTCATGATCACCATCTTGGTCCGCGGCGTCATCGCGTTTTCGAATTCTTCGGCAGTCATCTTCCAGCCGTTGCGTTCGTTGGTCTGGACGATGACGGGCTCGGCGCCGGCCAGCCTCACCATGTCGGGATAGCTCACCCAGTAGGGCGAAGGGATGATCACTTCGTCGCCCGGTTCGCAGGTCGCGAGGATGGCGTTGTAACAGGAATGCTTGGCGCCATTGCTCACGATGATCTGGCTCGGGCGATACTCGAGGCCGTTATCAGCCGCGAGTTTATCGGAAATCGCCTGGCGCAGTTCCGGCAGGCCGGAGCTGGGCGTGTATTTCGTGAAACCCTGCTGGAGCGCGGTGATGGCCGCTTCCTTGATGTGCTCCGGTGTGTCGAAGTCCGGTTCGCCCGCGCCGAAACCGCAGATATCGATGCCCTCCGCCTTCATCGCCTTCGCTTTGCTATCGATCGAGAGAGTGAGAGACGGAGTCAGTTGAGCAGCGCGCGTAGAAATTTCCATGGCCAGAGTGTTCATCAAAGAGTTTCGAAAAAAAGGGAGCGCAAGCTATCGGCGGGCGTAGAAGTTTTCAATCAAAGGTTTCAGGTTGTTCTCCTTCACCTGCACGATCTCCATCTCGCGTTTCGCATTTTCCGCCGAATCGGAGGCGTGGGCGGCGTTGACCATGATGGTCTGGCCAAATTCGCGGCGGATGGAACCCGGAGGCGCCTTGCTCGGATCCGTCGGGCCGAGGACCTCGCGGATTTTGCGAACCGCGTCTTCGCCCTGGTAAACGATCGCGATGCACTTCTCCGTCCCCGGAGCGAGGCGTTGGTCGTCGGATGTCGCGCTGGGCCGTCCACCTGACATGAATTCGACAATGTCTTCCCACGCTTCGCGGCCTTTGCTCGCGCCGAGCTTGTCCTCGAGAACGTTCAAGACCGGGCCATAGAATTCCTCCGCCTGCCCGACGCTCATGCGGTGGACCTTGAAGCCGATGATGTAGAGCCCGGTGCGTGAGAAAACCTCGATCACACCGCCGGGACGGATGTTTGGGAACTTGAAATTGTCCGGCTTGATCAGGACGAGTGACTTCTCGACTTTCGCGTCCGCCGGGAACGTAATGACGTCATCCAGGATGCCGCCGTCGGAATCGGAAAAATCGGCCCAGAGCTTCAGGTTTTCCTCGACCGATTGCTCATCGAGCGAAGCGATCACGGCCGGCTCGAAGTAAGACACCTTGCCCGATTCGTCGGTGATGTAATCGCCGTAAGTGTCGCGAATCGTCTCGCCGCTCGTCCGTTCATGTACGATGTGGCCGACGACGTGGCGGATTTTCTCGATCGCATCCTGTCCGCGAAAGACCAGCAGGAGGACGCGGGGGCGCTGGTTGTCGCGCTCGCCCGTGAAATTTCTCAGGACGTAATCGCGCAGCAACTCCTGCGTAGCGCGATGCCGCGGATCCTTCGAGGTGACGATGCCCTCGGTGTAGCGCCTGACGAGTTCTTCGCCCGGGGCGAACATCCGTCCGCCGACCAGGTCGAGCCCGGTGCGGGAAATGAGGCGGGAAACGATCCCGCCGGTGCGCGATTTGCGCATCGAGTAAGGAGTAACGATGACGTAGGAGAGTTGATCAGCCTGCATAAGGAAATCCTGAGCGGCTGAAGGATTAAGCCGCGGGGTTGCAGGCAATCGAAGTCGCTCGGACAGGCGGAAGGTAGCTGCCGCGCCCGTGCCTTCAACTATGTTTTCCGGCAGGCGCGGAGGGCGATCCACTTGCCCCGGCGACGTTGTGTTTCCATCTCGAAGCCGGAGCGATTGAGGGCCTCGACGACAGAATCGGCCTGTTCGCGCAAGATGCCGGAGATGATCATTGGATGCTTTGCCCGGAGCGCGCGGCGAAAGGTGGGCAGCGCGGCGACGAGCAGCTCGCTGAAAAGATTCGCCGTGATGAGGTCGTAGCGGAGGTCGGGTTTCCAGCGCAGGACATCGGCCACCAAGAACTTCGCGCGCGAGATGTGATTGGCGCGCGCATTCTGCCGGGCATGCCGGATGGCGCACGGATCGAAATCGAGTCCGAGTACGTCGCGCGCGCCGAAACGGCAAGCGGCCAGAGCAAGAATGCCTGTGCCCGTTCCGGCATCGAGCAAACGCCAGCCGGGCGAGAGATTTCGCGTCGTCTCTTCCAGCAATCGCAACGACATGGCGGTGGTGGAATGTTCGCCCGTCCCGAAAGCGCCCGCGGCGGGAATGAAGAGGCGCCCGCCGCTGTTTTCAGGATCCGGTTCGCTAGCGACCTCCAGCCGGCGACCAATCCGAATCGGCGGATGCGCGGCTTGTGACTGAAAACTTTCCAGCCAGTCGTGCGGCAAACTTGCGGAGGTTCCGCCAAACCTGCGCACTAATTTCTCGGCCATGACGCGCCGCGGGCAAAGGATCTGGACCAGGGTGCGCGCGCGACCCGGCCGCGAGATGATGGCGAGATTTTCCCCGGCAAATGCTACGAGCCAAGTTTCGTGTTCCGCCAGCCACGCCGCGCCGGCTTCTTTCTGCCAGAGGATCATGCGGGATACCCGGAGCGCCTAGCGCCTAACGAGCCGGAGCTTAAAGCGGCGGTCGTAACGCCCGCGGTTGAAATCGCGGCAACAGGCGAGGCAGGCGGAAGTGCGCCGGAGCGGTCGGGTGCGCGGGAATTCGCGGCGGCAATGGGAACAGACGTAAAGATAGCGGCGCGCCAGGCGCCGGGCGGGAAAAGGAAGATCGTGGCAGCGTGATTCGTGGGCGATGCCGAGATCGGCGCAGGCGCGGCGCCACTCGGCTCCATGGGGTGCGATCCGGCGACGGCCAGCGCGAGCTTGCGCGAGGAGATGCGCCAACTCGTGGCGCAGGGTGCGATCGATTTCTTCCTCGCCGTGGGCGCAAAGGCGACGATTGAGGAGGACGCGTGAGAGCCGATACTCCGCGCGGCCCGCGGCGGTGCGGAGGCGGTTTGACCATTCGACGACGACTCGCGCCGCCAGATCGGATGCGCCCTGCTGAAGAAGAAGATCGCGCGCCAGAGCTTCGAGTGCGGAATCGCGTCCGGGCGGTCGCGCCGGCAGGGGAGAAGCGAGAGTGAACTCGAGCTGACTAAACGACAACATGAGGTGTCGCTGCGGGACGGGCGCGCGAATTGCGCCGCTGCAAGATGCGTTCGACCGCTTCCACCGTTTGCTCGATTTCGGAAGCAGTCGTCTGTTTCCCTAACGAGAAGCGGATGGCCGAGGCCGCCCGTTCCGGGGAGAGGCCGAGCGCGAGCAAAACGTGCGAGGCGACGACTGACCCCACCATGCAGGCCGAACCGCTCGAGGCGCAAACGCCCTCCAAATCGAGCGCCATGAGCAGTGTCTCCGAGGAGAATTCGGGAAAGCTAACGTTCAGCGTGTTGGCGAGTCGCGGGGCGGTGGCGGCGTTTTGCTGGAGGCCCGGAGAGACGCGCTCAAGCCCGCGCCAAAGTTCGTCGCGCAAATTCGCCTCCCGTTCCTGCTCGTTAGGCAGATCGCGCAGGACTTCCGCCGCGGCCGTCGCCATCCCGACAGTCGCGGGGACATTCTCGGTCCCAGGACGGCGTTCGCTTTCGTGGGAGCCGCCGAACTGGATGCGATCGATCGGTAACCCGGCGCGGAGATAGAGAAAGCCGACGCCCTTTGGTCCGTAGAATTTATGCGCTCCGAAACTAGCCGCGTCGATTCCCGCCAGGTCGGTCGGGATTTTCCCGAACGACTGCACCATGTCGCTGTGCAAAAGCACGCCGTGTTTTTGGCAGCGCGCCCCAATTTCCCGCATCGGCTGAATGACGCCGGTTTCGTTATTCGCTGTCATGATCGAGACCAGCGCGGTCTCGGGCCGGATTGCGCGCTCGAGCGCATCGGGATCGACCAAGCCCTCTGGCGAAAGATCGAGCCAGGTCACCTCAAAGCCTTCCCGTTTTTCCAAATGTTCGAGGGTGTGCAGGACCGCGTGATGCTCGGCCCGGTTGCTGATCAGATGCTTCCCGTTAGGCGGGGCGCGCCGGGCGAGGCCGAGAAGGGCGAGGTTGTTCGCCTCCGTTCCGCCGCTGGTGAAGATGATCTCGTGCGGTTTCGCGCCTAACAATGAGGCCAGCCGGTCGCGCGCCTCGTCGAGCGCGGCCCGGGTTTCGCGTCCCGCGCGATGGACGCTGGAGGGATTGCCGAAATGCCTTTCGAAATAGGGCTCCATCGCGGCCCGCGCCGCCGCGCAAAGCGGAGTGGTCGCGTTGTAATCGAGGTAGATCATCGCGGGAAAGAATCGACGGCCATGCCGCCGGCCTTGCCCGGTCGCTTCGGCACAATCGCGATTTCTTTTTCCTGATAGGAAACGAGCGAATGGGGCGGCACGCTATGGGTAAGGAAAACGTTGGCGCCAATGGTTGTGCCGGCGCCGACCACCGTGTCGCCACCCATGACCGTCGTGCCGGCGTAGATCGCGACGTGATCTTCGACCGTCGGGTGACGTTTTTGCCCGCGCAGAGCCCGTCCCGCGGAAAGCGAGCGAGCGATGAAGGAAACGCCCTGATATAACTTGACGTGCGAGCCGATTTTGGTCGTCTCGCCGATCACCACCCCGGTGCCGTGATCGATAAAGAAATGGCTCCCGATTTCCGCTCCCGGGTGAATGTCGATCCCGGTGCGACCGTGCGCCCATTCCGTCATCATGCGCGGGATGAGCGGGAGGTTGGCGAGATAAAGGATGTGGGCCATCCGCTGGATCGCGATCGCCTCAAGAGACGGATACGCCAGGATAATTTCCTCGAAGCTGGTCGCGGCCGGGTCGCCTTCGTAGGCGGCGTCGATATCGGTCCAGAGCATTTCGCGCAGGGTGGCGAGTTGAGCGAAGAAGCTTCGCAGGATGCGATCCGCGTCCGGTTCGACCGAGCCGTTACCGCCCTCCCGGGCGAGGCTTTTGCACATCTCGGGATGAAGTCTTGCGTGCAGCGCGCGCAGGCGACTGCGGGTAAGAGCGGGCAAATCGCCGGGGTGGACGACGGGCGGGCCGTGGAACCCGGGGAAAAGAAGGCTGAGCAGTTCGACGCAGGCAGCATCGATCGCCGGTCGCGAAGGGAGGGTCGCGGCAGCGTCGAGATAATTGATTCCGCCGTCCGCGGTGTAGGTGTGCAACAAGGCCTCAGCCGGATCTTTAGAAGACTCATCCATCGCCGGAAATATCGGTGAGGTGACGGTTAATGAAAATCAAAAAGGCTCGGGTCGGTCGGAAACTCGGAGCCGAAGGTTGGGGCCCGGCGCCTTGCCTCCTCCGTTGCAATGCCGACCTCAGCCGATAGTCTGTTTGGCGAAACATGAGTTCATTTGCCATCCATCCCATCGACCCAAACGAGATTGTCGCCCTCTTGCATGCTTCCCATTCCGACCCGTTCAAGGTGCTTGGTCCGCATCGCTCGGGCGAGGATTTGGTCATCCGCGTTTTTCGGCCGGAGGCGAAGGAGATCCAGATCGTGGCGGCGGACGACCCGACAAAGATTTTTCCGGCCGAGCGGCTCCATATCGAGGGGCTTTACCAGGCGACCGTGCCTAACGAATCGCGCGATTTTGCCTATCTCGTAAAGGTGATTGCGTTTGACGGTTCGGAGCAACTGCTGCGCGATCCTTACAGCTACGGCCCGATCCTGGGGGACGTCGATTTGCACCTTTTCGCGGAGGGAAATCACAAGCGACTCTACGATAAGTTTGGCGCGCACTTGCGCGAGATCGGTGGCGAACGCGGCACTTATTTTGCCGTCTGGGCGCCGAATGCGGCCCGCGTCAGTGTAGTGGGCGATTTTAACTTCTGGGACGGCCGCGTCCATCCGATGCGCAAGCTGCTCGCGAGCGGCGCCTGGGAGATTTTCATTCCGGGAGTGAAGGAAGGCGCGCACTACAAGTACGAGATCAAGACCGCGACCGGCGCACTGCTATTGAAGAGCGATCCGTTTGGCTTCTTCAGTCAGCACGGGGTGCAGACTTCCTCCATGGTTTACGACCTCGAGCGTTACCAATGGAACGACAGACAGTGGATGGCGGAGCGCGAAAAGAAGCAGTGGCACCAGAGCGCGGTTAGCATTTATGAGGTGCATCTCGGTTCCTGGCAGAGGGTCGCGGAGGAAGGGAATCGCTCACTCAGCTACCTCGAGTTTGCGGAACGGCTGCTCCCGTACGTCCTCGAGATGGGTTTCACGCACATCGAGTTGCTCCCGATCGCGGAGCATCCGTTCGAAGGCTCGTGGGGATATCAGGTCACGAACTACTACGCGCCGACGAGCCGTTTTGGGAATCCCGACGAGCTGCGGCATTTTGTCGATGCCTGTCACCGCGCCGGTGTCGGCGTGATCATGGACTGGGTCCCGGCCCATTTCCCGAAAGACGCGCATGGACTGGCGGAATTTGACGGGACCGATCTCTACGAGCACGCCGATCCACGGCAGGGCGAGCACCAGGACTGGGGCACGCTGATCTTCAACTTCGGACGCAACGAAGTGCGCAATTTTCTCACCGCGAACGCGCTTTTCTGGCTCGAGAAATATCACATCGATGGCCTGCGGGTGGATGCGGTCGCCTCGATGCTCTATCTCGATTACTCGCGCCAGCCGGGACAATGGATCCCGAACGCCTTCGGCGGCCGCGAGAATCTTGAGGCGGTCTTCTTCCTCAAGCAGACTAACGAATGGTGCTACGAAAACTTCCCGGGCGTGATGACGATCGCCGAGGAATCAACCGCCTGGCCGGGCGTCTCGCG
>DASXYO010000167.1:0-5594 GCA_036502465.1 Chthoniobacterales bacterium
TTCTCCAGCGTCCAGGGCGTGCGAATGCCGACAAAATAATTCGGACGCAGGGTGCCGAGATAATTTCCCATGATGACGAAGAAGACGAGGAGGCAATTCATCAAAATCCGGCCGCCCGGAATATCTCGGCCTAACGATGTCGCAAGTTGCACGAAAAAGATCGTGTCCAGCAAGAGGAGACAGGCGATCCGAACGATCGGAAGGACGACGGGCATGCGACTTTCCTCCTTCGTCGTGCGGCGCAATTTCGGATCGAACCAGGGCAGGATGTGAAGGAGAGCCGTCATCCCGAGGGCGGTAAGCGGGATGATGAAGATACCTGGTGTTTTGCTTCCCCAACCATCGATCTTGCCACGGAAATCCCAGTGCATGGGAACTCGGTCGGGGAGATCTTGCCAATAAAACGCGAGCGCGATGAGGGGCGCGGCGAGCAGGAGAATCTCCAGCCAATTCAATTTCGTTTTCATTTGCGTTTTCCTTTCTTCATCAGATCGAGAATCCAGCCTAACGAGTCATCGAGGACGGTCGTTTCGAGCGAATAGGTGACGAACTGGCCCTTCTTCCGGGAGGAAACGAGCTGGGCATGGCGCAGGAGATCGAGGTGGTAGGAAATGCTCGGAGCGGTCATGGAGAAGGCCTCGGCGATCTGGCCGGCCGTCAGGTCGCTTTCCTTGAGCATCTCGAGGATGCGCCGACGAGTCGGGTCGCGGAGGGCTTTAAAAAGAAGGTTCAATGGATGTATAATTAGTGAAATATCTAAATACGGCAATAACTTTTCTCGACCCGAAAGATTCGCGCTCGCCTGCGGGTGGGCGCCACCGGACGGAGTGAGACCTCGGACCGGCACTCCCGCGCACCGCCACTCGAGCAGAGGGGTTCAACGCTCTCGAGCAGAGGGTCCAATGCTCTCGGCTCGAGCGGCGCGACAGACAAAATTCTCGCCTCCGCACGCGAGCGATGATCTCGTGGAGGCCGAACCACTCCATGCCCGTGCCACCGCTGACCACCTACACCGCACCGCTCACCGACGAGCAGGTGAAAGCTCTGCGGCAGTTGCTCGAAAGCTCCGGCTACGAATTCTCGCCCAAGCCTTACACGATCTATTTCGCGCAAAAGAATAAGCTGAGCGTCGCGGTGTATGAGAAGGGGCCGAAGGTTCTTTTGCAGGGCAAAGGAATCGACGAGTTCGTGAGTTTCGAGCTTGAACCGAAAATTCTCGGCGAAGCGAAGCTCGGTTATGAGGAGGTGCATTCGCCGGAAATGTTCGAGCCGCATTTTGGGATCGACGAAAGCGGCAAAGGAGACTTCTTCGGCCCGCTGGTAATTGCGGGGGCGTTTACCGATCGGGCGATCGCGCGCACTTTTTTGGAGAACGGAATCCAGGACAGCAAACGAATCGGCTCCGACGCCAAGATTCGCGCGCTCGCCAAGATGATTCGGCAAACGCCCGGGGTCGCGATCGATGTCGTGCAGATCGGACCGGAACGTTACAACGATCTCTATGAGAAGTTCGGTAACCTCAACAGTCTCCTCGGCTGGGGCCACGCCCGGGTCATCGAAAACCTGCTCGCAAAACGCCCCGATTGCCCGCGGGCGCTCTCGGATAAGTTCGCCGATGCCCGTGTCATCGAGAAGGCGCTTCTGGAGCATGGTCAACACATTCAGCTCGAACAGCGAACCAAGGCGGAGTCGGACTTTGCGGTCGCCGCGGCCTCGATCCTGGCCCGCGAATCGTTCATCGACTGGCTGGAGCGCAACGGGAAACGCACCGGCCTGGCGCTGGGGCGCGGCGTTTCCGCCACGGTCAAGGAAACGGCCCGAAAGATCGTCGAGAAAGAGGGGCCGGATGGTCTCCGCCGGTTTGCCAAAGTCCATTTCCGCACCGCGCACGAGATCGCCCCGGAGCATTACGCCGCGCCCGCGCCCCGGCGGGAGTGGCGAAGATAAGGAATTTCTCCGCCAAAAATCAGGCACGTCCGGTCCCGTTCGCGGCAAGCTTCCTGCTCTTCGTCCGTCCACTACCTGTGGAGACGAGACTGCTCATCCTGAATTCCGAGCCGGTTTTCCAAGACCGTTCGCTGGCCATGATCGACGCCATGCGAAAGGTCGAGATCCGCATCGTGCGCAGCCTGGCCGAGGCCGTCTATATCCTGATGCGGGAGGATTTTGATCTTTTCGTAGTGGAAGGCGAAACGGCGACCGCGATCGACCAGGCGATCCATACCCGGCAGCATTTTCCTTCGCTCGAGATCGTCGCGCTGACGGAGGCGGCCCCGAGTGCCGCACAATCGCAGGAAGCGGGCGGGCAGAATGTCGCGTTGGTCACGGCCGATTGCAGCGATCGTCAGTTGCGCCGCCAGTTGCGCGAATTCATCTCCGCTTTCGAAAGGTCTTCTGGCCCGGCGGCCGAAGGGATCGATCCGTGCCACTCGCTGGTCGGCAATCTCAATCAATTTTCCGCCGCGGAGATTCTGCAAATGAGCTGCCTGAGCCAACGGAGCGGGCGGTTCACTTTCAAGTCGGGTCGCGGCAACAGCGAGATCTACCTGCACCACGGGATGGTGCGTCATGCCTCTTACGGCTCGATCGAAGGGGAAGCTGCCGTCGCGGAGATTTTTCGGTGGCGCCAAGGCCGCTTCTTTTTTGAAGAAGGCATCATAAGTCAGGTGCAGACAGTGAACCGGCCCTGGACCCATCTCCTGATAGATAACCTGCAAAAACTCGACGAGACCCTGCACATGGTCAGCGTCGCGGCCCAAAGATGAGAGACACGAGTTTGGAGACACAGTTGCGGCTGCTCACTCTGCAGACAGAGAGCTGGAAGAAACTGCACGACTTCATCACCTACGCGCTGGACAAGTCGAAGCCGATCATTTCGCCCGAACAGGAACGCCAGTTCACCGAAGTCCGCGCCATTCTGTTGCAGGAAAGCGAACACGTTTTCAGCGAGCTGAACCTGGTCGCAGAACTCTCCGGCAAGACAATGAACGTCTTGCAGCGCGCATCCTCCATCCGCGGGGTGCGGGAACTTTCCGGGGACGAAACGCGGCGACTGGAGTCGGATTGGAACGCAGTCTTCACCAAGGTCGGTGTCGTCCAAGGCCAGCTCAAGGCGCGCCGGCGGGAGTTGCTTAGTCGCAGCGCATTCGCGCAAATTATGAGCGGAATTTTTGGTCGCCGCACGGCGGCCCGTTAGGTCGGCAGGACCGAACTCGCTTTTGTCGAGAGGTTTCCGCGCCCGAAACTTTCACGGGCGTCGCGGGAGATTTTCGTGTATTGATCCGCTCAAGGAACGGTCGACAGACGATTCTGGTACACCATGAGTAAGCTCACAAAACGCGACATTGTCGTGTCGATCAGCAATCAGACGGGCATGGTTCAGCATCAGGTTTTTGATGTGGTCCAGCGGACGCTTGACCACATTACCGACAGCCTGGCGCGCAACGTGGCCGTGGAATTGCGCAACTTCGGCGTCTTTCAACCGCGCCTGACCAAACCGCGTGTCGGGCGCAATCCCAACCAACCCGGAAGCAGTTTTGTCATTCCGCCCCGCGCCACGGTGAAATTCAAAGCCGGCAAAATCATGCGCCAACGGGTCGAGAAGTTGTCCCGTGAAATGAAGGAAGCGGCCGACCAGGAGAATGCGAATGGTGCTTCAAAGCCAAAGGCTGAGAACGCTGCGGCCTGAGTTTTCGCTCTTCCTCCGCCATCAATCACTCGCCCAGGTCTGATTTCTCCTTTCCGCAACTTCTCGACTGATCCAGCGAAAGTTTCTTTAGAAAGCGCGAATCCGGTTTGGGCCGGTCACGCGAATGAGCTAAGACAACCCACATTTTATGAAAAACTCACTTTGCCTCCTCGCCGCCTGCGGCGCCTTTCTGCTCGCTCCGGTCCTGCAAGCCGGCACCGAAGTGGATGATAAGACTGCGGTCGCGACCACCCAAAACACTCTGGAGGCAACTCCGCTCGATATCTTCAAGTTCGAGCAGGGCTATGTCTTTGAGAGCGACCTGAACCACGGCGGCAGTTTCGGCAAGCAGGATGAAGTTCAGACCGAGCTGGAATACGGGCATCGCATCCAGTTAAACGGGAACTTCTACCTCCACCTCGGGTTCTCCTACGATCGCTACGACTTCGGGAGCACGAATGCGCCCGTCCCTAACCACCTCCAGGCGATTGCCGGTGTCTTTGGGATTGATTACATGCACGGCAAAGATGTCGGCGCCTTCATCCAGGTGCGGCCCGGCTTTTACACCCAGAATGACATCGGCATCTCTTCCTTCGATGCGCCAATCACGCTAGGCCGAATCTTCGTCGTCAAGGAACACAAGTTTTATATCTTCGCCGGCGCTTATGCCTCCTTTCTGCGCAGCGGGTTCCCGGTTCTGCCGCTCGCCGGCGTGATCTGGATTCCGTGCGATAACTGGCGCGTGATGGCTGTCTTGCCGGAACCGAAGGTGATTTATTCCGCGACCAAACGCCTCGATCTCTGGGCCGGCGCGGAGCTCGTGGGCGGCTCCTTCCGGACCGATCGGAACCCCGATATTCGTCCCGGTAAACTGAATGGCACGCAGGTCGATTTCGCCGATTATCGCGCTGGATTCGGGCTGAGCTATGCGGTTTCCGACAAGGTTTCATTTGATGTCGGAGCGGGTTATTCGTTCCAGCGGGAGTTCGATTTCGGCCGTGCCGGCGAAACCTACCGCACGGATCCTTCGCCCTACGTGAAGTTGCAGATGTCAGCGAGTTTCTGATTTGAAATTGCCGACTGCTCCAAGGGCGACTCTCTTTTCGTTAGGTAAAAAGTATTGCGCCCTCGCTGCGGTGGGGGCCGCGCTCGCTACGACCGCCTCTGCTGGGCCGCTCGAGGAGTTGCGTTCGCTGACGCAGCTTCCGGCAGTCGACTTCGCGCATCTCAAGGCCGGGAAGATTGTCACCGATCGCGGACCGCTGGGGGATTTCTCGCGCGGGATCTATCTCGAGTCCTACTACTACATTCATGCGCCGCTGGAGGCGGTGGGAAACGGCCTCCTCCATTGGAATCCTCTCCAGCACCGGGACCCGGATGTTCGGCTCTACCATGAGTACGCTTTTTCGTCTGCGGCCGGCGTTTTCAAGACGTTGCGCCTGAACTCCGGCTTCGCCGGCGACAGGTGGTTACTCGACGAGATCACACGTGCTGCCAGGACGGGCGATGCGGGAGATCTACACCTAACGAGTGAAGAGCTCGCGCTCCTCCGGCAAAAACCGATGCCCGCGAGTGAGGCCTGGCAGGAAATCTTGCGCCGGCGGAGTGAAGCCCTGGCGCGCGGCGGCCTCGCTGCCGTTCCTCCCTACGGGAACGATAAGTCGATCTCACCCGGTTCGGAATATCGTCGCCTGCTTTCCCTCGCACCCAAGGCCGCGCGTCACTTCCAGCCAATCACCAGCGCACAGCCGCTCGTCAGTAGCGGAAAAGCGGCAAGCGAATCAGTCGGCTATTGGGAAGCGACCAAGGTGCGCGATCACACCACACTGCAGCTCGGTGCTTTCGCCGCCCGCAAATCACCCGATTCCTGGCAACTGGTCGACTGCGTCTATTATCCGACCGACAC
>DASXYO010000168.1:0-21455 GCA_036502465.1 Chthoniobacterales bacterium
CGCGCGCTCGGCGAAACCGGGGATTTGGATGATCTTGTCCTTCTCCTGAGTTCCCGGGCCGGAAACCGCGAGCCGCGCCTAACGATCGATCTCCCGTGGATCTGGAATCTTGCCGTGACCCTCGCTTTTTGTGGAAAGAGCGGCGCGCTTCTGCGGTTATTCGACGAAGACCTTCGTCATACCCCGCCAGCGGAGAAGGAATTCTGGCTCGCAACCGCAGAGCTTGCCGAGGGCCGAAACGCCGCGGGGCGTGCTCGTCTGGAACAATTACGGCTCCAGAATTGCGACGCCATTTTGCGGCGTTCGATCGATCGGCGTCTCGTCCAGTTGCCTCCCGACGAGCCCCTCTCACCGACTGGTGAAAGATTGCTCGATCGCGTCCTCGCCGACACGAACGCCACGCGCAAGGGGTCTGCACCGCGAACGGCGGGCACACCGGCGGTCTGGGCGTTGATCCTGCTGAATGTGGCGATGTTCGGCGTCGAGATGCTCTTCGGCGGCGCGACCAACTCGCAGGTCCTGCAAAATCTCGGGGCTCTTGAACCTGAGGCGGTAATCGTTAGGCACGAATACTGGCGGCTCTTCACCGCGCTCTTTCTGCATTACGGGACTCTCCATATCGGCATCAACCTGCTCGGCCTTTACATTCTGGGTCCAGCCCTGGAACGGACGATCGGCACGGTAAAATTTACTCTCAGTTATCTCGTCAGCGGTCTCGGCTCGAGCGCCGGCGTGGTGCTTCTGTGGTGGCTGCGTCTGACGAATTCCAATCTGCTGGTCGGCGCCTCGGGCTGCATCATGGGGGTCATCGGGGTCTCGGCCGGGTTGCTGGTGTTCCGTCACCGCCATTCGCCGCTCGCCGGGCGCCAGCTCAAAAACATCATCGCGATCGTCGCCATCCAGACGGCTTTCGATCTCTGGAGCCCGCAAGTGAGCCTCGCCGCGCATCTTAGCGGCTTCGTTAGCGGCCTGGCTATCGGGGTGATTCTGGCCGCACAACGAGCGAAGCAGCGCTCTCTTTCCCCCCGTCCCGCACGATGATTTGCACCCTCCCGGAGAAACGGAACGCTTGCTGCTAGTCATTTTGCTGCCAGTATTCCGCCTCTTGCTAGCGGGCACGCATTCTTCCAGCCATGCCGAATATCCAGACCTATAACGTTATTCCAAATCTTCCGGCGCAGCTCGAGCCGCTGCGGGAAATGGTTTTCAACCTTTGGTGGACCTGGGAGCCGTCGGCGCGCCGCCTCTTTCGCCATCTCGATCCCAAGCTTTGGGACAGGACCAATCACAATCCGCTCCGGATGCTCCAGCTTTCGCGCCAGGCGCGCTTGGAAGAGGTGGCGAAGGACGAGGTTTTCCTGCGTGACCTCGCCGATGTGTACCGAGCCTATCAAAAGTATCTCGGCCGCAAAGACACCTACGGGAAAAAAGGCGCGGGCCGCGAGATCAAGAAACCGATCGCCTATTTCTCGGCAGAGTTTGGTTTCCATGAGTCGATCCCGAATTACTCCGGCGGCCTCGGAATTCTATCCGGCGATCACTGCAAATCGGCGAGCGACCTGGACCTGAATTTCATCGCGGTCGGATTGCTTTACCGGCACGGCTATTTCAAGCAGCAGATTAACAAGGAAGGCTGGCAGGAAGCGATCAACCTGAACCAGAATTTTCACCATCTGCCGATTCGCGAAGTGATGCGCAACGACCAGATCCTGCTTGTCTCCGTGCATCTCCTGGGGCGTGAAGTCTTCGCCAAGATCTGGGAGTTACGGGTTGGCCGGATCAAACTCTACCTGCTCGACACGGACATTCCGGAAAACCGCGCGGAAGATCGCCTGATCACGGCGGAGCTATACGGCGGCGATCTCGAGATGCGCATGCGTCAGGAGATCGTGCTCGGCATCGGCGGGGTGAAAGCGCTCGCCGCTCTCGGTCATGAGGCGGAAGTCTTTCACATGAATGAAGGGCATTCCGCCTTTCTCTCGCTTGAACGCATTCGCCTCCACGTCACCCAGCACAACTTGGATTTCTATTCCGCCCTCCAGGTCGTGGCTGCGGCGAATATCTTCACCACTCATACGCCCGTCCCGGCCGGGAATGACTCTTTCCCGCGCGAAATGATGGTGCGCTATTTCACCGATTTCGCCTCGCAACTTCGCATTCCGTTCGACGAGCTCTTCCGCTTTGGCCAGACGACGACGGATCCGGTGGCGAGCTTCAGCATGACGATCCTGGCTTTGCGCATGAGCCGACACGCCAACGGAGTGAGCAAGCTGCACGGCGAAGTCAGTCAATCGCTCTGGCAGGATGTCTGGGCCGGTGTCCCGACCCATGAGGTTCCGATCACCAGTATCACGAACGGCATTCATACCAAGACCTGGATGGCGCCGGAATTCTCCGCTCTTTACACCAAGTATCTCGGACCCTGGGAAGACAACCTGACAAAGCCGGATTTCTGGCGAGGGGTGATTGAGATTCCCGACGCGGAGCTATGGGAAACTCATCAGAAGCTAAAGCTCCGCCTGGTTAATTTCGTCCGCGATCGCGTCCGTGCGCGGCGGGCGCGCATAGGGGAATCGCCCGAGTCGATCCGGTCGGTTAACGGGATTCTTGATCCCGAGATTCTCACGATTGGCTTTGCCCGCCGCTTTGCGACCTACAAGCGTGGCGCCCTTCTCTTTAGCGATCCCGACCGGCTGCTCCGGATGTTGAACGACCTGGCGCGTCCGGTTCAATTCATCTTCGCCGGGAAATCGCATCCCCGCGACGAAGGCGGCAAGACACTCATCCAGCAGGTCTATAAGCTGACCCGCGAGACCGGTTTTCATAACCGTATTGTCTTTGTCGAAGATTATGACACTTACATTGCGCGTCGCCTCGTCCAGGGAGTGGACCTGTGGCTGAATAATCCGCTGCGCCCACTCGAAGCCAGCGGAACGAGCGGAATGAAACTTCCGCCCAACGGCGGCCTCAATCTCAGTGTGCTCGACGGATGGTGGTGTGAAGGTTTTAACGGCAAGAACGGCTGGGCCATTGGCGCCGAAATCGAGGATGGAGATGGCGAATTCCAAAACGAAGTGGACGCGGCCAGTCTTTACCAACTCCTCGAGAACCAGGTCATCCCGCTTTATTACGCGAAACCGGACGGCAAACTGCCCCTCGCCTGGCTGCAGTTAATGCGTGAGTCGATCCGCAGCGTGACGCCGGCCTTTAACACTCACCGAATGGTTGAGGAATACACCGAGCGGCTGTATCTGCCGGCGGCAAAGGCCCACCAGGAGTTTGCCCGCGATGGCTGGCGCGCGGCGACCGAGTTAAGTCAATGGAAGGCGCAGATGCGGAAGGACTGGCCGCAGGTCCGCATCACTGACGTACAGATCGGAAACAAAGACCGGCAGAATATTCACGTCGGTGATTTGCTCCAAGTGTCGGCCCGGGTGCACCTCGGGGCGCTCGATCCGAGGCATGTGCGAGTCGAGGCCTATCATGGTGAAGCGGAAAACGACAGCGTGCGCGATCCCACCGTCACGATCCTGGGAGAAGGACGTTCTCTTGGCGATGGCGGTGATTACCTATACGAAGGTTCTATTCCCACAGCGGAAAGTGGAACCTACGGTTTCAACGTGCGCGTGGTGCCGACGTATCCACACTTGCTGCAGGCGCACGAGTTGCGGCTCATTACCTGGGCCTAACGCTTCGACCGTTTCTTTCGCCCGTTAGGTATTTGGGCTTCCGGAGCTCGCTTCAAGGCCTATTGGAGAGACCCATCCTTCCCCGAGGGTTAGAGAAAACATCACTTGCTCTATCCCCAGCATGGCTTATAACTGCGCATGGACGTATCTGTTAAACAACTAGAAGAAGCAGTGGCGGTAAGGCGACAAATCGACCAACTGCAAAGTCGACTCAGAAGTATCTTGGGCGGCTCCAGTGCGGCGAGCAGCAGTTCAGCCAGCAGTTCTGCCAGCTCCGCGCCGGCCAGCACGGGCAAGACTCGTAAGCGCCGTAGCGGCCTGTCCGCTGCCGGGCGCGAACGCATCGCAGCCGCTGCACGGGCTCGTTGGGCGCGCGCCAAGGCTGTCTCCGGTGGCAGCTCGGCTTCGAGCGCCAAGTCTGCGAGCAAAAAATCTGGCGGCAAAAAGAAGGGCATTACTGCCGCTGGCCGCAAAAAGCTCTCGCAGATGATGAAAGCCCGCTGGGCTGCTCGTCGTAAAGGTCAGGGCTAATCCCCGCCAAAGACATCGTCGCCAGAGTCACCGCCCGCTTTAGAGCGCGGCGACGAGGCGAACAAACTCTTCATAGTCCGCGGCTTCGCGCGCTGCATTATTCAGCGCCGCGAGCCGCGGATTATCGTTTGGCTGTCCCAAGTGAACCCTTTGTGGGCTCACTCCATTGGCAAAGACGATCTCATCCCACTGGATTGATTTGATCCAGTCGTTGAATCTCGCCACGGAACGACCGCGAAAGTAAGCCCGGGTATCTTCCGGCGGGGCGAAGATGGCGTGCTTGATCTCGGCGTCCGTCACAAATCGCCGCATCGTGCCCTGATGAAGGAGTTCATAAAAGAGACCCGATTCGGGCGCGATGTTATGGTATTCCAAGTCGATCGATTGCAGCCAGGGATCGCTCCACGATAACTGCTCTTCCTCGCGCAATGCCTGAAGCAATTCCTTCTTCGCCACCCAGTCGACCCGGTCGCGGCATATCAGAACGTCGCGTTGTAAATCATTCAGGACTGCTTCCCATTCCTGGAGGAGCCAACTGACTTCAGAGTCCGGTTCCTGTGCAGCTGCTTTCCGGGCTGCTGCCAGATAGATTCGTTGCACATCGATCGCGGAGATCTTGCGCCCGTCGCTTAGTTCAATGATCCAATCGTAGGTCTGATCACGACTGATCCATTTTGTGGCGTCGACCGGTTGGGCGATCTCGAGTTGAGGCGCAGCTCCGCGCTCGATCAGGTCCAAGACCAAAGCCGTAGTCCCAATTTTCATTGCGGTTGCCCACTCACTCATGTTGGCGTCGCCGAGAATGACATGAAAACGCCGGTACTGACTCGCGTCGGCGTGCGGTTCATCCCGCGTGTTCACCAAGGGACGCCGGTTCATCGTGTCGATACTCACGAGCACCGCGAAGAAGTCCGAGCGCTGCGAAATCTGGTATGTCCCGGGTTGTCCGCTAGCGCCTTCCGCCTCAATGCCCATCTTGCCCGCCCCGGCAAAAATCTGGCGGGTAACGAGAAACGGCAGAACCCCGGCGACGATCCGGTCCCAGGTCACGTCGCGACGCATCAGGTAATTATCGTGACAACCATAACTGTGTCCCGAGAAGTCGGTATTGTTCTTGTAGAGCCGGACAGATTGTTCGTTAGGCAGCTTCAGGTTCCGGCGGCGCGCGCATTCCGCCAGGATGCGTTCCCCGGCCTTATCTTGCGCGACCAGATCGCGCAGGGTCGTGCATTCCGGAGTGGAATACTCGGGATGCGCATGGTCGTTGTAAAAACGCGCGCCATTACTCAGGACCAGATCGCTTTTGATTTCCTCAAAGCTAAGCGGCCGATTGCGATCGATCTCAAAGTAGGCCGACTCGTCCGTGTCCTGAAGCAACTCCGCGGCCCGGAAACCGCGTGCATCGCGGTGCGGATCCTCCAGGTCGTAATCCCACTTCATATGCGCGCCGTGTTCCGTGTAGCCGCGCACCAGTTCGATCGATTCCGCTACCACGTCGACCGATTCGGCCCCATCGACCGTAATCCCATACTCCGTTTCCAGCCCAAAGACCCGTCTCATCCCCCTCAACATACACCTGCCGCGCGCGACAAGCCTGCGCGGAGTGGTCGATTACGCCTAACAAATGCGTGGCAACTGCTCGCCGGAAAGCATATCAACCACGCGCGTGCCGCCGACACGGGTCTTCATCGTGACGAAGCCCGGATGGTCGCCGGTCACCTCGCCGATCACGGCGGCGTCTTTGCCTAATGGATGATCCCGCATCGCCGCCAGGGCCGCATCTGCCCCCTCCGGTGGGACGACCGCGATCAACTTGCCTTCGTTCGCCACATACAACGGATCGAGCCCAAGGATCTCGCAGGCGCCCTTTACTTCCTCGCTGATCGGAATCGCCGCTTCCTGGAGAAAGATGCCAGCGTTGGCCGATTGCGCGATCTCGGTCATGGCGCTGGTGACTCCGCCCCGTGTCGGGTCGCGCAGGACGTGAACGTCGCTACAGGCTCTTAGGATATCCTGCACGAGTCCATTGAGCGAGGCGGTGTCGCTCGCAATTTCGGTTTCAAATTCCAATCCTTCCCGGACCGACATAATGGCGATGCCGTGAACGGCGATCTGTCCGCTAATGAGGATCCTGTCACCGATCTGGGCGCGCGTTGGCTGGATATCAACGCCCGCTGGAACAATTCCAATGCCGGCGGTGTTGATGAAAATCTTATCGGCCTTGCCCCGATCGACCACCTTGGTGTCGCCGGTCACGAGTTTTACGCCAGCCTCGTCTGCGGCGGCGCGCATGGACTGCACAATTCGCCAAAAGTCTTCCATCGGCAGGCCCTCTTCGAGGATAAAGCCGACGGAAAGGTAAAGCGGCTTTGCGCCGCACATCGCAAGGTCATTGACCGTGCCGTGGACCGCCATTTTGCCGATGTCGCCTCCCGGGAAAAAGATCGGGCTCACGACATAAGAATCGGTGCTGAAAGCGAGCCGCTGAGTGCCTAACGCGAAGATGGCGCCGTCGTGCATTGGCGCGAGCAACTCGTTCGCGAACTGCGGAGCGATGATCTGGGAAATGAGACGGTGACTCAGCTTTCCGCCACTCCCATGGGCAAGCACGATCTCTTTGTAATCCGTAATCGGAATCGGACAGCTTGCCGCGAGCAGATTTCCATCCACCGCAGTCTGATCAGAAGTGCTGGCCGCGGAAGGTTCGTTAGGTGACATCCTCTGCCCCTGACGCGATGTGCACCAAATCCCAAATGATATGCACAGCGGTCGCGTGCGCTTCCTGGATGCGATGAATGCTGAAGGAGGGCACGATGTAGCAGTAATCCGCCACTTCGGGAAAGCGTCCGCCATCCTTCCCTGAGAAAGCGACGCTGAGCATCTTCTTGGCGCGCGCTTCCTCCAGCGCGTAAATCAGGTTGGGTGACTTGCCGCTGCTGCTGAAGACCATGGCGACGTCGTTAGGCGTAGCCTGTAACCGGAGCTGGTTGACGTAAATCCGGGTAAAATCGAAGTCGTTGCTGATCGCAGTCATGGTTGCGATATCGGTCATGAGTGGAACCGCGGGAAAGGCGAGCCGCTTCTCAATGATCGGGTGATTGAATTCGACCGCGATGTGGAGCGCGTCGCAAAGGCTGCCGCCGTTACCCATAACGAAAAGCCGGCCGCCCTTTTGGAATCGTTCCGCCAGCGCGCGCGACATTTCGTCCAACGAATCGGCGTAGGTCGCGAAGAATTTTTCCTTCGTCTCCATGCTCTCGGCGCACTTGCGCAGAACTTTTTTGCGGAACGGCTCCGTCATCCGGTCCGTCGCCGTCTCGATTGTCACGCTCATGACTATTCCGATGAAGTCAGAACCGGTTCTGATTCGGGCAGGGACACTGCCGCGGGCGCGGAGGTCGCGGGCTTTTGCAGGTGGCGTCCATAGGCGTAGTAAGCCGCGCAGGCGCCTTCTGCCGAGACCATGGTCGCGCCCAGCGGTCTCTCCGGCGTGCAACCGGTTCCGAAGGCGGGACAATCGTGAGGTTTCTTCACGCCACGCAAAACGAGTCCGCTGATGCAAATCTCCGGCTCCTTCGTGTCGATCTCTTGCACGTCGAAAATGCGATCGGCGTCGTGCTCGCGAAATTCATACCGCAGCTTGTAACCGCTCTTCGGAATCATCCCGACCCCGCGCCATTTGCGATCGCCAACTTCGAAGACCTGGTAGATCAAGTCCTGCGCGACCTTGTTGCCTTCACGACTAACGACGCGCGGATACTGATTCTCGACCTCCGCTCTGCCGGCTTCGAGTTGGCGAATGGTCATCAACGTTCCCTGCAAAATATCGATCGGCTCGAAGCCGGTAATAACGATCGGAACCTTGTAGCGCGCAGCCAGCGGTTCGTATTCGCGGTAACCCATCACGACGCAAACGTGCCCCGGCCCGAGGAATCCCTGCACGCGATTGAGTGGTGATTGGAGAATGGACGCAATCGAAGGCGGGACGAGCACGTGCGAGACGAGGATGGAAAAATTCTTCAACCCCTGTTGGCGCGCCTGCCAGACGGACATGGCGTTAGCCGGCGCCGTTGTCTCGAAACCGATGGCGAAGAAGACGACTTTCTTGTCCGGATTAGCGCGGGCGATTTTCAGGCAATCGATCGGCGAATAAACAACGCGGACATCGGCGCCACGTGATTTCAAGATCAGCAGATCGCAATCCGATCCCGGCACCCGCAGCATGTCGCCGAAAGAGCAGAAGATAACGTCCGGTCGTTGCGCGATCGCGAGCGCCTTGTCGATCATCTCAAGTGAAGTCACGCAGACCGGGCAACCGGGGCCGTGCACGAGCTCGATCTCTTTCGGCAGGAGACGGTCGATGCCGTATTTCACGATTGAGTGAGTCTGCCCGCCGCAGACTTCCATCAGCACCCACGGCTTGGTCACAATGCGGCGGATTTCCGCCACGATTCCGGCCGCGAGAGATTCGTCGCGATATTCGTCGAGATATTTCATGCGGCTTGTGACACGGAGTCGGATGGATCCTCCGCATCGGGCACATCGGGCGTCTCCAGTTCGCCGAGCTGCTGCATTTGCTCGAGCGCCTTGTAGGTGCGGGCGGCTTCTGCTTCGTCGACTTTACTCAGGGCGAAACCGACGTGGACGAGAACGTAATCCCCCATCGCAACCTCGGGCGTATACTCGAGACAGACCTGCTTCACGATTCCGCCAAAGTTGGCCTTCCCCATGCGCACTCCGTTGGCGTCGGTGCTGATTTCAGTGAGCTTCCCGGGAATTGCCAGACACATGTTATTTCTCCCTTTCGCCTGTTGGACTGACCTTGCTGATCGCTACGCCATCGCAGATTAAAACTCTATCACCTCGGGACGGCTCCGTCAGGAGTCCTATTGGAATTTTTTTCGTTGCCCCGTGAACTCGGACCTTGCCGATCGGCAGGCCGTCCTCGGTCAACACCTCCAGGATTTCGCCATAGACGAGGTTCATGTCACTTCGCTGATGGAACTGGTCGCGGCCCAGACCTGGCCGAGGGCGATTCCACCGTCGTTAGGCGGAACCCGTTGCGGCCAGTAGGGCTGATAGCCGGCGGTCCGTAGTTGGCCGATCGCGCGCTCGATCAGGTAGCGGTTTTGGAAACATCCGCCGCTCAGGGCGACCTTCTTCTGATTGAAATGGCGGGCAACCGCGAGAATCGCGTCCACCAGCATGTTGTGAAAACGTGCGGCGATCAGCCCGGTCTCGATCTTCTTCCGGCGATCCTCGAGCAGCGAGCGAATGGCCGGCTCCCAGTCGATCACCAGCGGCGTCGTTCCACGCAGAATGAACGGATAACTTTCTTCGCTCTCGCCATCGACCGCGAATTCCAGTTCCATCGCGGCCTGCCCTTCAAAGGTGGAGCGAGCGCGCAACCCGGCAAGCGCGGCGGCGGCATCGAAGAGGCGGCCGACGCTCGACGTCAGCGGTGAGTTCACCTTCTTTCGCAACATCCCGCGGAGAGTTTTCAATTCCGCACCGGTGAAGCCAGCGACGATTTCCGGATGCCCCCAGAAATCCTCACCGCAGATTTCGTGAAGCAAACCGAGCGCGCTGCGGCGCGGTTCGCGCACCGCCGCGTCACCGCCGGGGAGCCGGAAGGTGCGGAGATGGGCCACGCGCCGACACGAGTTCTCTTCCACGAGAAAAAATTCGCCGCCCCAAATTGTCCCGTCCGTGCCGTAACCGGTGCCGTCCCATGCGACGCCGAGGAGCGGCGGCTCGATTTCACTCTCCGCCATGCAGGACGCGATGTGTGCCCAGTGATGTTGCACACCGATCTTTCGGCCCGGCAACTGCAGCGCATGCTTGGTCGAGAGATATTCCGGGTGCAGATCGTGCGTGATGATCTCCGGTGTGACGTCGTAAAGTCGAGGCAGGTCAGAGACCGAGCGAGTAAAAGCATCGTGCGCTTCTTTCGTGGCGAGATCGCCGATGTGCTGACTAACGAACACATTTCGATCGATGCTGAGCGCAACGCAATTCTTCAGGTGCGCGCCGACGGCAAGAACGGTTTTCTGCGAACGATTGAACATGATCGGCAGTGGCGCGTAACCGCGGGCGCGACGGAGCACCATCTCCCGACCGGCCATCTGTCGAACGATCGAGTCATCCACGTGCCTAACGATAGGGCGATCGTGTACAAGAAAAAAATCCGCCAGATCGTGGAGACGTTCGAGTGCATTGTCTTCGTCGACGCAGATCGGCTCGTCGCTCAGGTTTCCGCTCGTGGCCACGACCGGGAAATCCAACTCTCGCATGAGCAAATGATGGAGCGGCGTATAGGGCAGCATGACGCCAAGATTGGGATTGCCCGGCACGACCGCCGGCGACAAGCAGGGCGAACCGGAGCGGCCCAAAAGAACGATTGGCGCCTCCGGCGAACTGAGGAGTTGTTCCTCGAGCGCTGCGACTTCTGCCACCGCACACACCTGTTCGAGTGATGGGAACATGACAGCGAACGGTTTTTCTTCGCGCTTTTTGCGGGTTCGCAAATCCATAACCGCGTCGTGATTGCGCGCGTCCACCAGGAGTTGGAAGCCACCCAGACCTTTGAGCGCGATAATTTTTCCGGTGCGGATCTGCTCCGCCGCAGAGCGCAGCGCCTCGTCCGCGGAAGCAGTCTTTTCTCCTAACGCATTCCAAAGCTGCAACTGCGGCCCGCAGCGCGGGCAGGCGGTCGGTTCGGCGTGGAAGCGGCGATTGGTGGGGTCCCGATATTCTCGTTCGCACTCCGGGCACATCGCGAATTGTTTCATCGAGGTGTTGGCGCGGTCGTAGGGAAGCGCTTCGATAATGGAGAAGCGCGGTCCGCAATTGGTGCAGTTGGTAAACGGGTAGCGAAAGCGACGATCGCCCTCGTCGAGAATCTCGCGCAGGCAATCCTTGCAGGTCGCTATATCCGGCAAAATCAAGGCGCACTTTCCGCCGTGATCTGTGCTTTGCCGGATCTCGAATTGGTCATATCCGACGGCATCGAGTTGCAACGCTTCGCAACTCTGGATGACGGCGCGTTCCGGTTTTTCCGAGCGCAAGCGCTGCGAAAAATTGGACAGTGCTTCAGGCACACCTTCGACCTCAAGAAAAACGCCTTGGGCAGAATTGATCACCCATCCCTTGAGATCGAGATCGGTGGCGAGCCGGTAGACAAACGGTCGAAATCCGACGCCCTGCACCGCGCCGCGCACGGTCATCTTCATTCGCCCCCGAATGGCGGCGAGTCTTTGTTTCACCGCGTGAAGAGCCCGTCGACAAAGCCGATCTGGTAGGCGAGGAACGTTCCGAAGCCAACGCTGAGCAGGCCCGCTGCTGTTCCGAGGTGGCGATGGAGGAATTGAAAGCGCGTCGAATACGAGACTGGCACCGCGATGGCGGCCGTGATCAGCATCATGCCGGCGATCGTGCCGACCCCAAAAACGAGGAGGTAACCGATTGCCCAAACCGGATCGTGAATGATGGGCAGAATGAGGAGGGCGACCGCCGCCGAGCCCGCGAGACCATGAACCGTCCCGATTACCAGCGGGCGAAATGCCCGGTAAAATTTCCAGTTTCCAAACCAGCGATCCAGTTTTGCTGATGGGACCGCTTCCTCGGGATGTCCATGTGTGGCGTGCTCATGCCCATGCTCGTGGCTGTGAACGTAATCGCCATGGAGATGGGCGTGCTGATGAACACCCCGCTCTTTGCCTTCCGCGCTCACCCTGTCAACGGCGCGAAAAGTCGCATTCAGGTTTAGCGCCCCGAGGAAGATCAGCATTAGGGCGACGCAAAATTCCAAACTCATCCCGAGGCGCGCCGGGACGACGATGCCGAAGAGAATGATCGCGCCGCCGATCGCCAGAAGCGTCAGGCTGTGGCCGATGCCCCAGAAAATCCCAGTCCACGCCGCGCTTCCGATGTTGCGTTGCCGGCTGACGATGGTTGTGACCGCGACGACGTGGTCGGAGTCGGTCGCGTGTCGCATGCCGAGGAAGAATCCAAAGAGGAGGATGGAAAAAAGAGCGGTCATGAAAAGGCTTCGACGAATTCGTTAGGCATAAATCGAACGGAACGGATGGCGCACTCTTCGCCTTCCGTGATTCGCGCCGCTTTTCTGCAAGTCGGGCACTCAAGAGTGGCGACCGGCACGCCGTGCAGGGCGCCGTCCCAGTATTTTGGCGGACCACTGTAAGAACAATGCGGACAGGCGACTTTCGCGAGCACCGGCTCGATCGATAGGCGCGAGCCAGCAATCGGCATCTCGGTGATGATCGACTCGTAGCAAAAGCAGAGCTGCTCTTCCTCGATCTGGGTGAACTCACCGATCGCCACCCGGACTTCAACAATTTTCTTGTCCGGATTTTTCTCCGCGAAATCGAGGAGCTTTTCGACCAGCCCGGATGCGATCGAAAACTCGTGCATAGAGAAAAGCGCCTAAACTGCGAGCAGGGTCTCGGCGACTTCTTCCAGCCCGGTGCCTTTCTTGCAGCTCGTCGGGATGACTTTGAGATCAGGCTTGAGCGTGTGCACGTCCTTGATCAATTCCTCCACGCTCACCTCCATCGCGTCCGCCAGGTCGATCTTGTTGATCACGACCAGCTGGGCGCCGAGGAACATGTGCGGATGCTTGCGCACCATCCACGGACCTTCCGTCACGCTCACGACCACTACGCGGGCCTTGGATCCGAGCGGAAATTCCGCCGGGCAGATCAGATTTCCGATGTTTTCGATGAAGATCAGCCTCAGATTTTCGAGATCGATCTTGCGCAGGCCCTTGCCGACGAGGTTGGCATCGAGATGACAACCGTTGATCGTCGCGATCTGCACGACCGGCACGTTTTGCGCCGAGATCGCGTCGGCGTCGTTACTTGTCGTCGCGTCGCCGTTGAAAACCGCGACTCCGATCTTGTCCTTCAACATTCCGACCAGCTTGGTGATCAGTGTGGTCTTGCCGGAGCCGATCGCACCCATGAAGTCGATCGCGGTAATGCCATTCTGGTCGAGCAGAGCGCGATTTTCCGTGGCCAGCTTGGCGTTGGCTTCGAGCAGACTATGCTCCAGTTCGATGTCGTAGATCTCGTCCGGTGACGCTTCGAGCGTCACCTGTGCTGCACCTTGATTTGCCATGGATCAGCGAGCCAATCCGGCCAATGCGGTGGGAGTGTGCATCTGCTTCAGCACTTTGCCGCCGCCGAGATACATGTGCACTCCGCACGGGAGACAAGGATCGAAGCTGCGCACGGCGCGCATGATATCTATGCCCTTGAAGTTATCCGGCCCGTTCTCCTCGAAGATCGGAGTGTTTTGCACGGCATCTTCGTATGGCCCAGGCGTGCCGTAGATATCGCGCGGATTGGCGTTCCACGGAGTCGGGGGATACGGATGGTAATTGGCAATCTTGCCATTGCGGATGACAAGATGATGCGAAAGGACGCCGCGGACGGCTTCATGGAAGCCGCAGCCGATTGCTTCATCGGGAACTTTGAAAGGAGTGAAGGTCGCGGTCCGGCCAGCGTGGACTTCGGCCATCGCTTTCTCGAGAAAATGCAGCGCGCAACCTGCCGCGTAGGCCTGGAAGTAGGTGCGGGCGCGATCGCGTTCGATCGCGTTGCTCCATTTCGGAATTTTCCACTCGAACTCGACCTCGCCTTTCAGCGCGGTCTTGGGCAGGCGAATCTTGACGCTTTGACCGGTTGATTCGACGTAGCCGATGTTCACCAACTTGGCCAAGGCAGTCGCCCAGAGACGCGCGATTGGACCGCCTCCGGTATCCATCGCGAGATGATCGCCTGTCCGTTTGTCGAGCCAGCGCGGTGACATCACCCAGGTGTAATTCCCGCCAAAGTCGCGCCGTTGCGGTTTCGGAATGGTGGTCTGATTCCACGGATGCTTCTTGTCGACCGGATTGCCTAACGGATCGTTCTTAACAAAGGTCTCGGAGTTATCCCAATCGTCGTAGTAGGACGAGCCGAGCAGGATGCGGATGCCGAGATTGATATCGACGAGGTTGGTCGTGACCAGCTCGCCGTCGATGACTATGCCCGGCGTAACGAACATGGCGCTGCCCCACTGCTCCATCGTCTTGTAGTTGTAATCGCAGACGTCTGGATCCTGGAACGAACCCCAGCAGGCGAGCAGGATGCGTCGGCGCCCGACCTCTTCGTAACCAGGCAATGCCTCGTAGAAGAAATCGAACAGATCGTCGTGCAGGGGCACGCATTTCTTCATGAACTCGATGTAACGCATGAGCCGCACGGTGTAGTCGGTGAAGATTTGGATCGAAGGCACTGTGCCGACGCCGCCCGGGTAGAGCGTCGATGGATGAACGTGGCGTCCTTCCATCAGACAGAACATCTCGCGTGTGTAGCGGCTGACGTGCAACGTCTCGCGATAGAACTCACCCGAGAACGGATTCAGCGCCGTCATGATATCGGCGATGGTTTTGTAACCGTGGTCGGCGGAGTGCGGAGCGGGAGTATTTTGCGCCTTCTGCCAGACACCAGGGTTGGTCTCCTTCACCATCATCTCACAGAAGTCGACCCCAACCAGGTTATCTTGGAAGATGTTATGATCGAACATGTACTCGGCGGCTTCGCCGAGGTTGACGATCCATTCGGCGAGAGCCGGCGGCTTAACCCCGTAAGCCATATTCTGCGCGTAAACCGAACAGGTTGCGTGGTTGTCTCCGCAGATGCCGCAGATCCGGCTGGTGATGAAATGCGCATCACGCGGATCCTTGTTCTGCATGAAGATGCTGTAGCCGCGGAAGATCGATGAGGTGCTGTAACACTCGATCACTTTCTTCGAGTCGAAATCGATCTTGGTATAGATGCCGAGGCTGCCGACGATCCGCGTGATCGGATCCCACGACATCTCGACAATGTTCCCCGATGGCGCAGACGATTTGGTAGCGGGTGCTGTTAGGATATCAGGCATATTAGGTTGTCCGGTTGAGTTAGCGGTTTCGAGGAAGCCATTAGTTGCGAGCGTAATTTCGCGGTTCGTAACCCGTCGTCAGTTCCGCCCGCGGATGTCGCCATTTCGGTTCCTTATTGACGGTCGTATTGGTGATCGAACGCAGTTTGCGCAGCACACCTCCCCAAGCGCCAACCACCTTGGTCGACAGCGCGGAACCAGGAGGCGCATCCATGAAGGGCATAAACTTATCGGGGAAGCCCGGCATGGTGCAGCCGATGCAAATGCCGCCGACGTTGGGGCAACCGCCGATGCCGGCCATCCAGCCGCGCTTCGTCACGTTGCAGTTAACAACCGGGCCCCAGCAGCCGATCTTCACGAGACATTTCGGTGAACCGTACTCATGCGCGAAATCGCCCTGCTCGTAGTAGCCGGCACGATCGCAGCCTTCATGAACCGTTTTCCCGAAGAGCCATGTCGGTCGCAGTTGCTCGTCGAGAGGAATGAGCGGGGCCAGTCCGGCCACTTGATAAAGAAGATAGAGCAGCGTCTCCATCATGTTATCCGGCTGAACCGGGCAGCCCGGAACATTAACGATCGGCAGGCCAGCCTTGGAACGCCAACCCCAGCCAAGATAATCCGCCAATCCCATCGCGCCGGTCGGGTTACCTTCCATCGCGTGAATGCCGCCATAGGTTGCGCAGGTGCCGCAGGCCACGATGCCGAGAGCTTTGGGAGCGAGCCGATCGATCCACTCGTTAGTCGTGATCGGCTGGCCGGTATCTGGATCAGTGCCGAGCGCCGCCCAATATCCTTCCTTCTTGATTTTCTCGTTCGGAATGGAGCCTTCCATCACCAGAACGAACGGGTCGAGCTTTCCTTCCGCGGCATCGAACCAGTATTTCATGAATTCGTCGCCCACCTCGTAGGCGATGACCGGGTTGTGCACGTGCACTTTCGGTAAGCCAGGGATATTTCCCATGACCAAGTCCTCGATGCTTGGCTGGGTCGCGGCCGTGATGGAAACAGAATCGCCGTCACAACCTAGTCCCGTCGTCATCCAGATAACGTGGATTTCCTTTACGGCCGACTCCCGATGCTTGAAGGGCGCGTTTGCTGTTACCATAGGTTTGTTCTCCTGGCCCAACGCGCCCCGGTACTCCCCCGCAGCGCGTCGTTATTGTTTAATCTGCTGACTACATACCGATTCGATTACGTGATAAAAAGTTGATAGGGCGAGATCGCTTACATGCTGCGCAACCTGAAGTAGCGCCGCATCTCCGGGATCATGGAAAGAAACGAAATGACGGCGACGAGGACGATGCCGCCTAACAATGCTAGCCAACAAATCTCTGCTGTGTTCATGTCTTGCTCTTTCATTCTATTGGAGAAATCGTTTCACGGTTGCGAATCGATTGTGGCGGCCGCCCTTTCGGCCCCGCTGGAAATTTCCCGAATGAGAGACTCGATCATCTCGATCGCAGGCTGGACGGCGGCCTGAACTTTTTCGCTGAGCCCCATCGCGCCCTCCTCGGAATCGAGGACCGCCGGTTCGCAGCCGACGACACGTAACCATCCAGCATTTCCGCCTAACGAGCGGACCAGTTGCAGAACGCGAACCGGATTCATGCTATGGGAATTAACGGCCTCCTTCGGCAGGTCGTCCAGTTTTTTTATGTCGGGTTCGATAAGGTAAATCGTGCCCGGTTCCGCGCCCTGCGCGGTGGCATCGACGAGAATGACCGCGTCGTAGTCATCCATCATCGCGTAGGCCAGATCGTAACTCCGTATTCCAAAGTCAGTTACACGCACGCCCTCGGGCAATGGGCGACGGGCCAGCTCGCTCGCTACTTCGCAACCGAAGGCGTCGTCGCCGAAAAAAATATTTCCGATTCCGGCGACCAGAATCTTTTTCATCCGCCTTCGTTCACCGGTTCCACCTCATCCGTTCCGTAAAAGAAGCGGTGACCGGGCTGGCGCATCATCCCGAGGTCGCGACCGGGATCATCATCCAGCACCAGCGCCAATTGCACGCTGCCCTCGAGATCCTGTTCGACCGCTTCGATGACGGCGATTTTTCCGTCGATCGCCATGTCAAAAACATCGGCGCGTTTCTTCGGGCGGATGCGAACGCGATCGCCCGCCTTCACCTGCACGCCGCCCACCGTCGCGTTCTCCAGTGGATTGCTCGGGTTAAAAAAATCCTCGTTCGACGAACGAACGCTGCGCATCACGCCATGCATCTTCAAGAGATGATCGCTCGACATGTTCTCGGTGCGCTCAAGAATTTTTCGCGCCTGCTCGTCGACCTGCCGCATCTCGATTTTCTCCGCATCGCTCATCGCCATCACGCGCAGAGTGAGGATTTCGTCGATCTCGAGCCCATCGAACAGATCGCCCGGGCTCTCCGGTGCGATCTGCGGATAATCGTAGAGGATAATCGGCGACGAGAGCATGGCGTCGCGCTCGTTTTTGCCTTGGTCGCCCACCAATACTGGCCAGGTGCCGATATTTTTGCAGGCTGCGGCCGCTTCCGCATAGGCGGGTGGCGGATCGGTTAACGAAAGCCATTCGCCGCCTTCCGCGTGCAGGATGGTGTGCGTGGAAGTGAAGGTGCGCATGATGATCGCGCTCTGATTTTCTAACTCGTTAGGCGGGAGCGGCGTGCGATTCAAGATCCGCACCGTGAGTTTGAAAACCGTGTCGTCGATGGGTTCCGCGACGATCTCGATCGAACCACGAACTGCATCCTGCCGGCGCACGAGAACGGCATTGATCTTTCCATCTTGTGCCCGAATCGGTTCGACAGAGCGCGAGGATGGAAACTCGAATGGGTGCGTTGTCTGGAATGCTCCCCGCAGTGGAAATGGCGGCACCTCGACCTTCTGTTCCACCACTTCCTGCCAGGTTTGATAAAGCTGCTCGCCGACCGCGAAATCCGGCACTACCTCGAAATCCGGCGCGCCACTGGCCGGCATTTCATCGATCGGCATTTTCAGCATCCCCACTTCGCGCGCCATCGGATGAAGGAAGCGCACGCTGATGTTGATGATCGCGTCCTTCGATTCATTGCGGACGAGACATTGCGTCTGCATCGAGCAGGGCTCGGCTCCGTGCTGAGCGATGCTGTAGTCCTCTGGGTAAACGCGGCCAAAGGTGAAACGTTCGCGATTCTTCTTCGACGAAGCCCGGTACGGATAAAGAATGTAGCCCTCGTAGAGAACCGCGTTCACCACTTTCTCGACGAGCACGCTGTTCATGGCTGGAGAGCGGCTTCGTCCGCGTGATTGCCGCTGCCGTTGCTGGTGTCGCTAGGCGTCGGCAGCAACCGTGCGATCGTCTGATCCCAATCGGCCAAACCTTCGCGCCGCCGGAAAGCATAAAGCTGCTCAAACAAGTCGCGCCCGAGCGAGAGCCAGGCGGTGTTTGGATAATGCTGATCCATCATCCCCTTCCAGACTTCGATCGGCATCCGATAAGTGCACTCCTTGTTCCAGGAAACCTGCTGGATTTGCAGGCGGCCGTCCTCGGCCTGGTAGAAAATCGTGCCGCTGAAAAGAAACAGAAGCGGGATCTCGCCCCCTTCCAGCGCGTAGAAGTATTTCGTTGCCGAAACGTTCAGATCGAAGGTGCACGGGACCGCCAGGTTTTCCTCCGTGCGTTCGGCGAATGAGCGCACGTTGACGCTGGCGTGGGTCCAAAGGCGCGCGCGCAGAGTCTGCCCCCAACGATCAGGCGTCCCGAAAAGCTCGCCGAGCTTTTCCTTCTCCGCCGGTTCGTAGGCCCGCAAGTTCGGATGAATCTGAATCTGCGCTTGCAGCATCACGCTTTGCACCGTCTGCTCCGGCGGCTGGTTCGTGACCTCGAGCTTGAAATGGAGCAGCGGCACGATGCCGTAGTTGGCTGCTTCCACTCCGAGAATCTTGAAATCGAGATCGGGCATCAGCGTTCTTTCAAACAGTCGAAAAATCCGTTGATCGCCGTCCACACTTCTTCGCCGCCGGAGAAGCCGCGCCAGTGCACGCGGATCAATCCGACCAGCTCAAAGCAGATGTCGATCGGGGCGACGAAGTATTCTCGTTTCTCGTTGGTCCGATTCACGAGCAGCGTTTCCACATCCGCTTGCAGCTTGCTCAGCACCGGATTGGTCTCGACGAGTGCTTCCCAGGCGGTCAGAGGCAGGAGCGATTCCGTCGCCCCCGCAGGACTTGGATAATAAGCCGCCATTTTTTTGTTCGGCGTGTCGTAGAAAAAAAAGGCGAGGCTGATTGGGAGCGAAAGTCCTTCCCACTCCAGATCGGTCATTTTGAAACCCGGCAGCGGCCGCGCGTCGCGCGGGATGAGTTTGAATTTTCCCTCGAGCACACTTTCAAAACGCAACGCGCACGGATCGCATGAGCAGACAATCCGGCGCGTCGCCATTTCAAGGAGATGCCGATGCGTGGGCGCGAGACGAACGCTGCACAGCTCGCAATGCTCCAGTTCCTGCGACGGCGGAGCAGCACCGTTGTTTTTCGGCGCGCCTGCGAAACGGCGCAAGGTGGCAAATGAGGACGGTCTCATCGTTCCAAAGGTAGGACGGAGCGCCGGGCGTCCGAGAACGACGCCTGCCCCGGCCGCGCGCCCCGCGACGCGCCTTCCATCCGATGTCGTTAGGCGGGTTGCAGATTCGGCATGTCGGGATGGATCGGCGCCCGCGCTTCCGGGTTGATGCCGGTCGCGTCCCGCGCCGTGGTATAGCTTTTGCCGCCTTCGCCGCGTCCCGCTTCTTTGTTGTCGAGCGCGAGTTCCTCGCCTTTTACCGTCCCAGGGATGTGCACTGGTTGTGGTGGTTTGTTCATATGTTTCCTCCTGTTACCGCGGTTTGTCCGTTGCCGTTGGGAAGCGGACAGTCAGTAAATTTCGGGACAGGAGCCGCGCCGTTAGGGGCGGCGACTGCTTGTTCTTCCGGGAGACCTTCCACATCGAGCCCGGTCAAATCCGGAGCCGCGGCGTAAAGCGCTTCCTCAATCGAGAAACGCAAAGTGAGGCGGGAGGAAGGACATTCGTGACAGTTGCCCTGCAGTTTCAGTTGCACACGGCCCTCGGAAGTCACGCCGAGCAGATCGACACTGCCACCATGGAGACCGAGGCGTGGTTTTACCTCCTCGATCGCGTTGCGGACGCGCGTCTCCAGGTCGAGCGGATGAAGTCCGTGCAGCAAGAGAAGTCCCGAGACGAGAGAGTCGCGGCCAAGTTCATCGATCACGCTCGAGCCGCCGATGCCCGAATCGTAAACCACACCCAGAATTCGCTCGAGCCCGGTGCCATGGAGGTCGAGCAAAGATTGAATCAATTCGCGCGCCTGTTCGCGCATCGCGGAATCGGGCGAGCTCTCCAGCGCCGCGATCAATTCCTCCACCCGGCCGAGCCGCTTTTGGAATTCCTGGGTGCCGGTTTTGTCCATCGTCTTCCTTGACTACATCGCGTTGTCCGCCTCGAAAGCGTCCCTCGAACGCAAAAACTACTTACGGCTGTTCCCCGCGCGTGGCAATCGGAGAGTGCCCTCGGTCGCGGCGGAATCGTTAGGCATCCGGTCAGAGAAAATGCGCGCGGATCAAGACACCACTTGCGAGATCGAAGTCGGCAATGGTATCAATCGGGAGAAGCAGTCGAGGTCGGGGTCGCCGGGGAGAAGTCCTCGGCCCGGCGTCCGGCCTGCCTAACGAGTCCAAACAGAAATTATTTATGCCGCATGTCGTGACCAATAAATGTGTCGGGTGCAAATTCACCGACTGCGTCGTGGTCTGTCCCGTCGCCTGTTTTTACGAAATCGAGGGTCAACTCGTGATTCATCCCGAGGAATGCATCGATTGCATGGCCTGCGTGGATGAATGCCCGGTGCACGCGATTTATGCCGAGGAGGACGTGCCGGCGGAGTTTCAATCGGACGTCGAGATCAACGCCACCGAGGCCCATCGCGTGCAGGAGTCTGGTCAGGGACCGATCGAGGTGAAAAAAGATCCGTTGCCGACGGCTGAGGCCCGGAAAGTGGAGCTCGGCTACTAGCCGTTCGCTTTTTCCTTCATGCCGAAAGAGGCGCTGACCGACTCGCCGTTCTTCATCGCGGTCGTCGCCGCGATCGAAAAAAAGATCGGAGAAGGCGATCGGATCGCGCGTGCGAACAACATTCGGCTGAGCGATGCGCAAATCGTGTCGCTCCTCACCCGGCTGGCGACGAGCGCGCGTGGAAAAATGACCGGAAAGAGTCCGCCGCCACGGAATCCGCCGGAACAGATTCTGCAGGCTCTCGGAGAACAGTTGGGGCTT
>DASXYO010000169.1:0-17043 GCA_036502465.1 Chthoniobacterales bacterium
ACGGGCCAGACGGGATTTCCGCCGATGTGCGTCTCGAGCCGCAGGACCCAGAGGAGGCCGAGGAGGGTAATGGAGATGAAAATGGAGAGCGCCCATTTGCTGCTCCAGCGACTGTAGATGTAGGTGCAGAGAAAGACGGTCGGGAAGGCGATGAGGGCGGATTCGGCGAGCAGCCTGCTGGAAAGGGCCATGGAGTATCCCTTGGAGACGAGATCGTTGGGCATCCAGAGAAGGAGACCGAAATTGATCAGTCCCCAGGAAAGCGCGGCGATGGTGAGGGCGACCGTTTTGCCGATCAACTCGGGCGTCCAAACGACTTTCTCCGGGGCCGTTCCATGCGCGGTCTCCGTTTGAATAGGGTGGGCGATCAGGTCCGCGTCATCCACTTCTCCCGCTTTCATCTCATGGCTCTCGGTCCCGAAGCGTTTCATGACGGCGCGGGCCTCCGCGACGCGACCCCGGGCGAGGAGGAACTTGGCCGATTCCGGGATGAATCGTCCGAGGCCGAGAAGAATCAGTCCGGTGGGGAGATTCATCAGCCAGAGGATGCGCCAGCTGAAAATCGGCTCGAGCGTGGCGGCAAAGCCGCTGGCCACGAAGTAACCGCCGACCGCGCCCAACCCGCCGACCAGCACGAGCGACCAGCCGCGATGCTTGGAGGGCATCATCTCGGCGAGGAGTGCATAAGTCACGGGCAGCATGCCGCCGGCGCCGAAACCCATGAGGAAGCACATGCCGATGTTCCAATTCAGCGAAGGCATGGCGCCGCAGATGGAGGTGCCGATGAAGACGACAGCGGAGAGAAGGATGGCGGCCTTGCGCCCGTAGAAATCGGCCAGGATGCCCCACAAAATCGAGCCCGTGGCAGTTCCGATCAACGCCATGAACGGGACGAGCGAGGCATGGGCTTTGGTGGTTTGATATTCCCGGATCATTCCCGGGATCGTGAAGCCGAGTGTGGCAGGCTTCATCACGTCGATAATGAGCGCCACCACCAGCGCCGCCATCAGCGTCCAATGCGCCTTGTTCAGCGGCATATCCTCGGGGGCGGAGACGGTGATGTGCGAATGGGTCATCGCGTCGTAGGCGGCTTTGCTCGGGAGCAGGCCGTAGCCCGCCGCGATCACCCCCGCGATGATGAGATACATTCCGACGATCATCGAGGGGTCCATCGGCATGCCATAAAGGACGAACCCGTTGTTGTGGCCCATCCAGAACATCGGGACGTGCAGAAGCACGCCGATGGTGACGCCGATACAACCGAGGGCAAAGGCCCAGACTCCCCGACGATCGGCAAAAACTTTGGTGCTCATATGTGTGTGATTCTGGTTTCTCGTCTTCGCTTGATGCCCTGGCGCTCGATCGGTTCGCGACCCGCCCACCCTGATTAAAAGCAGGGCCTATGCCCTCATTGATGTGATCGATGGTATTGCGCGCGCCAGTTCTTTGCAACAAAAATAGTCGTCATCGATGAGACTATCGTCCACGCTTATGATCGTTCCGAGCGGGGAGCGCGGGGAGTTCGAATTTGCGCGGGCGCGATTGCGCGCGTTTCTCCGGGCGTTTCTGAGCGCGCCGGAGGGCGGCGGTCTTCCGGGCATCTTTCCGGCCCCGCGGGCACGTGCGGTGCTCTTCTATACTGCCGAACATGGGTACACCGTTTAAGATCCTGAGCGTGGACAACGAGCCTTCGATTATGACCTCCCTGAAGTACGTCTTCGCCGCGCCCCGTTTCGAGGTGCTCAGCGTGGACAGCGGGACCGCGGCTCTCGAACGGTTGGAGAGCGCCAAAGACCCGTATGACCTGATCATCGTCGACCAGAAAATGCCGAATCTGACCGGCGTGGAATTGGTCGATGAAATCCGTAAGCGGGGAATTCCGGGCGAGATCATCGTCATCTCGGCGCACGTCTCATCGGAAGACCGCGCGGCCTATGAGCGGATGCAGGTCCGCACGATTCTGCCCAAGCCTTTCGATCTCATGGCCCTGCGCTCGGCTGTTGAACACCTCGCGGCCTAACGAACGCGGCAGGTTGAGCTCTCACGCAGTCGCGCGCGACTCTTCGTCCCTCGTAAATGGATTGCCGTCCCGATCGGGGGACGCTAACATCGGGATAAACCGGCGCCCGGGCGAGACTGTCAAGGCAAGCGGGATATTTATTTGATCATGCAGAACCGGAGACTCCTCGGAACCATTTGCCTCGGCCTGCTCACTGCCACCGTTGTCTCTGCGGAGCGGCCGCGCATTTCCGAAGACCGCGAACTCAAGGAGATTGACCTTGCCGGCTGGGATTGTCGCGATCGCCTGGAAGGCACCGCGAAGACACCCGATGCCATCGAGCGCAATCGCCTCAAGAACCGTCCGCCCGGCACGCTTGCTGGTCCTCTTCCTGAGGCGCTCGATACGGCCGCTTTCCTTCGTTATGTCGGTCTGCTTGACTCGCAAACCCAGGGCAAACGACGCAAGGATATCAACGCCGCCCAGAAGGCAGAACTCGACAAATACGAAAAGCGTCTGGTTTCCCTGACCGGCTATCTCGTGTTTGCGTATCCCGGTCCTCCTGAGTCCACGAACTGCGGGAGTGGCGATTTCCACGATTGGCACCTCGAGCTTTTCGCCGAACCTTCCGATCATCCGCCTCGCCCTGGCGACCCGACCCCCATCATTTGCGAGATCACACCTCGCACCCAAAACGGTGTCTTTCGCGATGGGATCAGGTTGCAATCGCTTGCTGCATTCATTCGCGCGCCGGATTTGAGCTACGAGCCGACCGGCCATCCCGCACGCAGGATCCGTGTCACCGGCTATCTTCTATGGGACGACGAGCATAACGGCAGCGCCGATGTCGGCGCCACCATCCGGACTGCCGGCGTAAATCAATTCCACAATCCCTGGCGTTCGACCGCGTGGGAGATTCATCCGGTAACCAAGATAGAGGCGTTAGGCGACGGTAGTCCCCCGGCGGTTGGTGACCACGGAACGCCAGCGCCATCTGATCTGGCGAGCGCCGCGCCTGCGGCTCCCGCTACACCGAGCGCGCCGGCACCGGAATTCATCACCCTGACGCGGCCAATCACAATCACGATCCCATACGGCGAAACCGTCCTGCCACGCGGGCTCAGGCTGCCGGTCACCGCGCGGAGCGGGCAGGGGATTACCGTCCAATATTTGGGTAAGGCGCAAACTATTCCCGCTGACGCGGCGATCCCGTCGCGATAGCCGGTGATCGTGCTCGACAGAGGGCGAATAATTTCCCAATCTCCGGCCCATGAAACTTCGTTTGCTTTCTTTTTTTGCTCTCGTCTCGATCAGTTCCGCCAACGCCGAGACGCCCGATTACACGGCTGCCGAGGCCGCGAAACATGTCGGAGAAACCGCCACCGTCACGGACAAAGTGGGAGGCGTCTACCAGGCCAAGGGCGGAAACATATTTCTCAACATGGGCGGCTCTCACGCCGACGCGCCCTTCACCGCCTTCATTCCCAGCACATCGGCGGAGAAATTTCCTGACTACAAGAAACTCGACGGCGCCACGATTACCGTCAGCGGCAAGATCAGCACGCATAACGAAAAGGCCGAAATCGTCGTCCGCGCGCCCGATCAGTTGACTGTAAAAGAGGCAGCCACGGACAAAGCAGACGCCGAGAAGACAGACGCCAGCAAGGCGTCCGCTGCGAGCCCGTCTCCCTCTGCACCCTGATCTGATTGCGGCAGAGTCGGCGGAGCCTAACGGGCTCGCGCCGCGATCAAAGTCTTTCAAATTTGCCGGGGTCCAAAGCGGGGTTCAGGGTGATGGAGCGCACCGTGGCTGCTTCCAAGGTCTTACCCGTGGCCAGGTCAGTGTCGACTGACTTAAAGGGAAAGAGCAACCCATCGACCCTCCGAAAGTCGCTCATCGTGCCTTCAATCGTCGTCGGGGTCGGATCGACGTCCGGATGCAAAGCCCGCACATCACGCCTCCGGGTGATAAGCCATGACTCCGGGTCCAGATAGAACATTGTGCTAAAGCCATCCGCAAAAGTGACTCGCAGCTTGTAGTAATTTGTTGTCCCGACCTGTTCGCGTCCCACCAACTCGAGGCGATGGCCGCGCTGTTTCAGCTCATGGAGACCGAAAATGTGTCCCGGCGATTCCACCCCATGCTTCAGGGCCGCAGTCGCAGTCGCGGTCGCTTTCACCGGTTCTCCCTTACCCTTCCATTGCCAGCCGCCCTTCGCGCCCAGCGCCTCGGTAAAGACATGCTGACCGCCAGCAGAGACGTCGATCCGCATCCGGCCGGGCCGCGCCGCGAAGTAAGTTCCATCCACTTCAAATCCCGGATCGGCGATATGCAGACCGACCCGGATGGAATGCACCGCTTCGATAGCCGCCTTTCCGCCGACCGCCTGCACGTTTCGCTCGACTAACTGGTCGAGCGTCAGCGGGGCCTGGTGACAGGAGATTAGGCCCATGGAGATCAAAAAAAGCATAGAAGCTCCGAAATTGGATTGTTTCATTCAAAGCTAAGACGCCACCAAATGTGGGAATTGTCTATTCAGGGAGATAAGTAGCGCTGGACCGGCCAGAAAGTGATCGACATTGTTCGACTTTTTTAGCGGATTAGAGCGATGAACTTTCATGTCGCGCGGAATGGCGAAATTATTGGTGAGTTCAACGAACAGGTCTTTCGGGACAAAGTCTTTCGCGGCGAGGTGCGGCGGGACGATTTTTACTGGACGGAAGGAATGACTGACTGGCAATCCGTCGCACAGTATCGAGCCAGTGCGCGCACGCAGGTGATCCGGCGAGATCCGCCACTGAAACCGGAAAGCTGAATGCGACGCTCTCGACTGCTCCATTTGACGACTGTTTTCGCCAAACCTAATTTGGCTTTATGGCCGAGCAATCTCCAATGCCAACGAACGGGACGCTAACTCGCCGGACCTTTCTTGGGATAACCCTGGCCGGCGGCGCCACCTTATTGGCCTCTCGGCCGGCTAAACTTTTCGGCGCAGCGCCGACGAATACTCCGGGAACGGCTATGAATCCTACCTTCAACTTGGGCGGCGATCTCACGGTAAACCGCCTGGGCTTTGGCGCGATGCGGATCACGGGAGACGGCATCTGGGGCTGGCCGGCGGACCGGCCGAACGCCCTCAAAGTCTTGCGTCGCGCGGTCGACTTGGGCGTGAATTTGATCGATACGGCCGACGCCTACGGCCCGGAGACGAGCGAACTCCTCATCGCCGAGGCGCTTTACCCCTATCCTTCAGGGGTCGTCATCGCCACCAAAGGAGGGCTGACTCGGCCGGGTCCCGGAGCATGGAAACCAAATGGTCAACCGGATTACCTCAAGCAATGTGTCGAGAATAGCCTGAAGCGACTCAAACTCGATCGGATCGATCTGTATCAGTTACACCGGGTGGATCCCAAGGTGCCGATGGAAGAATCACTCGGCGCGCTTAAGCAGATGCAGGACGCCGGAAAGATCCGGCATGTCGGATTATCCGAGGTAACACCGGAGCAAATCATCCGGGCGCGCAAAGTCCTCCCAATTGTAACTGTGCAGAACCGTTACAACGTCGCGGATCGCGATTGGGAAAAGACGCTGGACTATTGCGAGAAAGAAGGACTTGGCTTCATGCCTTGGTCACCCGTAGGTGGAGGTGGTGGCTTGAGATCGAGCGAGGCCCTGGCCACGGTG
The DNA here is from genome assembly GCA_036502465.1 of Chthoniobacterales bacterium. GTDB lineage: Bacteria > Verrucomicrobiota > Verrucomicrobiia > Chthoniobacterales > UBA10450 > Palsa-1392. The sequence goes on from DASXYO010000169.1 coordinate 5,685, forward strand.
GCCAAGGTTCATCACGCGAGCGTGTATCAGGTAGCTCTCGCGTGGCTGCTGCAGCGTTCTCCCGTGATGTTGCCGATTCCCGGTACCGCGTCGGTCTCACATCTCGAAGAAAACGTCGCCGCCGCGAAACTAAAGCTCACTCCGGAAGAGTGGAAATCGCTGACTGGCAAGAGCTGATAGCTGTTAGGGATTAACTCGGTTAATAGCTTAGGCCAGCAGAGTTAAGGCCACGCATCGCCGCATTTCGAGCTTCGCGCAAGCATGACCACACTTGAAACCGCACGTCTCCGCCTGCGGCCGATGACCGAGGCCGACGCGCCATTCCTGCTCGAAGTCCTGAATGAGCCGGCTTTTATCCGCAACATCGGCGACCGTGGTGTTCGCACGGTGGAGGAAGCCAGACCGTATATGAAGGAGCGCATCACCTCGCAGTACGAGCGCTACGGATTCGGAATGTTGCTGGTCGAGCTAACAGAAACAGGCGAACCGGTTGGAATCTGCGGCTTGATCAAGCGCGACGCGCTCGACGATATCGATCTTGGCTTCAGCTTTCTGGAGCGATTTTGGTCGCGTGGCTTTGCCTCGGAAGCTGCCTCTGCAGTCCTGGCCAGCGCAGGCGCAGCGCATGAGCTTTCCCGTGTGGTTGCCATCGTCGCGCCGCACAATCACGCATCGGTTCGCTTACTGGAGAGGCTGGGTTTTCATTTCGAGAAGATGGTCCGCCTGACGGGAGACGAGGAGTTAAAGCTCTTCGCGATCGAGCTGGAGAAGACCGGCCTGACATCAGGCCAGGACGCAGATAAGTTTCATGATATGACCACGAATTTACTGCAACAGATCTGCGATCGACATGAAGTGGCGGATACCTTGTATCGTTATGCCTTCGGCCTTGATCACGGCGATGCGGATTCGCTGGCCTCGGCTTTCACCGGGGATTGTGTACTGGATTTTTCACCGGCCGGCCACAAGATCGGGCTCGACTTTCCAAGATTGGTCGGGCGGCAGGCTATACTAGACGCACTTCTGCCGTTTCTCGGTCCACTCGATACCACCCATACCGCGAGTAATCTCCAGATCGAAGTGAGCGGCGACACGGCGACCCTCTATGCCTATGTGATGTCGCAACATTTCATGCCGCGAGAAGGTTCTCGCCGAGGTGCGGAGAACGCTCTGTTAATGAACCGTTACGATTGCGACCTGGTCCGCGACGGCCAGAAATGGCGGTTTAACCGGATGACAATTGATAACGCCTGGATGCAGGGCGATCCCGAGATTCTCAATCTCCGCGCGACCCACCGCGCCCTGACCGCGAGGCGCAGGCAGGCGAAGGATACGGATACTTCCGCGAAAGAGGACTAATCAAAAGCTGAGAAGGCTATAGCCGTTATTCTGGTAATGGATCAGCACAAGCAGGGCATCCGCGGCGACGGTTACGTCAGGCGTAAGTGTTTTTGGATCAATCTTTTCACCGGATAAGTATTGGCCACAGACATAGAATTCCGTGCCTTGTTTTTTCATTTCGGTGATCGTCTTCAGATTCGGATTGTCGATGCCGAACTTTGCCCTGTAATGGGCGTTATCAAGCAGGCCATTCACCGCCGGCCCATGAAAGACGAGCGCAAACTTCGCCGCCTTCAGCGGGACATGGGCGACGCCGAGGGCGTTTAGTTCCGAGCCCGCCATGTTAAGGGCCGGCACGAGTTGAGCCGGCTTCTCGGCGGCGCGGGTGGCGTCGAAGATTGCCCGATAACTGTCGCCCTTTCCTGGCGCCAGGGCGGCGTTGGGAATCGCCGCGTATCCGTCGGCCGCCGGGACGACCGGTGCTTGCGCTGCTGGCCATTGCGCCAGCGCTGTGCAGGTCAAAACAAACCAGCAAAAGAGAGCTTTCATGACCCGCAATTGTGTGAGCGCAGTCTTAGGAAAGTCGAGGCAATTTTGCCGAAAGAGTCAACGGTGAACGCTGGCAGTCCCGAAAAGACGACTGGTATCGACCACAATATAACGTCGATCCTGATAAGCGATCGATCCGGGTGGGGGTGTCTGGAGCAGAGGCGGTGCGCCGCGGACAATACCGAGATTCTCAAGCGGCGCATCGAGGCGGAGTTGCCGTAAGAGCCGGCTTTCGTGATCGTATCTCGGCGCAAACGCGTTCCGATCCAGCAGCCAGAAATCGACCTTTTGATCACGCACACACCGCTCCACGAGGGCCGGATCGGCGCTGTATTGAGCCCGCGCGATCTCCAGCCCACGATCGCGGAGGGGTAGGTAATACCCCGGATGAAAGGGAATCGCACATTCTGCTCCGATGACGAGTGAACGCCGGCAAAACGTCGGAAGGTTATTGGATTCGTCGGAGAGGGACGCGATGCGGATCGTGGCGGGCTGCCTGGCAAAGAATCGGTAAAGGTCAGGGTCGGTCCCTCGGACATAGGCATTGTTCGGGAATGCGGGAGTCAGCAAGGGGTAGGCGAGGATCGCTCCAAGCAGCACGACAGCTATAAACTGAGGCAGGACGCGGACAAACCGCTTACCCTCGTTAGGGCGCGTTCCTCCATGAAGCAGCGCGGCGTCGATCAGGGCGAGAATAACGCCTCCTGCCAGCAGAGTAAAAAGCACTCGCGTGGTCGCCTCGGTGTAACGGTTAGGGAGGTAAAGGCGAAAGAGGAGCACATGGGCGGTGGCAAAAAGCAGAAGGGCGCCGGCAATAATCTGCGGGACCGGTTGCGCGCCGGCCGGGACAGCCTTGAGCAGCGGAAAGCGCGCGGGCCAAAGACGTAGCAGCGGCCAGAGCAGCCCAGCGAAAAACCAGAGGGGTCTCGTGGGAAGGTTATGGATGCCGGCATTGCCACCGATCCAATAACTCCACCAGGAAGGCAGAAAAAACGGCACCCGACCGCCCGGACCGAACTCGGGCATCTTTTTCGCCTCATTGTAGGTAACGAGCGGGCCGAAGGAACCTGTATCTCGGAGATAAGGCCAGAGGCAGAGCAAGGTCAGGCAAAACCCCGCCGCCATGAGCAGATAGGGGCGCGAGGTTCGAACCAGTTTCGGGCCGCGTTCCCAGCGAAGACACGAGCAACCAAGTATGCCGAGACTCAATAAAGCCGCTGGCGGGAAGAATGTCGCCTCCAGGCCAATCGTGGTCAGGACGCCGAGCGTTGATCCATTTATCTGGTAATACAGGAAAGCGGCAAAGAGTGGGTAAAAGAAGGCGCGCGGTGTAGCGGACGAAAGATCGCTGTTCGACCACAAGCATTGCGCAAAAAGTATTGCAGACAGAGTCGCCGCCGCAGGAGAGCGAAAGAAGCGCCACGCTAGGCCGAAGAAATATCCGACCGCAATCAGGCTAAGGACCGACGGAATGTACTTACTCGCGAGCAGGGGATCCATTCCGATCCGAGTTAGGAGCCAATAGAGAGTGGAATAACCGGGCGGAGCCAGAGATTGGAAATAGTCGGCCACCGCGTCGTGCGGGAACAGCCGCGGGTCAAGATAGCGGAACATCCAAAAGACATGCTCGCGCACGTCATCGGCCAGCATGTATTTCGATGCGAACGCCTCGCGCAGAGCAAGGAGTGCACAAGCGGTCGCATACAGCATGGCAAAGGCGAACCAAGGCCAAAGTGCGCAACGGGCTCCAGGTCCAATCGGCGCCAGCACTCGCCGCACGCGCGCGCTAAGTGCGGGCCTTGTCATGCCACCTGTGTGGATAGCGCGGTCGTCTATTTAGGCGCGATCCGCGCGAGTTCCTGAGCCGGTTGCCGCAGAAATGGCGAATAAGTCTCGAGTGAGCGCGCCGGCATGGTCGCCACGACTTCGGTAAACCCGCCCTCATAAGAAATGTCGCGCACAGAGCCTTCGCGGTGCAGGCGTGCCAGGAGATCCGTGCGCTCGGGCGGAAGCCGCAGTTCAACCGTAACAGTCCCAAGAGCAACGAAGTCGGAGATACGCTCGACCAGCTCTTCCATCCCTTCACCAGTCTGCACAGAGATAAAAACTGCGTCTGGGAAGTGGCGGCGCAGGGCAGGGAGGGCGAGCGGGTCGGTGACTTTGTCGATTTTGTTGAAGACGACGAGCATTTGTTTCGTATCGGCCCCAAGCTGCCCAAGCACGTTCATCGTCGTGTTGTAAAACGCCATCACTTCGGTTTGCGAAGCGTCGAGAACATGGATAAGAAAATCGGCCAGGGCCGCCTCCTCAAGCGTGGCGTTAAAGGCTTCCACAAGCTGGTGCGGAAGTTTGCGCACGAAACCGACCGTGTCGGTCAGGAGGAGCGGCTGCTTGTTAGGCAAGGCGATCTTGCGCGTCGTGGTGTCGAGCGTAGCAAAGAGTTTGTTTTCCACGAAAACGTCGGCCCCGGTCAGACAGCGGAGGAGGGAGGATTTTCCGACGTTGGTATAGCCGACAATGGCCGCGCTCGGGACAGGCGCGCGTTTCCGGTCCTTGCGCTGCGTGGCGCGGGCGCGACGCACTTCCTGCAGTTCACGCTTTAGCCGATCGATCTGGAGGCGGATTTTTCGTTTGTCCTGTTCGAGCTGGCTTTCGCCTTCACCTTTCGCGCCGATTCCGCCGCCCTGCTGCCCCAGGTGACTCCAAGCTCTCGTTAGGCGCGGGAGCGAATATTGCATCCGGGCGAGATCGACCTGGATCCGAGCCTCCCGGGTTTGGGCGCGGGCGCCAAAGATATCGAGGATAATTTCCTGGCGATCCGCCACCGTCATGCCAGCCAGTTCTTCCCAATTTCGTTGTTGCGACGCGCTGAGTTCGTTATCGAAAATCAAAACGTCGCACTCGAGTTCCTTGGCCCGATCGACGATTTCCTGGGCCTTGCCGGAGCCGATGAGATAACGGGCGTGGTTTTCGCGGTAGGAGATGAGTTCGCGAGCGACAATGGGAATGCCGAGTGTTTCGACGAGATCGGCCAACTCCTCGAGGAGATTCCGCGCCTCCGGTTTCAGCTCGGCCGAGATGTAAGCGCCGACGAGCAACGCGCGCTCAACGGCTTTGTCCTTGGCCTTGATCTCAAACATGAAGCGGTAGGATACGCCGGAAAGGGTTCCGCTGAAAGTTGAACGGAGTAGCCAAAATTACCCGGCCGGAAGAGGTGTCTCTCCTGTTTGCGGCGGAAAGCTGGCAAGTCTATTCTCGGCCCATAAAGGCTTCCGCGCATTTGCTTGAGATTTATATCGCGACACAGGCGACTGAATTGCCGCACGCCGTCGCTCATGTTCGAGCGCTCGCGGGGCGCGGCTTGGAGGGCGATCGTTACTCCACGGGCGGCGGGACGTTTTCCGCTAATCCCGGCAAACGGGACGTTACGCTGATTGAATTAGAAGCACTCGAATCCTACGCGCGCGAGAGCGGCCGGAACATTTCGCCGGCGGAGGCGCGGCGCAATCTGCTTACCCAGGGAGTACGGTTAAACGACCTCGTCGGTCGCGAGTTCCGAGTGGGTGCGGTGAGGCTGCGCGGTTTGCGCTTAAGCGAACCTTGTACGCACCTGGCGCGCTTGACGCATCCCGAAACATTGAAGGGCCTGGTCCACCGCGCGGGTTTGGTAGCGGAGATACTAAATGACGGAAATCTTCAGGTGGGAGACGAAATTTCCGAGCGATAAAAGCTAAACCTAGCCCCCGCTTAAGACACGTGCCGGCTAGATCGCGCGCTTATTTTCGCGCCTTTAGGTGTTTAAATGGTCATTAGGAGAAAGACCGATATGGAACGACGGTGTGCACATTATGAAAACCTATCTCCGTCGAAATCGCCGAATTCTCGCGCTAGCCGTAATCGGTGCGATGCTCTCATGCCTCATTCCGGGAGCCGCCTTGGCAGCAGGCAAGACTGTCTCAGCGGCGAAGCAGGAGCAGACCCAGCAACCCGGGCGCCTAATAATCGCCCGAGCCGCTAACTTGGGATCAGTCATCGTAGGAGTTTCGATCGACGGGAAAGAAGTCATGAAAATTAACTTCGGCGGAAAGTATGATGCTCCGCTGGCCGCAGGTCCGCACGTCATCAGCGTCGTGCCGGTCGGCAGCCGCGAACGGCCTGAAGCGACAGAGACCCGAGTGACGGTCCAACCGGGACAGACCTATAAATTCACGGCCAAGCGCTCTGATGTCACGGTAGTCTTGAAATAGCCGAGTTTCTCTCGGCGCGTGGAGACAAACCGCAGCCGGCGAGGTCTCGCTCCTTCTTCCAGCGAGACTGGCTTTAGTACTGCTCGACCACCGGGATTTTGCGCTGGCCTTCGGCCGGAATCTCGTCTTTTACGACGCGCGTTCTGGAACCGGTCGGGGCAGCCACGGTCGTTTCCGTTTCGTAGCGATTGCGCGGATCACAGGCACCAAATAGCAGAGGCATGGCCAGGCACACGGCTAGAAAGACAATCTTATTTAGGTTCATAAAGAGTGATCGTTTTCGGTACTGTCTCTGGGCCGTCCTAAATCTCAGGAATCGCGTTCCCCGCGAATATATTCTTCCACCCGACGATGCGCTTCGTCATCGCTCATCTGCACCGGCGGATGTTTCGAAAAATAAGCCGAGGCGGAATGAAGGACACCGCTCTGGCCGCGGTCGAGTGCGAGTTTGCAACAACGAATCGCGTCAATCGCCACCCCGGCGGAATTCGGCGAATCTTCGACCGACAGTTTCAGGTCGATTTCCATCGGCACATTGCCGAAGAGCCGGCCTTCGACCCGGATGAAGCAAAGCTTGTTATCGTTCTGCCACGGGACGTAGTCGCTCGGTCCGATGTGAATGTTTTCATCCGCGAGCCGTTTCCCGATGACCGACTGGACGGCTTCGGTCTTGGAAGTTTTTTTCGACTGAAGCCGGCCGCGATCGAGCATGTTGAGGAAATCGGTGTTGCCGCCGGTGTTCAACTGGTAGGTGCGCTCGACTTTGACGCCTCGCTTGCGGAAGAGATCGACGATTGTGCGATGAAGCACGGTCGCACCGAGCTGCGCTTTGATGTCGTCGCCCACGAGCGGGAGATTTTTTTCTTCAAAGCGTTTCACCCAGGCCGGGTCGCTGGCGATAAAGACCGGGATGTTATTGACGAAAGCGAGGCCCGCCTCGAGAGCGCAAGCGGCATAGAAACGCGTCGCTTCCTCCGACCCGACCGGCAGATAGTTCACCATGATTTCGGCGCCCGATTCCCGCAGCTCCTCGATGATTTCCTCGCGAGTCGATTCTTTTTTCAGCGGTTGGAAGCTGCGTTCCGGATCGTGATCGGCCATGTGCGCCGGATATCCGTCAAAGACGCAGCCCATTTTCACGATCGCCCCGGTCGTCGGCACCTTGGCGCAGAAAACTTTGGTGCAATTTGGCGGAGCGAAGATGGCTTGGTTGACGTCGAGACCGACCTTGCGCCGGTCGATGTCGAACGCGGCCACGACTGAGATGTCGCTCGGCCGATAGGGCCCGACCACACTGTGCATGAGACCAACGGCGGAGCCGTTCGTGGGGGTGTCGTGATAGAAACTGATTCCTTGGACGAGCGAGCTGGCGCAGTTTCCCACGCCGATTATTGCGATTCGAATTTTACTCATTGCAGCGATTGGAGCCGGTAGGTTGCCGCAGCCGCTTCGGCCGGGCAAGATCCAAAGTAAGAGGATTTTAGCATTTCGTTCAACGGCTTCCCGCCGGGCGCTCCAACTCCCTTCTCGGGATTTTTGTTGCGTAACCAAGATCGGGCGGGGAAAAAAGTGAATGCGCCCGGGAATTTGCCTCGCCTTTCTGATTTTCGCCCTAACGATTCCCGCGGCGCGGGCCGGCGCGCCAAGCTACACGCTCGAGCAGGCAATCGCGATCGCGCGCGCGCACAACCCCGATGTTTCCATCGCGCAAAAAAAAGTGCAGGCTGCGCGCGCCGGGCTGCTGGAAGCGCGCGCCGGTTACCTGCCCTCGGTCGTCTCGAGCGGAATCTATCGCAAGCGCGAGCGGCAAGGTAACACCCGGCTTCGCCCGGAGGATTACAACGCGAACATTCGCGTCATCGAGCAGCTCTACACCGGCGGCGCAACGAGCAGCCGGATCGCGATCGCCCGCCTCAATTTTCAGAAGGCCCAGGCCCAACTCGCAGCGGTCGAAGACCGGGTCACGATGGAAGTCCGGTTGGCCTTCAACGAACTGCTGCTTAACCGGGAGCGCATCCAGGTGCGCGAGGAATCGACCGCAGTCCTGCGCCAGGAATTGAAGTCGCAGCGTGAACGCTTTGGCGCCGGGACCGTCGGCCGGCTCAATGTCAATCGAGCCGAAGTGTCGCTCGCGAATGAAGAGCCCGAGCTGATCCAGGCGCAAACCGACCTGCGCAATTCCTATCTGCGCCTCGGGGAATTGTTAGGCACGAGCCTCGGGGCGAACGGCGAGGAACCCTTCACCGTGTCCGGCGAATTGATCTACGAGCCGCGCCATCCCGATCTCAACCAGTGCCTGGCCAGGGCCGATAGCGAGCGGCCCGAGATCACCGCGGGGGAAGCCGACGTGGCGATCGAGGATCAGCAGCTCCGGCTCGACCGGAGCGAAACGCGGCCAAAGGTCGAGGCCTTTAGCGGCTACGAAGTTTACAACGAACGCGACCCGACTCTCGGCCGCGAATTCAATCACGGCTACATCATCGGGCTGAACGCAAGCTGGGCGATCTTCGATGGCTTCGCGACGCGTGGTCGCATGCAGGCGACGCGCGCCCGGCGAGAGGCCGCCGTGCGTGCGCTCGAGGCCCTTCGCCTAACGATTTCTTCGGAGGTGCGCAGTGCTTTTCTCGATCTCGAACAGGCCGATCGCGTCCTCGAGTCGGAGATGAAAAGCGTGCAGACAGCGGATGAATCGCTCCAGATCGCGAAAGGAAATCTCGCGGCCGGGCTCGGAACGCAGCTCGACGTCCTCCAGGCCGCCTCGGATTTGACCCGCACCCGGAGCACGCGGTTGAGCGCAATTTATCTGCACAACGCCGCGCTCGCCCGGCTCGACCGGGCCTGCGGTGGTCAAACCGTTTCGTTAGGCCAGGAAACAGGAACACGCGGCGGGGAAAGCCAGGTCCTCTCGCTGACCCGTCCCCCGACAACGTTAGGCGGCCGAAAATGAAATCCCGCAGGATTATCTTCATCGCGCTCTTCCTCGCCAGCCTGCCACTGCCGGCGAGCGGCGTGACGCTCGAGGTCGTCCTGGCGCAAACCTTGGAAAAAAATCCCCGCATCCTGCAGGCAAAAAGCGGCTTGGAAGCTGCCGCCGGACAGCGAACCATCTTACGCGCGACTGCTTTTCCCAAGGGCCTGATCGGCGGCATCGCCGGCGACCAGGGCGGCCAGCGTTCGCGCACTTCATCCAATCAACCGTTTGCCTTTGCCTACGGCGCATTCGAGCAACCGCTGTTGCACGCCGAAATTCCCGCCTCCTTCCGCCGCGGCGACGTCGGTCTGCTCATCGCGCAACAGCAATTGAACCTGACCGTGGTGGAAGAGTTGCACCATGCGCGCCTCGCTTTTTACAGCGCACTCTATAACCGGTTACTCGAGTCGTTAGGCAAAAGCCAGCGGGCACGCCTGGAGGAAAATGCGGCGGGAGAAAAATCACGTTATGAGGGCGGAGAGAGCGACCGTGGTGCGTTCACTTCCGCCACCTTGCTCGCGCATGAACTCGATCCAAAGATTGAAAGCGCCCGGAGCGCCTACGGGATGGCTGTCGTGCAGCTCGCGCAAGCGATGGGCGAGCCGCTCGGCCGCGGGGCAACCTTGCCTTCGCCGGAAGGAAATCTCGAGTTCCAGCCGATCGACTTGCACTGGCAGAATGAGGTCGATCGAGCACGGCAACGCCGGGTCGATCTGCAGCTGGCTCGGCTCCTCGTTCGCGCCGCGCGCGAAGACCAATTGATCATCGCGGCCGGCTACTACCCCGCGCTCGATGCCGTCGCTTCCGGCGAGGCGATTCCCGTCTCCGGCATTCATCGCGACAGCGGTGGTTCGCCGCAGGCGAGCGATGACACGGTGGCTTCCGAGGTGCGCGGCGGCGCCTCCTACACCTGGCGGGTGATCGACAATGGCGAGGTAGGCGGCGCGGTCGCCCGTCAGCGCGCGGCCCGCGAGACTAACGAACTGCAATTGCAAAAGCTGGAAGCGAACCTGCCGCGTGAGCTGGCGCGTTTGCAGAGCAACCTGACGGCGATTGCGTCCCGCTACCGGTCACTCGTGAAGGCGGCGGAACTGGCCGACCAGAACGTCGCTTCGGTCCAGGAAAACCGCGCCCAGGGACTCGCTTCCATCCTCGATCTTCGCAACGCGGAAAGCAGCCTGCTCGTCGCCCGCCGCGGCCTCCTGAGCGCCGTCTTCGACGAGAATGCCGCCCTCGCCGAGTGGGATCGGGCGACCGGACGCTACTTTCAATTTTCCGGCGACACCGCCGGAAAGGTGCATTAGTTCGAGCGATTGAAGAAGAGGATCTCACCGCGAAGTCTTTGGACGCTGCTGCTATTCGCCGCGCTTCTTTTCGGAGCGATTTATTATTTCACTCTGCCGGTGGTGGAGACGGAAAGAATCGTTAGGGGGACCGCCATCTCGGCTGTTTACGGCACGGTCCGGATCGAACCCATCTTCGTCGTGCACGTCCGCGCGCAAAATAACGGCTTCATTCGCCTGGCCGATTCGGTCACGACCGGCCGCGGCGCAATCGGGAAGACGCTCGCGAAAGATGAGCTGCTGGCCACGATCGCGGACGAAACAACGGCACGTCAGCTCAAGCAGGCGCAGTCCGATCTGCAGGCGGCGGAAGAACAAGCCCGTCTCGAGTTGCCCTCTTCGGAACCGCTCAAGGTGGCGGAAGCAAACGTCCAGCGCTTGGAAAAGCTCACTTCGCTGAGCAACGTCCCGGCGGTCGATTACGAAAAGGCGAAAAGCGAGGCGAAGCGTCTGCACGATCTCCTCCAGACCGAGAAAATTGAGCGCGAACGCAATCTAGATTCGCTCCGCGAGGCCGTCAGCAAAGCCGAGGCCCTGACGAAACGGCTCGAGATCCGCGCGCCGATGGACGGCATTCTCTCCGACATCAAGGCGATCGACGGCGAATTCGTCAGTGATGGCGCGCAGCTTTTCACTGTCTCCTCCCGCCGCAATTACGTCCGGGGCGAAGTGAATGAAGAGGATGTCGGGGAAGTAAAAGTCGGGATGAAAGCCATCCTGCAAATGTATGCCTACCGAAGCCGGCAATTTAACGCCACCGTCACGTCCATCGTTCCCGCGGCCGATCCCGATACGCAACGCTACACCGTCCTGCTCGACCTCCAGAATCCGCCGGAAAATCTGCTCGCCGGCATGACCGGCGAGATGAACATCATCACCGGCAAGCACGAGAATGCGCTCCTCGCCCC
>DASXYO010000170.1:0-3756 GCA_036502465.1 Chthoniobacterales bacterium
GACAGGGGGGCCGTCGCCGGCGCGTAGGCGATGCCGCGCTTCAGACAAGCGCTCGTCCCGGGAACAACGGGGCCGTGAGTCGGAAAAGAATTCGCAAATCCGCGCGGAAGGATGCCCAGCAGGATACTGCCGAGGAAAAGCGCGAAACGAAAACCGGTAAACATCAAGACGTAGAAAGAGCTGCGGGCGTGCCATAAAACGCCCGGCGCGGCGCATTTCGAAGTATCGATATCGACGCGGCGAATTTTCCGCGCAACAATTTCCTGTGCCGGAGATAAAGAAAGAGCAGATCATCGACGTGCTCGAGACGATCGCGACCCTGCTCGAATTGCAGGAAGAAAACCCGTTCAAGATTCGTGCCTACACCAACGCGGCGCGTTCGATCGAAACCTGGGGCGGCAACCTGCGCGAGCTGGCCGAGCAAGACCGGCTTCAGGAGATCCCGGGAGTCGGCCAAGCCATCGCGGGCAAAATCTCGGAGCTCGTCCTGACCGGTGAATCCAAATTTTTCGACGAGCTGCGGGCCAAATTTCCGCCGGGCATCCTGGAGCTTTTCGGTCTCCCTGGGCTCGGCGCGAAAAAGATCAAGGCGCTCTACGAAAAACTGCAGGTAGGTTCGATCGCGGACCTAAAGAAAGCCTGTGCGGAGGGCCGAGTCGCCGAGCTCCCCGGTTTCGGCAAGACCACCCAGGAGAAACTTGCCCTAACGATCACGAACCGGGCCAAACAAACCGGCAGTTTCCGACTCGGAGCAGTCGCGGCGGAGGCGGAACAGATACTGGACGATCTGCGCCAGCATCCCGCGGCCGCCCGGGTCAGCACGGCGGGAAGTTATCGGCGCCGGAAAGAAATCGTGCGCGATCTCGATTTCATCGTCGCCACGAAGGAGCCGGAGGAGGTGACTGAGTTTTTCGTCAGGCACGCGCTCGTCGAGAGCGTCATCGCGCGCGGCGCGACCAAGACCAGCGTCCGCTTGCATTCCGGGATCCAGGCCGACCTGCGCGTCGTGAGCACGGCCGAGTATCCCTTTGCCCTCGGCTATTTCACCGGGAGCAAGGAGCACAACATTGTTCTTCGCAATCGTGCCCTGCAGCGCGGTTGGACCTTGAACGAATACCGGCTCGCGCCGCTCGAGAGCGAAACGAAAAAGAAAAAGCCCGTCTTGCAAATTCCGACGGTCCGCGACGAGACAGAACTCTATCGTGCGCTCGATCTCGATTTCATCCCGCCAGAATTACGCGAGAACAGCGGCGAAATCGAGGCGGCTGCGGATGGGCGCCTGCCCCGCTTGCTCGAGCCGGAAAATCTGCGCGGCACGTTTCATTGTCATACGAGCGCGAGTGACGGGCGAAATTCGCTCGAGGAGATGGCCGAGGCGGCACAGGAGCTCGGCCTGCAATATCTCGGAATCGCCGACCACAGCCGCAGCTCCATCCAGGCCGGCGGGCTCGATCGCGCGCGACTCCGCACACAAGTCGCGGCGATTCGGAAACTGAACAAAGCGTTCGAAGGTTTCCGGCTCTTCGCCGGGGTCGAGTGCGACATCCTGCGCGACGGCTCGCTTGACTTTGACGACGAAACGTTAGGCGAACTCGATTACGTCGTGGCGTCGGTCCATTCCGCTTTCCAACTCCCGGAAGCGGAAATGACGAAACGGATCATCCGTGCGATCAGCAATCCGCACGTGACTTTCCTCGCCCATCCGACGGGCCGGCTTCTTTTGAGCCGCGATTCGTATGCGGTCGACATTCCGGCGATCCTTGAAGCCGCGGCCGAAACCGGCACCTGGATCGAAATCAACGCCGCTCCTAAGCGGCTCGACCTCGACTGGCGCTGGTGGCCGTTGGCGAAGGAAAAAGGAGTGAAGTGCGTCATCAATCCCGACGCGCACGGGGTCGAAAGACTGCAAGAACTTTGGTTTGGCGTCGGCGTAGCCCGCAAAGGTTGGCTCACGAGAGACGACGTCGTAAACACCCTGCCGTTAGGCAAAATCGAGCGCGCGCTGGCGCAGAAGCGAAATCGTTAGGCAGGCGGAGGAAGCGTGGCCCAGGGAAGATCGGCCCGTTCGCGCTGTGGCATCAGCATCGTCAGGCATTTGCAGGCTCCGCCGGCTTTCAGGAATTCCGTCATCGGCAGAGGATGGCAGTGAAAGCCGCGTTCGCCTAACGACTTCATCAGTTGCGGCGCGCCCTCCGGCAACACCACTTCGCGTTCCAGGACGACCGCATTGCAGGAAAAATGTGCGGCCTCCTCTTCCACCACGTCGATCAGGTTCGGGACGTGGTTGCGAATGGCGCGCTGGCCGTATTCGTCGAAGGCGGCCGGGAACCAGACCGCGCCGCCGTCGGTCAGCGGACAGAAACAGGTGTCGATGTGATAGAAGCGTGGGTCGACCAGCTCGACCGAGATGACGAGACAATTGAAGATCTCCCCGACCGTGCGATGCGCGCTCACATCGGTCCGGAATTTGTAACCGCAGAAAAGGGCGTCACCGGCAAAAAGCGCGTCGCCTTCGCCTTCGAAAAATTGATCCTCCGGCAGCCAGACGATTTCGTAGCCGTGCTTTTCCATCCACTCGGCGAAGAGCGGCGCTTCCGCCGCGCGCTCCTTGTGACGAAAATTGCTCGGGATGAATTTCTTTCCCACGGTCAGGCCAGCATTGGCCGTGAAGACCATGTCGGGCAGCTTCGGCTTGGGCGGAACGAGTTGCACGTTGCATCCCAGACTAACGAGTTTCTCGTGCAGCCCACGCCACTGCGCCTGGACGAGCGGAGTATCAGCGCCGCGGGCACGACTCATCCACGGATTGATCTCGTATTCGATCCCGTAATAGTCCGGAGGACAAAGCAAAAGGTCGCGCATAAGCAATCTGGCCTAACGATCGGCTGCGATGAAATCGGTCAGCTCGCGGAGAAACGGTTCGATGTCAGTAACCAGCCCAACCGCCTGGAAACTTCCGCGATCGGTCAGCTTCGTCACGACCCCGGGATTGATATCCACGCAGAGCGTTTTCACTTTTGCGGGAAGCAAATTTCCGACCGCGATGGAGTGCAGCATGGTGCCCATCATGACCGCGATGGTGACGCCTTCGAGTTTCGCGCGCATCGCCTTTTGCGCCTCGATCGCATCGGTGATGACGTCGGGCAACGGCCCGTCGTCGCGGATCGAGCCGGCGAGGACGAAGTCGACGTTGTTTTTCACGCAGGTGTACATGATGCCGCTCTTGAGCAGGCCACTCGCGACCGCCTGCCGAATGCTGCCTGCGCCGCGAATCGCGTTGATCGCGCGCATGTGGTTTTGCGTGCCCTGATGGGTGAGGGCGCCATGCTCGAGATTCACGCCTAACGATGTCCCGAAAAGGGCATTCTCGATGTCGTGGGCCGCGAGCGCATTGCCGGCGAAAAGCAGCTGGATGAAACCCCACTCGATCAGTTTCTCGAAATGCTCGGCCGCGCCGGTGTGGACGATCGCGGGCCCGCCGACGACGAGAATGCGGCCGTGCTCTTCCCGCGAGCGCTTGAACTCGCGTGCCATTTCGCGGATGACCGCGCTCTTCGGTTTTTCGATCGAGACGTTGCTCGACATGAATTCAAAAACATCCGCCCGGGCGGTCGAGCGCTGGAGGGGCACGATCCGGATGCCCTGGTGGCCGACCACGATCTCCATTCCCTTCTTCACGCCGTAAAACTTGATGGGCTGGGCCGTTTTCGCGACGCGATCGACCACGATCGCGCTGTCCATCAGGGCCGGTTTCAC
>DASXYO010000171.1:0-5901 GCA_036502465.1 Chthoniobacterales bacterium
AAACAGGGAATCAGAATCCTGACCAACACGAAGACGACAAAGACCGAGAAGACCAAACGGGGCGTCAGCGTGACGGTGGAAGGGAAATCATCAGAAACGATCGAGGCCGATATTTGCCTCGTCGCGATTGGCGTCGTGCCGCTGCTTCCGAGTGGAAAGATGAAGCTCGAGCTGACCGAGCGCGGTTACATCAAGACAGATGATCGCTACGAAACGAATGCAAAGGGTGTCTATGCCGCGGGCGACATCATCGGACCGCCCTGGCTGGCGCATGTCGCCAGTTGGGAAGCGATTCAGGCGGTCGAAGGGATGTTCGACAAAATCGAGCCGCGCAAGATTCGGGAATTTCCCGGCTGTACTTATTGCCAGCCGCAGGTTGCGAGCATTGGCCTAACGGAACGCGCCGCCAAGGAAGCGGGCAAGAAATTCCGGGTGGGAAAATTTCCCTTCAGTGCCAGCGGCAAGGCGCGGGCCATCGGGGAAACGGACGGCTTCGTCAAGCTCATCATTGGTGCACCGCACGGGGAAATTCTCGGCGCGCATATCATCGGACCGGAGGCGACGGAAATGATCGCCGAACTCGGGCTCGCGATCACGCTCGAAGCCACCTACGAAGAGATCGAGGCCACGATCCACGCGCACCCGACGCTCAGCGAATCAGTCCACGAGGCCGCCGGGCAAGCCTTCGGCCACGCCATTCATATTTAGGGACCGCCGGGGGCGCGGGCCCCCGGCCTGAGAAACGCGGCGCGGTTGCCGCGTCGATATTTACTTTCGACTGCCGACAATTACGAGCACGATCCCGCCTGCGATGGCCAGGCCACCGAGGATAGGCGGGAATGGCACGGAGTGCTCTTCCGTGTGACCGATCTGCACCGGTCCGATGTCCACATCCTTTTTGTGCTCTTTGAAACTGAATCCCCCATAGGCGAGGGCAATGATGCCCACGACGATGAGGATGATGCCAATGATGCCGGCTGGTTTCATAGAAGGCAGGTCTCTAAACTCCGCGCCGGCCGGAGACGAGATTGATGATCAAGACCACGATGGCCAGCACGAGCAGGATGTGAATGAACCCACCCATCGTGTACGAGCTAACGAGGCCCAGAAGCCACAGTACCAACAGAATAACGAATATTGTCCACAACATAACTTTCCTCCGGTTTAGGTTTCCCTTCCTTCGTGTGTGAGTGCAAAAGCGCGCTTGTTTTCCAACGGGTTTTTTGGGGGGATTTTACGGCGATCGCTAAATTTTCGGCTCGTTGGGCGTGAAAATTGCATTGGCAGTCGCGCATCATGCGCACGAAAAGTCTTCTCCCGTTAGTCGTCCTTGTCTTCATCACGTGTTTGAGCGCGCAGGCCGGGCCATTTGGCAGTTGGGCTGCGCGCGGTCTGGTGGTGAGCAAAACATTTCGGCCGACACCCCTTTCCCGTTCACTCGGTCTCGACGGAATTTATCGCCTCGAATTGCGTGGCGAGGACAAGAAGCTTCGGCACCAAATGGTCACGCGGGAAGTTTTCCTGGCCTACGAAGTTGGCGACCAATTCGACGAACACGCCACGCCGGAGGCCGTCAAGCAGGCGCGCCTCGCAGTCGCGGCCAAAGCGCAGGCCGAGATCGAGGCGGCGCGACCGAAGTCTCCATCGTTAGCCGACGTCCTGAACGGTAACTTTGAAACCAAAGGTCGCCTGGCGAGTGAGAATTTTCCGCGCGAGATGCTCCCCGAGACGGAAGGTTTCTAGCTCGCCGCTTCGGATTCGGCCAGCGCCGCGCGCACATTCCAGCGGTGTCGTTCGAGCCGCTGCCGCGCGCTCGCATAATCGCAGCCGGCCAGTTCGGCCAACATCCGCGCCGCGCGATCGCGCAGTTTATCGTTCGTCGGGTGGAGATCGATCATCAGGTTGCCGCGCACCCTTCCGAGCTGCACAAGTGCGCCGGTCGAGAGGATATTGAGGGCGACTTTCGTCGCCGTGCCCGCCTTCAGGCGAGTCGAACCGGAGACCAGCTCTGGTCCCGTTGGAAGATCGATTCGTAGATCGCACTCGTTAGGCAGACGAACTGTCGATGCCTGGCAGGTCAGGAAAATCGTGCGCGCTCCGATCTTTCGGGCTCGCTGGAGCGCGCCCTGGACGAAAGGGGTTCGGCCGCTGGCCGCAATCCCGCAGACCACATCCGCCGCGCTGACTCCGCGCTCTATAATCGCCCTCGCGCCGGCTGCGGCGTCGTCCTCCGCGCCCTCCACGCTGCGATGCAACGCGCTCGCGCCGCCGGCCATGATCCCTTGCACCAGGTCCGGCTCCGCGCCGAAGGTCGGTGGAATTTCACTCGCGTCGAGTACACCCAATCTCCCGCTCGTTCCCGCGCCGGCGTAGAAAAGACGGCCGTTATTTTTCAGCGCAGCTGCGATTAGTTCGATCGCTGCTGCCAGTTGCGGCGCGGCCGCGCGCAGCGCTTCCTGCACGGATTGCTCTTCCTCGACAAAAAGGTCGACAAATTCTCGGGTCGTTAGGCGATCGAGATCGCTGGAACGCGGGTTGGATTGTTCCGTCGTCGCGAAAGGAATCTCGACGGCCGGGCGCTCGTCGGGCGGCACGCATGCCGGATTGCGCCCGAGCGCCAACCAGGCTGCGCCCAGGGCCGACGATTTTTCCTCGACGAAAATGCGGGAAGTCAGCAGCACATCCTCCAACTCGCGCTCAAACGTCTCGACATAAATGGAATGGCCGCGGAACAAACCGCCGAGAAGCGCGACGGGCGGGGAGGAATAATTCAGGCGTTGCGCGACCGCGGCGGTGTATTTAGCCAGGACGCGTGCTCCGGAGCGCAGGATGTCCTTCACCTGTTCATGCCCGGCGGCGGCGACGGAAAAGACCACCGGCGTGAGCGCGGCGATTTCCATCTTGCCCGCGGTCTGCGCCCAACGAACAAGTTCGGTCAGGTCGTTCAGGCAAAGGGCGCGCAGGATCTCCGTCGCCAGCTCGCCCCCTTTGCGATGGAGATCGTATTCACGCAAAACAGCCCGCAGAGTCTGAACCGACAAATAGTATCCGCCGCCGGCATCGCCCAGGATGTGCCCCCAACCGCCGGCCCGTTCGATCCGATCGTCGTATCTGCCGGTGACGGAAGATCCAGTCCCGGCATTGACGGCAATTCCGTTACCAGACCCGAAAGCCGCGGCAAACCCGGATTCGCGATCGCTTCCAGCGACGATCGTGGCCTCGGGCCAGACTTCGGCGCAGACCCTTGCCAGGTCCGCGCGATCCGCCGGCGTCCCGCAGCCCGCGAGGAATGCGCCGACGCGTCCCACCGACCGCGGCATTTCGCGCCACAGATCCAGGATTCGTTCCCGGCTCGTTAGGCGAAAATTAGCCGGCGGCAACTGGCCTTCCTCGAGGAGTTGAAGGGCGTTGCCATTTGTCTCGAAAAGCGCCCAGGAAGTGCGGGTGCCGCCGCCTTCGATCCCCAGGACCCATTCCTTCGCGTGTGCCATGGAACGCGGAGAACCTGCCGCTGCTCTTCGCTGCCGGCCACCGGAGATTGCCGATTGCGCGGCGATTTGTATGATCGCTCATGGCGGAAACGGAAGCTTCAGTGGGCAGGCAGATCGCGGCCTTGCGGACGGAGATCGAGGAACACAACCGCCGCTATTACGAGGCAGCGGCGCCGACCATTTCAGATCGCGATTACGATCGTCTCTACCGCGAGCTGGCCGACCTCGAGGAACGTCATCCGAAATTTGCCACGCCTGATTCGCCAACTCGACGAGTGGGCGGTACGCCACTCAAGGCGTTCACCCAGGTGACGCATCGTGCGCCGATGCTGAGCCTCGACAACACCTACTCGGAGGAAGAAGTCGGCGCCTTTTATCGGCGGATGGAAAAACTTTTGCCTAACGAGAAGATCCCGGTCGTGGTGGAACCGAAGGTCGACGGAGTGGCCGTCTCGCTTCTCTACGAAAAGGGCCGGCTAAAATATGCCGCGACCCGTGGCGACGGCACAGTGGGTGACGACATCATGCAAAACATTCGCACCATCCGGACCGTGCCGCAGGAGCTGAGGGGTGCGGCGCCGGAGATCTTCGAAGTGCGCGGCGAGGTCTTCATGACGAAGGAAGGATTTGCGAAGCTAAACGCCGAGCGGAGCGAAGCTGGCCTGCCGGTTTTTGCGAATCCGCGCAACTCTGCCGCCGGTTCGCTCAAGCAACTCGATCCCGCGATAACCGCGCAGCGTCCGTTAGGCGTGATCTTTTACGGAACCGGCGCGGTCGAGGGAATCGAGCTTACGCATCATTCGCAGTTGTTTTCCCTTCTCGAAAAATTCGGCCTGCCGTGCAGCAAGGTCTGGTGGAAAGCGGAATCGCTCGAGGAAATCCTGAGCCACATCCGCGAATTGGACAAAGTGCGGCACGACTTCGTCTATGAAACCGACGGCGCGGTCGTGAAGGTCGATTCCTTCGCGCAGCGCGATTCGTTAGGCATGACCGCCAAGTCGCCGCGCTGGGCGATGGCCTTCAAGTACGAGGCCGAGCGGGTGGAGACGAAATTGCACGACATTCTCATTCAGGTCGGCCGGACCGGCGTCCTGACGCCAGTGGCGGCGCTTGAGCCAGTCTTCGTCAGCGGCAGCACGGTGGCGCGCGCGACCCTGCATAACGAAGACGAAATCGAGCGCAAAGATATCCGGATCGGCGACACGGTGGTGATTGAAAAGGCCGGCGAGGTCATCCCCGCGGTCGTGAGCGTGCGGACGGATCTGCGGGATGGCGCGGAAAAGAAGTTCCGGATGCCGGCAAAGTGTCCGGTCTGCGGAAGCAAAGTGGTGAAGGACGAAGGCCAGGTGGCGGTTCGTTGCGTCAATGCGCAATGCCCGGCGCAGTTGAAGCGGCGGGTGGAGCATTTCGCGGCGCGTGGAGCAATGGACATCGAGGGATTGGGCGAAGCGATGGTGGAGCAACTGGTGAGTCGCGGCCTCGTTACCGAGGTCAGCGATATTTATCGCCTAACGAGTGAGCAACTCAACGAACTGGAGCGAATGGGCGAGAAGAGTGTCGCCAACCTCCTGGGCGCGATCGAGCGCAGCAAACAGCAGCCGCTTTGGCGGCTCCTCTTTGGGATCGGCATCCTGCACGTGGGCGTGAGCGCGGCGCGCGCCTTGGCCGATCATTTTCCAAATCTCGACGCGCTGATGACGGCGACGGCGGAAGAGCTACAACGCATCCCCGATGTTGGCGAAGTGGTGGGCGCGAGCATCGCGCAGTTTTTTCGCGAGCCAGGCAATCGCGAAATGATCGAGAAACTGCGCGCCGCCGGTCTGCGCCTAACGAGCGAGCCAAAGAAGAACGCGCCGGACGATTCCAGAATCAAAGGCACCACCTGGGTCATCACCGGGACGTTGAGCCGGCCGCGCGAAGAGATCGCCGAGGAAATCGTGCAACAGGGCGGGAAGGTCAGCGGCAGCGTGAGCAAAAAGACAAGCTACGTCCTGGCGGGCGAAGAAGCGGGCAGCAAACTCGAGAAGGCGAAGAAGCTCGGCGTCAAAATCCTCGCGGAAAAAGATTTCCTGAAGCTCATCAAGAATTAGCCGGACCAGGAGGGCTGAAAAAAGGTTTGCCGTCGGGTTTGGCGGCTGCATAGCAAACTCAGTTTGTGCGCCGCCTGCTCTCACTTCGCCGACTCACCGTCAGTGCCACTGCTCGCGGGTCTTGATTTCAACGCGTCTCTGCCCGTCTGACACAGGCGATCGATTTCGGGCTCGCCGCCCAACCGGCGCTGGGCGCTTTCTACGCTGGGCTGCCTGCGGCGCTCGTGGCGCGAGGTGTGCCACCGGATTGATCCCGCCCACGATCGCGGCGACGCAACAGGCTTATGCCGCCGCTGGTTTTTTGCCCGGCGGACGCGACG
>DASXYO010000172.1:0-3679 GCA_036502465.1 Chthoniobacterales bacterium
GAAAGTGCTCGATCGCGCGGTAGAAGCCGCGCCCGACACGTTCACGACTCGCGAACTGCGGGCCCGGGTCGATTTTCTGCGCGATGGCAATCTTCAGCCGATGCAACAACTGCTCGCCAGTTGGCCGGAGAACGAAGACCCGAACGGAACCATCACACTGGCACGTTACAACTACCGACTTTACCAGAACGATTACCCGGAGCTGATCAAGATCTTCGAGCGCAGCCCGGCGCAGAAATCTCGCGGCGAAACAAGCGCGCCGATTTCCAAGGCGTGCTCCTCGCGACGTTTATGCCCTAACGAAGGACGAATCGAAAGCGAAGGCGAATTTCGAAGCGGCGCTGCACTCGGCGGAGGGCGCCGTGCGCGAGAGTCCGGATGATGGACCACGTCACGCGCTTCTCGGGTTGATTTACGCCGGGCTCGGGCGGTGCGACGAAGCCAACGCCGCAGGGACACGCGCGGTTGAATTGTTGCCGGAAACGAAGGACGCCTTTAACGGACCGATCGTGGCTGTGACGCGGGCGCGGATCGCGGTCCGGTGCGGCGATCACGCGACCGCGCTCGATCTGCTCCAACGATCGCTGCAAATTCCAGCCGGCATCACCGTAAACGAACTGCGGCGCGATCCGAGTTGGGATCCGCTGCGCAGCGATCCGCGCTTTCAGCGCATGGTGGGCCCGGGCGACCATGGATGGACGATCGGAAGGGGACTTGCGTCCAAGTCATTCATGGAAGCACACTAGGATGGCGATGAGTTCTTTCTTCGATGAGTTGAAACGGCGCAAGGTTTACCGGGTGGCGGTGGCCTATGTCATCGCGGCGGGCGGCATCATCCAGCTCGCCTCGGCCGTTTTTCCAGCGTGGGAACTACCGACCTGGACGTTGCGGCTGACGGTTGTCCTGCTGCTCATCGGCTTCCCACTTGCCCTCGTTCTGGCCTGGGCTTTTGATGTCACCCCACAGGGAATCCGGACCACGCCGACGCTTCCGGCGGAGCCGGGCACTGTCGCCGCCCCGCGCCATCGTCGCCGCAATGTCGCCCTGCTCGTGGGATCGGGCGTGCTGGCCTCTGCGCTGGCCGGCTTTTTTCTCCTCCCGCAAGCCGATGCGACGAGGATGGAAAAATCGATCGCGGTTCTTCCGTTTGAAAATTTTAGCAACGAACAAGCGAACGCCTATTTCGCCGATGGGATTCAGGACGACATCCTGACGAACTTGTCGAAAATCGGCGACCTGAAGGTGATCTCGCGCACTTCCGTGATGGGCTACCGCGGCGGGCAACAGAAAAATGTGCGCCAGATCGGAAAAGAACTGGGCGTGGCCGCAGTCCTCGAGGGCAGCGTGCGGCGCGAGGGCAACCGGGTGCGAGTCAACGTCCAGTTAATCAACACCGTGAACGACCAGCATATCTGGGCGGAAGATTACGACCGCGAGCTGACGGATGTTTTCGCCATTCAGACCGACCTCGCGCAGAAGATCGCGCACGAATTGCAGGCGCAGCTTTCTCCGCGGGAGCAGGAGCAGATGATGCGCAAACCGACCGAGAACGGCGAAGCTTATCTCGCCTTCGTCGAGGCGCACAATCTCAACGCCTCTCTCGAAGATCGCGGAAAATTGAACCAGGCGCTTCAGCTCTATAAGCGTGCGATTGATCTCGATCCGAACTTTGTCCTGGCGATTGCCAACCTCTCCATCCTGCACAGTTGGATTTACCACACCTTTGACCCGACCGCGGCGGAACGCGACCTGGCCAGCAAATTTGCGGAACAGGCGCTGAATGTGGACCCGGATTCGCCGGAAGCGCATCTCGCCCGGGGCTACTCGCTTTATTACGGGGCGCGGGATTACGACGGCGCGCTCCGTGAATTCGACATCGCGCGCCGCGGTTTGCCTAACGACGCCCAGGCTTATCTCGTGATCGGGGCGATCCAGCGGCGCCAGGGGAAATGGAAGGAGTCGACCGCGAATCTCGAGAAAGCCGTCAGCCTCAACCCCAACGATCCGTGGCCGCTGCAGAACCTTTATTTCAACTACCAGATGCAGCGTGATTTCAAGGCCGCGAACCGGGTGGTTGATCGCGCGCTGGCGCTCTCTCCGCGGTCGACCAGTCTCTGGGAATTAAAGTCTCAACTGGCGATCGCGGCGACGGGTGACCTGACGGTGGCAGAAAGGGGTCTGGCGGAATTTGATCAGGCGAGGGCCAGCGGCGCACTGAAGGACATCGGTCCCGAGGCGCTGGCGCAGGTCACGCTCGCGAAGGCCTACATTCTGGCGCTGCGCGAGAAATACCCGGAAGCGCTCGCAGCCTTGCGCCAGATTCCGGCAGAAGCGCGCAGCGGCGACTCGCATGTGCTGAAGGAAGTGGATCTGCTCGAGGGCAGCATCTTGGAAAACATGGGACAGACCGATGCGGCGCACGCGGCATTGCTGAAGGCCAAAGAAGAAGCGGAAGCCGCCTTGCGCGAAGCGCCTAACGATCCTGGACGTCATGCCGCGCTCGGCCGCATGCTGGCTCATCTGGGCGAGAAGGATGCTGCCATCTCGGAGGCGAAACGCGCGGTCGAGTTGCTGCCCGATTCGGTCGATGCTTTCACCGGTCCCGCGTTGAAGGGTGCCCTGGCCGAGGTCTACGTGCTGACGGGGGAAAACGCGAAGGCGATCGCGCTCCTCGATGAGCTTCTCAGTCAACCGAGCGACGTCACGGTGGCGGGCCTGCAGGTCGACCCGACGATGCGCCGCCTGCGGGACGATCCAGAGTTCCAAAAGATGCTCGCGAAGCACGAAGGTGGCGGGTGAGGTCTGGATTTTTCGGTCGCGCCTAACGATTCGCCAGCGACAGCCGTCCGGTTAGATTGGACCGGTCATGAAATACGATCTGATTGTCATCGGCGGCGGCCCGGCTGGGTATGTCGGCGCGATCCGGGCCGCGCAACTCGGGAAAAAAGTTGCCTGCGTCGAGAAGGAGCGCGCCGGTGGCACTTGCCTGAACTGGGGCTGCATTCCTACCAAGTCGCTCCTGCGCAACGCCGAGCTTTATCATTTGATGAAGCATCGCGCCGGCGATTTTGGCTTTAAGATCGAAGGGCTTTCCTACGATTGGAGCAAGGTGATCAAACGTTCGCGCGACGTCTCGGACAAGAACGCCGCCGGGATCGAATTCCTCTTTAAGAAAAACAAGGTCGATTACATCCGCGGTGAAGCCTCGATCGACAAACCGGGCGAAGTAGCGGTCAAACTCGCCGACGGCAAAACCGAAACGCACAGCTCGCCGAAGATTCTTGTCGCCACCGGCGTCGTCTCGCGGGCGTTGCCCGGCCTGCCCTTTGACGGCGAAAAGGTAATCGGGAGCCGCGAGGCGATGATCCTCGAGCCGCAGCCGAAGAGCATGGTCATCGTCGGTGCCGGTGCGATCGGGGTCGAGTTCGCTTATTTTTACAACGTTTTCGGGACCAAGGTCACGCTGATCGAAATGTTGCCTAACGTTCTTCCGGTCGAGGACACGGAAGTCTCCCAGACCCTGGAAAAAGCCCTAACGAAACAGGGAATCAGAATCCTGACCAACACGAAGACGACAAAGACCGAGAAGACCAAACGGGGCGTCAGCGTGACGGTGGAAGGGAAATCATCAGAAACGATCGAGGCCGATATTTGCCTCGTCGCGATTGGCGTCGTGCCG
>DASXYO010000173.1:0-8711 GCA_036502465.1 Chthoniobacterales bacterium
AACGGCCACATCCTGCTCGAAGGCGTCCCGGGCCTCGCCAAAACGCTCACCGTCAAGACGATGGCCGCCTGTATCCAGACGGGATTCCAGCGCCTGCAGTTCACGCCGGATTTGTTGCCGGCCGATTTGATCGGCACGCTCATCTACAATCCGCGGAGCGGCGAATTCACGACCAAGCTGGGACCGATTTTTTCCAACCTGATCCTGGCCGATGAAATCAATCGCGCCCCGGCCAAGGTGCAGAGCGCGCTCCTCGAAGCGATGCAGGAACGCCAGGTCACGATCGGCGACAAAACGTATCCGTTGCCCGATCCGTTTCTCGTCCTCGCCACCGAAAATCCGCTCGAACAGGAAGGCACCTACCAGCTTCCGGAGGCGCAGCTCGATCGTTTCATGCTCAAGCTCAATGTCGGCTACCCGGCGAAAGCGGAAGAGCGTCGCATCCTCGATCTGATGGCGACCTCGGCGCCGGATTTGCATGTCGATGCTGTCGTGGCGCCGGAACAAATCATCCGGGCGCGCGAATTGGTGAACCAAATTTACATCGATGACCGGGTGAAGGATTACATCGTGGATGTCGTCTGGGCGACGCGTGAACCGGCCTCTTATCGGTTGGAACTCGATGGGTTGATCCGCTACGGCGCCTCGCCGCGTGCGACGATCTATCTCGCGCTCGCCGCCCGCGCGTACGCTTTCCTGAACGGCCGCGGTTACGTCACGCCGCAGGATATCAAGAGCATCGGCCCGGATGTGCTGCGCCATCGCATCATCGTGAGCTACGAAGCGGAGGCCGAAAGCATGACGAGCGAGACCATCATCGAGAAGATTTTTGCGGGGTTGCCGGTACCGTGATCGGCCTGAAGAAAATCAAGCCTCCGACCGTTCGCGAAGGCGAACAGCGGCAGACCCCGGCCGAAATCCTGAAGAAGATCCGGGCGCTCGAGATCAAGACCAAGGGTCTCGTCCAGTCCGCCTTCGCCGGCGATTACCACAGCGTATTCAAGGGTCGCGGGATGAATTTCGAAGACGTGCGCGAGTACCAGCCGGGCGACGAAATCCGCGCGATCGACTGGAACGTGACGGCGCGTCTTGGGACAGCTTTCGTGAAAAAATTCACCGAGGAACGCGAGCTGACCGTCATGCTCGTGGTCGACGTCAGCGCTTCGGGGAATTTCGGCAGCGTCGCCCTCTCCAAGCGCGAGCTGGCGGCGGAAGTCGCCTGCCTGCTCGCGTTCAGCGCGATCCGGAACAACGACAAGGTCGGCCTCATTCTCTTCTCCGATCAGGTCGAGCTTTTCATTCCACCGAAAAAAGGCCGCTCGCACACTCTGCGAGTGATCCGCGAGATTCTTTTCTTCGAACCTAAAGGCCGCGGCACACTGCCGAGCTTGGCGCTCGATTATTTGAACCACGTCGTGACCCGCCGCTCGGTTGTTTTCTTCATCTCCGATTTCCAGGCAGAGGACTTTTCACGCGCGCTCACGATCACGAGCCGGCGGCATGATTTCGTCGCCATCCGGATCGATGACGAACGCGAAGAAACACTCCCCGACATCGGACTCATCACGTTGGAAGACGCCGAGACCGGCGAACAAATCGAGGTCAACACCGGCGACCGCCGCACCCGGACTCGTTTCGCGGAAGCTGCTCGGGCTCAGCTCGCAGAGACAACGCACACCCTGCGCCGCAACAACATCGACACCATCTCACTCCGGACGAACGACGACTATCTCCCGGCCCTGCGCGCTTTCTTCAAGCAGCGCGAGCGCCGCATGGCTCGTCGTTAGGCAATAAGATGCAGATTTTTCTCGCGCAGGAATTTCACGATATCACCGGGCCGGTGGATTATTTCCTTCTCCAGCCGTGGATGATTTTCTGTGCGGTCGCGGGGCTCCTCCTCCTTGTCGGCCTAACGATCTGGGGGATCAAGCGCTGGCGGAACCGGCCAGTGGTGGTCAAGACCCCGCGGGAGCGCGCGCTCGATCTCCTCGCCCGGGTCGAGACCGAGATCGACAAGCTTACGCCCTACCAATTCAGCATCCGCGTCTCAGACATTCTGCGCCGTTATGTGACCGAGCAATATCAGCTCCCGGTGACCCGCCAGACCTCGGTCGAATTTCTCAACGCGCTCGCTGCGACCTCGCCGTTTTCCTCCGACGAGCAATCGCTCCTGGGCGATTTTCTGAACCGCTGCGACCTGATCAAATTCGCGCGCTACGACGCGACCCAGGAAGACAGCCGCCTCCTGCTCGATGAGGCCGGGCGTTTTGTGAAAGGAGGCGCGCTTGAACCTGCCTGAGTTGTTTTCGCCGAATTCACCGTGGCATTTTTCGTTCGCCCATCCCTGGCTGCTCCTCGCGCTCCTCTTGGTGCCGCTCCTCATGTGGCTGCGGGGCCAGCGCGGGGCGGCCGCGGCGCTCGTCTTCTCCTCGACCGCCAGCCTGCGCGCGCTCGGCAAACGCAGCACTTCACGCGCGGGCCGGATTATGCATGGCCTGCTTTATCTCGCGCTCACCATTTTCATTTTCGCGCTCGCCCGGCCGCAACTCGGCAAGAGCCTGACCGAGGTCGAAGCGAGCGGCATCGACATCATGGTCGTGCTCGACGTCTCGGGCTCGATGCTGACGAAGGATTTCACCGTCGGCGGCGATTCCGCCACCCGGATCGACGCGATTCGCGAGGTGACCCGGAAGTTCATCGACAGTCGCCCTAACGACCGGATCGGGATCATCGCTTTCGCCGGGCGGCCTTATGTCGTTAGTCCGCTCACGCTCGATCACGATTGGCTTTTGCAAAATCTCGAGCGGGTCCGCATCGGCCTCGTCGAGGACGGGACTGCGATCGGCTCCGCCATGGCCTCGGCCGCCAATCGCCTGAATGACAAGCAATCGAAAAGCCGCGCGATCGTCCTTTTAACCGACGGCGAGAACAATGCCGGAAAAATTCCGCCAAACACTGCGGCGGAAGCGATCAAGGCGCTCGGTATTCGGCTTTTCGCGATCGGCGCGGGGATCAACGGGATCGCACCCGTTCCAGTCTTTGATCCTTCGAACGGCCGCCCGGTAACCGACGCCGTTGGCAACGTCATGTATCGAAATCAGCGGGTCGAGTTCAACGAAGCCGGCTTGAAGGAAGTCGCGAAAATTGCCGACGGCCAATTCTTCCGCGCGACCGATACCGATTCGCTCGAAAACATCTATCGCGACATCGACAAGATGGAAAAATCGACCGTCTCGGTGAAAAAATATCAACAGTATCGCGATCTTTTCCCAGCCTGCCTGATGGCGGGCGCGGGCCTGCTCCTCGCGGAACTCCTCCTCTCGCAAACCATCTGGAAAAAACTGCCGTGACGAAATCCCCTAACGAATGACTTTTGGACATCCAATCTGGCTTTGGGCGCTGCTCCTCCTCCCGGTGCTGGCGTTTTTCTTTGCCCGCGCCGAGCAGCGCGGGGCGGAAAAGCTCCAGCTTTTCGTCGCCGCCCGCCTCCTCCCGCAACTCGCCGGAACGGTCAATCGCGCACGGCGCATCTTTCGTTTCATTCTGCTCCTTCTCGTTCTCGCTCTCGTTCTCGTTAGTCTGGCCCGACCGCGCTGGGGTTACGCCTACGACGAGGTGAAACGCAAAGGGCTCGACCTGCTCTTCGCGGTCGACGTCTCGCGCAGCATGCTCTCGAACGACGTCCAGCCAAACCGCCTCGAGCGGGTCAAACTCGCAACCCAGGATTTGATCAACGATCTGCAGGGCGACCGCGTCGGCCTGATCGCTTTTGCGGGGCGCGCTTTCCTGCAGGCGCCGCTCACGATTGACTACGACGCCGCCGTCGATTCCATCAACGACCTCGACACCAAGACCATTCCGGAAGGCGGGACGAATATCTCCGATGCGATCGCGCTCGCGACTCGCACCTTTGGGAAATCAGCGACCGGAAATCGCGCCCTCATTATTTTCACCGACGGCGAAGAGCTGAGTGGCGACGCAGTCAAGACCGCGAAAGCCGCAGCCGATGCCGGCGTGCGCATTTTCGCGGTCGGAGTCGGGACACCGGGCGGGTCGCTAATCCCGATCCAGAGCGACAACGGAGGAACGGCCTTCGTCAAAGACGCCAAGGGTGAGGTTGTAAAATCGAAGCTCGACGAAACACGCTTGCGCGAGATCGCACAGGCGGCGGACGGATTTTATCTGCATCTCGAAAACGGTCCGCGGACAATGCAGCAACTCTTCACCGACGGTCTCGGCAAAATGAAGGTAGCCGTCATCAACGCGCGTCTCTCGCGGAAAGCGATCGAGCGTTACGAATGGCCGCTCGGCGCCGCCATCCTGCTTTTCGCGCTCGCGCTTTTGATTAACGATCGCCAGCGCGTCAAAGGCGCCGCTTCGCGTTCGGCAGCACGGCAGACGGCCGCCGCCGTCGCCGCGTTAATTTTGCTCTCGGCTGGCTGGGCCCGCGCCGCCTCGACCGGCATCGATCTTTACGAGCAGCAGAAATTCCCGGAGGCCTACGATCATTTCCAAAAAACGCTCCAGGAAAATCCCGGAACCCGACAGAGCGACCGGATTGAATTCGACGCCGGGGCGGCCGCCTACAAAATGAAGGACTACAACAAGGCGTTGCAGTCGTTCAGCCAGGCGTTGCTCTCGAAGAATCCGCATCTGCAAAGCGAGAGCCATTACAATCTCGGCAACACCCTTTACGAGCGCGGCGAAGCGGAGAAGAGCGACGACAAAAAGCTGAACAATTGGGAAGGCGCACTGCAGCACTACCAGGAAACATTGAAAGCCGAGCCGCAGAACAAGAACGCGAAGGACAATTACGAATTCGTCAAAAAGAAGATCGAGGAACTGAAGAAAAAACAGGAGCAGAAGCCGTCGCCCACGCCGACACCCTCACCTTCTCCTTCTCCTTCTCCGCAAAAGGACCAGAAAAACGATCAGAAAAAGGACGACAAGAACCAGCAACAACAGAAGAGCGATCAGCAGCAGAAGAACGACCAACAGCAAAAGGATCAGCAACAGCAGTCGCAAAGCGGACAAGGTTCAGGCAAAGGCGAGAAGTCGGAAAACCAGAACCAATCGCCCACCCCCACCCCGACTCCGCCGCCCACGCCAACACCTGGTGAAACCGCCAGTCCGAGCCCAAGCCCCGGCGAAAGTGCGAGCCCAAGCCCAACACCGGGCGAAAACAAGTCCGCCGGAGAATCGCCGACTCCCACGCCCGGCTCTTCGCCTTCCGAGGGCGAAAAGGAGGGCGCCTCGCCGACCCCGAGCGAAGAAGGAACTCCTTCACCCACACCGGGTTCCGGCGACCAGAGTGGAGATAAAAGTGGCGCGCAGCCCAGCCCGACGCCGGCCGGCACGCCTAACAAACCTCTCACTGGCGACGTGAAAGGCGCGGGCGAAGAAAAACCGAAGGAATCGCCTCAACCCGGACAGATCGCGGAAGCGGAACCGGAAAAAGAAGGCGAGATGAGCCCGAAGCAGGCTGCCCTCCTCTTGCAGGCGATGAAGGACGAGGAACAGAAAGTCCAGCTTGATGAACACAAGCCCGTGCGTCCTGTCTATAACGATTGGTAATTCCCGACCCGATGCCGTTCCAAAAATTTTCTCAATCCAGTGGTGCCTTCGCCCGCATCCGACCGCGCGCGGCCTGGTTCGGCGTGTTGCTCTTGCTGGCGGCCATTTTTTTCCCGGTCCTGAAGATTCGGGCCGATGAGCCGACCGTTACCGCCGTCCTGACCAGTTCGGAGACGGAGGTCGACCGGCCCGTCCAGTTGCAGATTAAGATTTCGGGCGACGCAAACGCGATTCCGCCTAACGACATCGCGGTCGACGGCCTCGACATCCGATACACGGGCCAGTCGCAGTTGGTCGAGGGGCACAACTTCCGTTTCACCTACAGCTTCGTTTACAACTATACCATCCTGCCCCTCAAGGCCGGGACCTTCACCATCCCGGCCCAAACCGTGAAAACGAACGGTGGGAAGCTTCGTACGCCCCCGCTGACCCTAAACGTCTCGCCTAACAACGACGGCACCACCACCTCGCGCCGGGGTTCGACCAAGGGTACCCTGAAGGACATCGTTTTCGCGCAACTGGTCGTCCCCAAGAAAGCGGCTTTCGTCGGCGAAGTCGTTCCGATCGTCATCCGTCTCGGATTCAACAGCCGCGTCCCCGCTCAGATGGGCGAACCGCCACGCGTCGAGGGACAGGGCTTCACCGTCGAACCGCTGTCCCAGCCGGAGAAATCGATCGAGCAGATCAACGGCCAGACTTTCCAGGTCCTCACCTATCGAACGGCCGTGACCGCCGTCCACAGTGGGAAACTCGAGCTCGGCCCCGCTGAGGCGAAGGCAATCGTGCAGGTGCCACGCCAGGCCACCCGCGGGCGCTCGCCCTTCGATCTCTTTGGAATGGACGACCCGTTCTCCGATCCCTTTTTTAACGACCCGTTCTCCGGCGGGGTGGAACAGCGGATCGTCGATCTGAAGAGCCAGCCCTCCACGATCGAAGTGAAACCGCTCCCGCTCAATGCACCGGCCAGCTTCGCCGGCGCGGTCGGAAATTTCTCCCTAACGACCGATGTGAAACCAAAGAACGCGCAGGTCGGCGATCCCCTCACCGTGACTGCGACCATCTCCGGGCGCGGCAATTTCGATCGGGTGACCGCGCCCACACTGCAGGACGATCGCGGCTGGCACACCTATCCGCCGGGCGCGAACTTCAAACCGGATGACGAGATCGGGGTCAGCGGGACGAAAACCTTCGAGATGGTGCTCACGCCTAACGAACCGAAAAAGTCCGTCCCGCCGCTCGTCTTTACCTATTTCAATCCGCTCAAGGAACAGTATGTGACCCTGACCGGCGACCGGCTCCCGGTCGTGGTGGAAGGTGGCACCGCGCCCAGCGCCACTCCGGCCATCGCGCAAACCGGGACAGCGCACCCGCAACCGAGCACACACCCGACCGCCGCGCCGCAGGGCACGGACATTCTTTATCAGCTGACCGACCATGGAGGCTGGGGCCGGACGTTTGCTCCCGTTTTTCAAGAGCCGGTCTTCTGGGCGGCCCAGGCGGTGCCGTTGCTCGGTTTAATTGGATTCTTCGGCTGGGAAATGCGCCGGCGGCGTCTCGAAAATCGCACCGGGCAACGGATCGCCGCCTGGGAAAACGAGAGCGCGGAGTTGGAGCGAAAGCTCCGGCGCGCAGGCGATCCGCCGGACCAATACTACGCCGAGGCGTTGCGCGTCGTGCAGCTAAAGACCGCGCTGGCGCGGCGGATCGAGCCGAACCTGGTCGACGCCGAGACCGCGGTCGCGGCCTTCGATTTGCCAGACGAACAACGCGACCGGGTGCGGGAGCTTTTCCGGCGAGGCGACGAGGTACGCTACAGCGGAAGCCCAAACGGGAACAGCACCGTCTCCGACGAGACGCGGCGTGAAGTGCTCGAATTGATCAATCGCCTCAACTGACATGCGCGCATTTTTCTTTATCCTCGCCACCTCGCTTAGCCTAACGATAAGCGCATTCGCGGCTCTGGGCGCGCCGGCTAACCCGGAGTCGGCCTTCGCGAAAGCGAACGCCGATTATGCGGCGGGTCATTTTCCAGAAGCGGTCGCTGGTTATGAATCATTAGTCCAGAACCGGCAATGGAACCCGACGCTCTTTTACGATCTCGGGAACGCGTACTTCCGAAAGGGCGATTCCGGCCGCGCCATTCTGAACTACGAACGCGCGCTCGCGCTCGATCCGAACCACGCCGAGGCGCGGGCCAACCTGCAATTAGTGCGCGACCAATCCCGCGCGCTCGAGCTGGCGCCGGGCTGGATCGAATCGCACCTTGGGTTTCTGACGCGGGACCAGTTTACCTGGCTGGCGTCGGCGGCTTTCTGGGGTGCGGCGGCGATTTTCTGCGGGCTCTATTTTGCGCGCCGCCGGCCGGTCGTCTGGATTTTCGCGCTGGTCTTGCTGGCGGTGATCTCGGGGGCTGCGGCCTTCGCAGTTTACCAGCTCGAAACCGGCAGCGCGGGCGCCGACCTTGCGATTGTGACGAAGAAGAATATCCAGGCCCGGCTCGCGACGGCGGAAAGCGCCGGCACAGTTTTGCTTTTGCCGGCTGGGAGCGAAATCAAGATCCTGAGCACACGCGGCGACTGGTCGTACGCGGCGTTGCCCAACGATCTGCGCGGTTGGATCCCGGCTCAAAGCGCCGAACGGGTGCGCCTTTAATGCCTTGAATGTGGAAGGGGCCTTTGCGCCCCGATCCGTGGAGCGTCGCGGCAGGAAATCGGGGCGCAAAGGCCCCTCCCGCATTCACCGCACCACATTTGATCCAAAATTTGAGAATCCCTCGATTGTCCACATCTTGATCCGATGAACCCGGAAATGGATCTCGGAACCAACAAAAAGGCGTTCCAGATCAATCTCGACCGCAAGCGCTACGGCACCTTCGCTGAGATCGGCGCCGGGCAGGAAGTGGCGCGGCGATTTTTCCAAGTCGGGGGCGCCTCCGGCACGATCGCCAAGACGATGTCGGCTTACGACATGCAATTCAGCGACGCGATTTATGGCGCGACTGATCGCTACGTCAGCCGCGTCCGGCTTCATACGATGCTCGATCATGAATATTCGCTCCTGATCGAGCGGCTCGATCAAAAGATGGGCGACGAGCGCACCTTTTTCGTGTTTGCCGATACCGTTGCGGCCCGCAGTTT
>DASXYO010000174.1:0-10648 GCA_036502465.1 Chthoniobacterales bacterium
GCGGAGGTGCGAGCGCTCGAGCCGTTGCACATCCTGTCCGAGAGCGTGGTGCGGGAGCGTTTCGAATATGATGAGGCGCCGGGGGTGCACGTGGCGTTTGTGGAGGTCTCGCGGCTGGAGCCGGTATGGCGTTTCCCGGATGCGAAAGCGTATGGCGGGTGTCGCAGTTGGGTGGAATTGCCCGAGCCGCCGGGGGGGATGCAGTTCCGGGTAGGGGGAAGCTCCGGGTAGGGGGAAGTTCCGGGTAGGGGAAGCTCCCGGTAGGGCGAGGGCTCCAGGTAGGGCGAGACTCTGTCGAGCCGGGGAGAAGGCTGGCCGCCGCTGCGAGATTCCTGTCCCCGGCTCGACGGAGTCTCGCCCCACCGAATCGCGGATGACGAATTGCGGATGCGAATCGCGGATACGAATCGGGTGGAATTGCCCGAGCCGCCGAGCGGGATGCAGTTACGGGTAGGGCGAGGGCTCCGGGTAGGGCGAGACTCTGTCGAGCCGGGGAAAAGGCTGGCCGCCGCTGCGAGGTTCCTGTCCCCGGCTCGACGGAGTCTCGCCCCACCGAGTTGCGGATACCGAATCGCGGATACCGAATTGCGGATACGAATCGCGATTACGAATTGCGGCTCGACGTTTCAGGCGCTGGCTCGCAAACTCCTGCCGTGCCTGACCCTTCCAGCCAGCCCCGGCGCCGTAAACCCGCCGCTGGCGTCCATATCTTTCGCGGGCAAGCCACTATCGTTTTCCTCACCGTCTGCACGGAGCGACACGCCCGCTGGCTGGCTGATCCTGCGGTGGCGCGCGCCCTCGTCGCGAGCTGGCGCCTGGCCGAGGCTTGGATGGTCGGGCGTTACGTTCTCATGCCGGACCATCTGCATCTCTTCTGCGCGCCGGTGGACGAACACTTCACGATCGAAAGTTGGATCACGTTTTGGAAGCGGAGCTTCAAACGCCGGCATGGAATTGAGGGCCGGCATTTTCAATCCGGCGGTTTTCATCATCGTTTGCGCAAGGAGGAGAGCTACGACGAGAAATGGAACTATGTCCGGGATAATCCGGTCCGCGCCGGGTTGGTGAAAGACGCGCAAGATTGGCCCTTTGCGGGGGAACTTAACGAATTCCGCTGGTAGAGATTCTCCGCGTCTTCGGTGGGGCTTCTTTCGGTTGGGCTTCTTTGGTAGGGCGAGACTCTGTCGAGCCGGGGAAAGGATGTCTCAGCGGCGGCCAGCCTCCATCCCCGGCTCGACGGAGTCTCGCCCTACCGAGTGGCGGTTAACCGATTGCGCGGCTCGACGGAGTCTCGCCCTACCGAGTGGCGGTTAACCGATTGCGCGGCTCGACGGAGTCTCGCCCTACCGAGTTGCGTTAGCCGATTGCGCGGCTCGACGGAGTCTCGCCCTACCGAGTGGCGGGGTCTAGATTACCGCGCCGGCCAGCATTTCCACTTCGGCGCCGGGTTCTTCGGGGTTGCGGTTGAACTGGAGATCGTAGAGCCGGCGGTAGTAACCGGATTCCTCGAGCAGCTCGGCGTGGGTGCCGATCTCTTTGATCCGGCCTTTTTCCATGACCACGATCTGGTCGGCGGAGAGAATGGTGGAAAGCCGATGCGCGATGGCGATGACGGTGCGGCCCCTGGCCAGGCGTTCGAGGGCGAGCTGGATTTGCTGTTCCGATTCGGAATCGAGCGCGGAGGTCGCTTCGTCGAGGAGCAGGATGGGGGCGTTCTTGAGCAGGGCGCGGGCGATGGCGAGGCGCTGCTGTTGTCCGCCGGAGAGGAGGCAACCCTTGTCGCCGATGATCGTCTCGTAGCCGTATGGCTGCTCCATGATGAAGTCGTGCGCGTAGGCGGTCTGGGCGGCGGCGATGATTTCTTCCTCGGTCGCGTCGAGCCGGCCGAACTGGATATTCTTCAGGATGGTATCGTGGAAGAGGAAGGTCTCCTGCGAGACAAGGCCGATCTGTTCGCGGAGCGATTTCTGGGTAATGGAGCGCAGGTCGTGGCCATCGACCCGGACCACGCCGCTGGTTGGATCATAGAGACGCAGGATGAGGGAGAGGATGGTGCTTTTGCCCGCCCCGCTCGCGCCGACCAGGGCGTAGCTCTTGCCGGGCTCGATCTTGAGGCTGAAATCACTGAGGGCATCTTCCACTCCGCTGGCGTAACGGAAGGTGACCTGCTCGAGCTCGAGCGCGCCGCGCGAGATCGGGAGGGCGACGGCGCCGGGTTGGTCCTCAACACTCGATCGGGAATCCAGGATGCGGAAGATTTCGACCGTCGCCTGGATGGAGCGCTGCATCATGATGTGGATCTTGCTCAGGGTCTTGATCGGATCGTAGAGGAGGAAAATACCGCCAAGCAGCGCGATGAACTTTGCCGCTGGGAGGCTCTCGATAAAGACATAGAGAAGCGCGAAACCCACACCGATGGCTGCGATCGACTCGACCAGGGGCGAGATGGCCTCGGTCGAGCGGGTGATGCGCATCATGTTGTCGAACTGGATGCGGTTGCTGCGCCGGAACGATTTTTCCTGGTGCTCTTCGCGGGCGAATGATTTCACGACCCGGATGCCGGCGAAGGTCTCCTGCATCGTCACGACCATCTGGCCCATCTCTTCCTGCTCGCCTTTCACCGCCTTGCGCGCGCGCTTCCCATACATGCTCAGGGGGATGAGGCAGCTCGGGAAAAGCACCAGGGTGACGATGGTGAACTTCCAATCCATGTAGAGCAGCACGCTCACGCCGCTCACGATGGCAATCGGCTGCTTGAACAGGTCGGTGCTGATGCTGGAGAGGGCGGTCTGCATCATGCGGGTGTCGTTCGTGATGCGGGACATGAGAAACCCGGAGTGCATCTTGTTAAAGAAGTCCATCGAGTGGCTCAGCATCTTCCCGAAAAGCTGAGTGCGGATGTCGGTCAGGACCTTCGCGCTCACCCAGGTGGTGTAGTAGGCGTTGCAGTAGGCGCAGAGGCTGCGCGCGATCATGACTGCCGGGATGGCAAGGCAGAGAAGGAGAAGGGAATTGATTTTCGGGCCGCGATTCATCAGTTCGGGGTGAGCGATCATTTGTTGCGCCCCCACCGGCGCGTGCCCATTGAAGGCGATGCCGGCCACCTTCGCCATAACGAGCGGCAAGACGCCATTGATCACGCCATAAAGAAAACCGAAAGCGAGACCGAGCAGGAGCCGTCCCTTGTAGGGCATGGCGTAGGCAAAGAGCCTCCGGTACGGAACCCACCCGATCTTGAGAAGGGTCCAGAAAGACTGCTTTTGCTTCGGGGTATTGTTCTCGCTCATGCGACAGGCGCTGCCGGAGCCGACAGCAGCGTCTGCATAGCATCGATCACCGCTTCCGTCGAGATTTCCTTCATCGGGCGTGGGGGTTGTTTGGGCAGGAAATCGATCATCGGAGAAGGGTAACCGGCGCGCAAAATCACCGCCGGCGCCGTGCGCGGACGCCAGTGGAAAGGGTTCGTCGGACCGAAAAGCGCGACCTGCGGCGTGCCGAGCGCCGCGCCGAGATGCATCGGGGCGGAGTCGATCGTCACCAATAGCCCGGCCCGCTGAAGAAGGGCGCCGAGCGAGAGGAGATCGAGTTGACCGGAGAGATCGACAACCGGATGCCGAAGATGCGATTTGATCTGCGCGATGTGCTCCTGTTCCATCCGCGACCTCGCGCCGGTGAGGACGCAGCGAACCCGGCCTTCCGCGGAAATCGTGTCGGCCAGCTCCGCCCACCGTTGCGCGACCCAGAACTTCTCCGCCCGCGCGGAACCGGGATGCAGCACGACGAAATCGTCACCCAATCCCGCCTGCGCGATGACCTCCGCGGCCCGGCTTTTCGCCGCCGCCGGGAGCGCCAGGTGAATGTCTCGCGAAACATCGTGCACCCCCAGCGGAGCGAGCAACGCCAGATGATGATCGATCGTGTGGACGAACCGGACCTGCGACGGAATGAACTCGTTGTAGCTCAATTGCCGGAGCGGCTCGTGGCGAATCGTATTGTAAGTGATCCGTCGCGGCGCGCCGGAGAGCAGGGTGAGCAAAGCCGAGCGATCGGTCCGCGAGAAATCGAGGCAGTAATCGAACTGCGATTTCGCGACTGCGAAAAATTGCGGCGCATCGGAGATCCGCCCGCGCGCCAGGAAACTCTGATCGAGCCCGGGAATCGCCGGCAGCAATTCGCGTGAGCCATGCGCGGCGACGAGCGAGATCTTCGCCGAGGGAAAATTATTCCGGACCGCGGCGATCGCCGGGACGGTCAGGATCAGATCACCAATCCGCTTGAGTTGGATGAGGAGGAGGTTCAACCAGCCCCTAGCGGACCATCTGCATCGCCCGCTCGTAAGCGCCGAGCAGGCGGGTGCGAAAATGGTCCCATGTGAAATTTTCCACCACTCGGTTGCGTGCCGCGACGCTCATCCGTTCCACGATTTCCGGATGATCGTAGAGATGCTGGATGGCGCCCGCCAACGCGTCGATATCACCCGGCTGGATGATGACGCCCTCGATGCCGTCCTGCACCACGTCGCCCGCTTCGCGGGTCGTGATTTGCGGGAGACCGCAGGCAGCCGCTTCGTAGGTGACCTTGGCGCTGCCTTCGCATTGCGAGGGGAAGACATGAACCGTCGATTGGCGCAGATATTTTTCCGGCTCGCGGGCGAAACCGATCACCTTCACGTCGTCGCCGCCCAGCTTTTTCAGGTAAGGCTTCATCTCGTCGTGGACCGAACCGACCAACCAAAGCTCGGCGTTCTTCAGGTTCAGTTTCCGCCAGGCCATGAGCAGGTGATGCACGCCCTTGCGCTCGATCAGCGCCCCGGAAAATACCGCGCGGAAATGCGGCGGCCGCGGTCCGGGGGTGAAGCGTTCCACGTCGACACCGCGCGGAAGATAAAAAAGTTTCTCCTCGGGAAACCCTTGGACGCGGAAGGTCTCGGCCGCCTTTTCTGAAAGGACGAGAATCAAATCGGCCAGATCATATTCCTCCAAAAACCGGTCGCGCTGCAAAAGCAGATCTTCTTTCCAACGCTTCGACCATCGAAGTTTGGGTTCCTCGGGCGCGCCGTTCGCCGGCGCGCGCTTCACCTTGCCGCGATCGCGATGCCAGGTGGGAATTTCGACGATCGACGGGATACCGCGCTTTTGCGCTTCGCGGAGCGAGAGCAGGCAATCGCCCGACCAGCTGTGAAACATGTCGAAGCGTCCAGTCGCGAGCTGCCGGGCCGCGATCCAATCGAGATACTTTTTTTTCGCCCCGTAATAGTAGGGACTGTCGAGCGAGGAAAGCAGCCGGACTGGATGCCAGCGCAACGAATGAATTTTGGAGGCGGGAATTTCCGTTTGGCGATTATCGTAGGCGACGGCCTTGCCGAGAAACCCGCCACGGTAGGAGGCGCGAAGCGTTTCAAACGCATCCGTGTCCAGCCCCGAACCGCCGATGCGCGCAAAAATCGAGTAGAGGAGCGACTTTGGTAACGTCCGCGGTGCCAGAGTCGTCGAGGATGCGCGCGGCGGGGCATTTAGAGTTTCACCCACCATGGCCTTATTATTATTATTGGGAATGCGTTCAAGTAAAGGTAGAACTCCTCGATGTTACCCGAGATGAGTGCCCCTCGCCTAACGATCGGCTTGGTCCGCCGCGGTCATTCCGAGACCGGGGGCGCCGAGGCCTACTTGAAGCGCCTGGCCCGCGGCTTGAGCGAATCGGGGCACACCACCCGGCTCTTCAGCGACGCCGCCTGGCCTGCTCGCGAATGGCCGTGGGGGCCGATCACTCGACTGCGCGGCGAGACCGCGCCCCGGTTTGCCGACGAGTTGGAGAAGATCAAGCCGCGCGAGTATTGCGATCTGCTCCTCAGCCTGGAGCGCGTCTGGCAATGCGATGTCTACCGGGCGGGCGACGGCATTCACCAGGCCTGGATGCGGCGGCGCGATGCCGCTTCCTCGATTTTTCGCCGCTGGGCTCGCCACTTCAACGCCAAGCACCACGACGCCCTCGAATTGGAACGGGCGCTTTTCCGCGGCGGCGCCCGGCGCGTCATCGCCAATTCCGAGATGGTGAAACGCGAGGCGACGGAATTCTACGGCTATCCTGCGGAACAGATCGATGTCGTGCCTAACGGCGTCCCGCTGGCGGATTTTCGCCCCGATCCCGAGGCGCGGACTTTGCGCCGCAAAATCCTCCGGCTGCGCGACGACGAGATTGCGGTTCTCTTTGTCGGCTCCGGCTGGGAACGCAAAGGGCTGCGGCACGCGATCGAGGCCGTCAATTCGTTAGGCGGAAACTTCCGGCTTTTCGTGGCTGGACGCGGACGTGGTCGGAAGGTTGATGGCCGCGCTGTGCAGCGGCTCGGCGCGGTCCGTGATCTGCCCGCGCTCTACGCGGCCTCTGATATCTTTCTTTTGCCGACTCTCTACGATCCGTTTTCCAACGCCTGCCTCGAGGCCCTCGCCACCGGGCTGCCGGTGATCACGACGCGGGACAACGGCTTCAGCGAAATCATCGAGCACCGCGTGCACGGTTCGATTATCGATCTGCCCTCGAACACCGGGCAAATCTGCGACGAGCTGCGTTACTGGGCCGATCCCGATCGCCGGGCAAGGTCGCGCGCCGCAATCCTCGAGCGCGCCGGGCATTTCGACATCTCAGTCAACGTCGAGCGCACGCTCGCCGTCTTGAATCACGTCCCCAAGGCCGAGGCCGTGTCGGGGAAAATGCGAAAGACTTGATCGAGCCGCGCGATCTCGAAAATCGGTCGCACGCTTTCCTGCAACCCGCTGAGGGCAAACTTCCCGCCGTAGCTGCCGACGTTTTGCATCGCCTCGATCAGGACCGCAAGGCCTGAGCTGTCGATGTAGCTGACCTTCGAGAGATCGACCACCAGTTGGGGCGGTTTTTTCGCGATCAGGTTGGCCAGCGAAGTGCCGATCTGCGGCGAAACGTGCAGGTCGATTTCGCCTTCCAGGGGCAGAATGCTCGGTTCAATTTTCGCCATCGCAGGTGGCAAAGCATGTCACTCTTGTCCGTTCCGTCAATTTCCAACTCGGCCCGTCACCAGCCGAGCTCGCGAATCACGGACTCCACTTCGGCAAAATCATCCACGATCCGATCGGGCTTGTGCGCGGCTAGTTGCTCGCGCGTAAAATTCCCAGTCGCGACCGCGATCGTGCGCGCACCGAATGCTTTGCCGCAGGCGATGTCGTGCGGCGTGTCGCCGATCACATCGATCTCTGTGTCCGCGAAATCGATCGCGTGCCGCTCCCGGGCGCGACGTTGCGCGAAGGGCCCGAGTTGGTTGCGATCGTGGTGGTCGTCGGCAAACGCGCCGAATTCAAAAAAATCCCAGATCCCATAATGCGTGAGCTTTATTTTCGCGCCGCGCTCGAGGTTGCCGGTGAGGAGGCCGAGGACGTTTTGCGGCCGCTCCCGGAGCCGGGGCAATAGTTCCTTCACTCCGGGCAGGATCTTTCCGTTTCGCTGCGGAAGTTCCTCGGCGAGGAACTCGAGATAAAGATCGAGAAACGCGGTCGTCGTCGCGTCGTCCACCGCGATCTTCTGTTTCCGCAAAATCTGATGCACGATGCCGGTATCGGTTTTGCCCGCGATCTCGATGTCTCGCAGATCGTCCGAAATCCCGAATTGTTTTTGCAGGACATCCTTGAGCGACTGGATTCCGGCGCCGCCGGAATCGATTAAAGTTCCGTCGATGTCGAAAAGAAGAAGTCGCCTTGATGATTTCAAAATGGAAATTCGGGTTGCCGGGATCGGCCTTTCAATCTGAAATCCAGGTTTTGCAATCGATAATTCCCTATCGCGGCCGGCTCGCGCCTTCGCCGACTGGTTATTTGCACGTCGGGCACGCCGTCACGTTCTGGCGGGCGCAGGAGCGCACTCTCTCCGCGAACGGGAAGCTGCTGTTGCGAATCGAGGACCTCGATCGCGACCGTTGCCGGCCGGAATTTCGGGACGCGATCACCGAGGATCTGGTGTGGTTTGGGTTGCAATGGGAGGGAGCGCCGGTTTTGCAAAGCGAACGGCGTGCGCTTTATCTCGAAGCGTGGAAGCGGCTCCGTGATCGCGGTTTGATCTATCCGTGCACCTGCACGCGACGCGATGTCCTGAGCGCGGCGGGCGCGCCGCATGCCGAAGATGAGGAACCGATTTATCCCGGCACCTGCCGGCCGGCTGGCCTAACGATTCCGCAGGTGGAAGATCCCGCCGGTGTGAACTGGCGCTTCCGTGTCCCGGGAGGCGAGGCGCTCCAGTTTCACGATCAACGCGCCGGTCCTCAGCGGGCCGTGGCCGGAGCCGATTTTGGCGATTTTGTCGTCTGGCGAAAGGACGACGTTCCGGCCTACCAACTCGCGGTCGTGGTCGATGACGCCGAGATGCGAATCACCGAAGTGGTGCGCGGAGCGGATCTGCTGCGCTCGACTTTCCGGCAACTTCTTCTTTACCGCGCGCTCGATTCGGCGCCGCCGGATTTCTGTCATCTGCCGCTCGTCTCCGATTCGTCAGGCAAACGTCTCGCCAAGCGCGACGACGCGCTCAGCCTACGGGCGCTTCGGGTGCAAGGGATCGCGCAGGAAGAAATCCGGCGGCATTTCTTAGGGTAGCGCGAGCTTCCAGCTTGCGCCGTAAAGCTCACGAGGGGCCGCAAGCTGGAAGCTTGCGCTACCTTGGGGCGTGAATTTGCAGGAGCCCGAGCATGCTGATGACAAACGCGAGCACCGCCAGCGCGGCCGCCGCCAGAATCGCCGTCGCCGTCGTGTCTTTTTCCTTTTCCCGGTGCGGGAAAGGCGAGGCGTTCGCGAAATCGGCCGGCCGCTCGCTGATCTCCGCCGGGCGCGCTTCGATCTCGTCGGCTTCCGGCAGCGGCTGGGCTGCGCCGGTCGCGTCGGATTCAAACCGCGCCTCGACTTTTCCGAAACGAATCCGGTCGCCGACGCGCAGGAACGTATCGGTTACGAGCTCGCTGTTGACCCGGGTGCCGTTGGTCGAATTGAGATCCTTCAGCTGGTAGCGGCCGTCGATCAGGAGGAGTTGCGCGTGCCGGCTCGAGACCGACGGGTCGTCGATCTGGAAGGTGTTGTCCTGGGCGCGCCCGATCGTGATCCGCTCGTCGGTCAGCTCATGCGTCGCCCTGGAGTCTTCGAGGAAAACGGAAAGTTTCGGCATGCGGCGAGCGGTATCAGGTCTTCACGCGAAGAGCAAGAGTTTGAAAAATCACTTCTTTTGGAAGACCTCGACCGCGTTCCAGCCCCGGTGCGGCGGCGCGAGTTCGTATTCCAGGGCTCGTTCCAAATACATCTTCGAGAGATGGTCGGTCGGGTAAAACTCGAGGAACTGCGAGAACAGAATTTTCGCATTCTTGAAATCGCGCTCGCGAAATTTCCGCAGCGCTTCTTCGTAGGTCTCGAGATGACGCAGCAAATCCGGATCGATCTTCTCGGTCCGTTCCCCGATCAGCGTCGCGATTTCGACCGGCGCGGTTTTTCCTTTGACCTGCACGCGAGCGACGGAGCGGACGTGGAACTGCTCGCGGACAAATTCCGTCGCGGTCGGTCCGAGAATAATATCGACCGCGTAAGTCCTCGTTAGGCCCTCGAGCCGCGAGGCCAGGTTCACGGCGTCGCCGATCACGGTCGGATCGGCTTTCTCCTGCGACCCGATATTGCCGCCGAGCACGTCGCCCTGGTTGATCCCGATCCCGATGGCGAAGGGCGCGATGCCTTCCGAGTGCCAGCGCTGATTCAAGATTCGCAGTTCGCGCCGCATCGCGAGCGCGGCCCGGGCCGCCATCCGCGTGTCCTCCTTCGGGCCGAGGCTGCGCACATTTCCCCAGACCGCCATGACGGCATCTCCGATGAATTTATCGAGCGTGCCGTTGTTCTCGAAGACCGCCGCGGTCATCCGGCTGAGGTATTCGTTTAACTGCCTGACGAGCGCTTCCGGATCGGCGTTTTCGGTCAGGCTGGTGAAGCCGACGATGTCGGAAAATAAAACCGTCGCCGGGATGCGGACGCCCTTCAGGCTGCTGTAGAATCCGCCCGGGTTATCGAGAATTTCTTTGACCAGGTTCTTCGAGACGTAGCGTTCGAGCGTGCGTCGGGTGCGGAGTTTTTCCAGCCGCTCCAGGACATACTCAAACCCGAGCGACGACGCTCCGCTGAGCAGAAATGCGCTCAGCACCGGCACGGTGAGGAGAAGAAAACCGATCCGGTCGTAAGCCAGGCGGCTGGCGAGGAGATAGAGCGCGCTGATCGCGACGAGTCCGACGAGGCAAACAACCGGCCGCCTAACGAAAGCAATGAGCAGCCAGGCGAAGACACCGCCCGCGCCGACCATCGCAAACATCCAGCTCGGTGGCGTCGCGCGCAGGAACTGATGATCGAGCGCCGCCGCCATCGTCTCGAGATGAAGCGCCGGCCCAAGCGTGTCCGGATTCATCGGGGTCACGACCACGTCATGCGCGATCTGCGAGACGGCCCCGATCATCACCACCTTGCCTTTAAAGAACTCGCCGTTCTGGAAATTTGCCTTCCAAAGCCGCGGATCGAACACCTCGTAAAGCGTGCGCGGCGGGTAAGCATTGACCTCGCTGAAACGCAAAAGGTGGGCCCGTTGATCGCGCGGCACATCCGCGCCGTGTCCC
>DASXYO010000175.1:0-10059 GCA_036502465.1 Chthoniobacterales bacterium
AAATCTTGACAGCGAAAGATGCGGCGTCGTCGCCCAAGGCTGCGATCACGCCTAACGGCTAGAAAAGCAGAATCGAGCGACAGCTTTGCTGCAATCAGACTCGTCCCCCAAGAATCCCCTAACGAGTCCTGCGCTGTCACGCCGCCTGCTGCCCGCCCCCTTTCGCCGGCCTGCTCGCCAAAGTGCTTTTGCGGAGCCGATCACGCGCGCTGCTAGCACGAAAATCATACAATGGGCGGTGAGGCAAAGTGCCGCCTTGGTCATTCACGTCTGCGGGCGGGTTGGCGCCTGCATGTCTTTGTCTTGATGAGGAACCATTACCACCTCCTGATCGAGACGCGCAGGCGGTCGGCCGCGTTAAAATCCGGAGCTCGGAATTTCGAGGCCGGGATTGCTGACGCGAACGAGTTTCCAGTCCCACGGGCGCCAGCTTTCCCGGCGCCAGTGGAGGACAAACGGCTCCGTCACGCTATTTACCCGATCGACGATTTCCGGCGCAAACTCCGAGCCGCTGCCCACGATCTGCACCTTCGCGCTCCACCAGCCGGCGGGCGGGTTCGCGCTCACCTGCGGGTTGACGGGGTTGATCTTTAGGGAGGT
This sequence comes from Chthoniobacterales bacterium, assembly GCA_036502465.1. GTDB lineage: Bacteria > Verrucomicrobiota > Verrucomicrobiia > Chthoniobacterales > UBA10450 > Palsa-1392. The sequence goes on from DASXYO010000175.1 coordinate 601, forward strand.
AAAGAAACGCAGGACCAAATGGAGGCGATTTAGAACTTCCTTCCGGTCGTGGCCCCAGTCGTCGTGATAATCCGCAGAAATAAAATCACCCGCTCCCGACCAATCGCGATCCGCGATCTGTGCGAGGAAATGCTCGGTATGCAGCCGGACTTGTTTGTCCGCCTGCCAAAGCTGCGCCAGCCAAAGCCCGAGGATCACGGCGCCGAGCGCGCCGGTGTAGAAGCTGATCTTGAAGGTTGAGGGCAAAGTTATCTCCAGGTCGTTAACGGTTCTCGTGATGAAGGGACGCAAATCATTTTACGGCGGATCTGGGCTTAGGCATGAAAAGTGCACATCCGGTGGCCATTCATCATGCTCTCGATTGGCTCTCTAATCATCATTTTTTGCGGCCTTTTCGGCTCGGTTTGGTGGGCGTGCGCCAATGACGGAAACGAAACCTGAACACCTGATGCTCGATCACGAAGATCTAAAATGGCTGGCCGCGAACGCGACCGAGTTGAATCGTCTCCTGCAAAAAGCCGCGCGCCAGGCCGAACAGGCCCGCCTCCGTCAGGGCGAGGGGGTGCATTTCGAAACTTTCAGCGATCAACTCGAGCGGGCCTCCCGTTCTTCTCAGGCCATCTTCGATCGGATTACAGCCCGCATCATGACAGGTACCAGCAGCGGCGGGCGGGTCGACGAAACAATTTCCAGCTCCACGCCAGCAGCCAGCGTCGCGACAAGGATGCCGGTGGGCGAAATCGTGATGACCGAAAAGTCCAAGAGGGATCCTCAGATTCTCAATCCGCAGGGCGAACGCGAACTCATCCTCCTGGTGGACGATGACCAGGAAATTCTCGATCGCACGGGCGAGATGCTCGATTTCGAGGACTACCGCTTCATCACTGCCAAGGACGGCTTGGAAGCTCTCCAGATCTATCGCCAGCTCGGACGGGAAATCGATCTCGTGCTGCTCGATTATTTCCTTCCGGTGATGGATGGCGACGCGGTTTTTGATGAACTCAAAGCCATCGAGCCCAGGGTCCGCGTCGTTCTGACCAGCGGTTTCGGGGAACAGGCCCGGGTCGGCAGCATGCTCCAGCGTGGGCTCTGCGGATTTATCCCGAAACCCTATACGCACGAGAAGCTCGTCGAGCAGATCCACTCGGTCCTTCAAGCCTAACGAACCAATAGCAAAACGATTCCATGAAAATGACCGCCGCTGGCATCAATTTAGCTTTGAGGAGGGAAACGTTCCATGGCCCGCATTGACGCATTCTTTAAACTCATGTCCGAGGAAAAAGCCTCGGACCTTCACCTCGCGACCAACAACCCGCCGATGCTGCGCATCAACGGCGAGCTGGTCCGAGTGGATTATCCGCTGCTCCTAAACGACGACCTCAAGGCGATGGTCTACGAGATTGCGCCGGAGGGAAAAATCAAAGTCTTCGAGGAAACCTCCGATGTCGACTTCGGTTATGAAGTGCCGGGCGTGGCTCGCTATCGCGCCAATTTCTTCCAACAGAAATATGGCATCTCCGCCGTCTTCCGTCTGATTCCGTCCAAGATTCTGACGGTCGACGACCTGAACCTTCCTCCGGTTCTGAAAAAATTTCCGCTCCTGAAAAAAGGACTCGTCCTCGTGACGGGACCGACCGGCTCAGGCAAGTCGACCACGCTGGCCGCGATGATGGACTACGCGAATCTCCAGCGGCATGACCACATCATCACCGTCGAGGACCCGATCGAGTTCGTGCACCGCAGCCAAAACTGCCTCGTCCAGCATCGCGAAGTCGGCGTTCATACCCGCTCCTTCGCTTCCGCCCTGCGCGGCGCTCTCCGTGAGGATCCCGATGTCCTGCTCGTCGGTGAAATGCGCGATCTTGAGACGATCGAGCTGGCGCTGACGGCGGCCGCGACCGGTCACCTCGTTTTCGGAACGCTCCATACTTCCAGCGCGGCCAAGGCCGTCGATCGCGTGATCGACGTTTTCCCGACAGACCAACAAAACCAGATCCGCGCCACCCTCGCGGAATCGCTCAAGGGCGTCATCGCACAAAATCTCTTCAAACGGATCGATAAGCCGGGGCGGGTCGCCGCCCTCGAGATCCTCGTTGTCGACACGGCAATCGCGAACCTCGTGCGCGAAGCCAAGACCCATCAGATTCCGGGCATGATCCAGGTCGGTAAAAAGAAGGGCAACCAGCCACTCGACGACGCGATCATCGAGCACCTGCGGCAGATGCGCATTTCACCCGAGGAAGCGTACGACAAAGCGATCGACAAAAAGAAATTCCGTCCCTTCCTCAAGACCCCGCCGCCCGACGATTTCGAAGAGTAGGAGCTCCCCGCCATGAGAACGCCCGACCTCGACCGCATCCTCTCTGCGATGTTGAAAACGTACGATGGCATCTCGGACCTGAATTTTTCAGTTGGCCATCCACTGCAGGTAGAAGACTTCGGCGAACTCAAGCCGGTTTATGTCGACCCGCCGATCGAACAGCTCACGTCCTACCAGACCGAGCAGCTCGCTCTCACGCTCATGCGCGGCGACCGCCGCCTGATGCGCGAATATCTGCGCACCGGTTCCTGCGATTGCAGTTACTCGCTTTCCGACGAAGCGCGGTTCCGGGTAAATATTTTCCGCCAGCAGGGCAATTTCGCGGTCGTAATGCGGAAATTGCAGGCCGAGATTCCATCGCTTCAGGCTTTGGAATTGCCCTCGATTTTTGAGCAGATCGCGACGGAGAAAACCGGGCTCGTCCTTGTCACCGGCGCCACTGGCAGCGGCAAGACGACGACCCTGGCTGCACTTCTGAATGAGGTGAACGTGAAGCAATCGATCCACGTCATTACCCTCGAAGATCCGATCGAATTTATTCATCCCACTGGGCGCGCGACGTTCAACCAACGGGAGCTCGGGCATGACTTCGACAATTATCCCACCGGCTTGCGTGCCGCGCTCCGGCAGGCGCCGAAGGTCATCCTCGTCGGCGAAATGCGCGACCGGGCCACGGTCGAAGTCGCGCTCATGGCCGCGGAAACGGGCCACCTCGTCCTGAGCACTCTGCACACGGTCGACGCGGGCCAGTCGATCAACCGCATCCTCGGTCTCTTTTCGTTAGGGGAAGAACAGCAGATGCGTCTCCGCCTGGCCGACAGCGTTCGCTATATCATTAGCCAGCGGCTTGCTCCCAGGATTAGTGGCGGCCGTCAGCTTCTTTTGGAAGTGATGGGACATAATCTGCGTACGCGCGAGGCGATTGCGCTCGGCGAAGCCGAGAATCGCAGCTTCTATGAGATCATCGAGTCGAGCGCCCACTTCGGCTGGATCACCTTCGACCAGTCGATTCTCAAGGCCTACGAAGACGGAGTCATCAGCGAGGAGACGGCCCGCCTCTTTTCCTCGAAGAAGGGCCGCGTCGCTCGTGGGATCGACCTCATCCAGAAAGCCCGCGGCATCGACAACCAGGTCGAGGCCGGGCTGCGGCTCGATCTGCCCGCCAACGCTTTTCGTTAGGCAAAAATGAGTAAAGACCAGGAAAGCAACTTCTTCGATCTGGGCGACAAGACCGCGCTCGTCTGCATCGATCACCCGCAATACCAGAAACTGATCGTCCCGCAGTTGGTCGATCTCGGTTACAAGGTGCACCTCGGTCTCTTCGAGGAAGACGTCCTCCTGAAGTTGGCCACCTACAGCTATAACGTGGTCATCATTTACGAGAATTTTAAGGGCGCGGGCGTGGGCGAGAATCCTATCCTTAAGGAAATGGCTCGGCGCGCCAGTCCTCTCCGGCGCGAGCACTTTATCGTTCTCCTCACGCACCGGAGCCCGACGAACGACGCCATGAGCGCCTTCGTGCAGAGCGTCGACCAGATTCTCAACATCTCCGACATCAACAACTTCCGTCCCGTTCTCCGGCGCGGAGTGGCACAGCATCACGATCTTTACCTTCCTTTCCAGGAAGCGTTGCGGGTGGTGCAGGCGAAGTAGAAATCGCGGGCTGGAAAAGCTTCCCGCGCCACGAAATTTTCATTCGCTGCGTCTCATCGCGTGCGATTTTCTGAAAGGTCAGTTGCGGCCTCATCATGCCCGATGGTAATTTCGCCGCGCAAACATGAGGCGCGCTCAGTGGGTCCGATTTAGTTGGGATTTAGACAAGTTTCCGATACTCGGCGAGGCCCTCCCGCCGCATTATTCGTTTACTCCGGCCACCGCGGCGGACGAGAAGGAATTGCGCCTTGTGATCGGGCGTTCCTTTGCCCACGACACCTCCTGGGGCGACGCGATTCACGAGATCAACGATATGCTGGAGGGCTGGCTCGAGCGCGGCTTGGACCCAGAGCAAAACGGCATCTGCCTCGCCCTGCGCCATGGACTGCGCATGATCGGGGCCGCGATTCTGATTCCGGATCCGGCGAGCGAAAACCACCTTTTGCCCGGCCCGTGTGTCCTGATGGAATACCGGAACCGCGGCTTCGGGACGGCGCTGCTGGGGGAATCGCTTCGCCAGTTGCACAAGGCCGGACTGACCCGGGCCGCCGCGCTCACCAAAAGCAACGTCCCAGTGGCGAAATTTCTCTACCCGAAGTTTAACGGAGTCCTCACGCCGGGGGATACGCCCTTGCTCGCCGCCTGACGGCTCTTCGTTAGGCCTGGCCTAACGAATAATCCCGCGCTCGGTCTCCTCGATGAAGCGCACGATCGACTGCACTTCTTCGCTCGCCCGGAACTTTTCGCGCAGCGTCTGCACCGCCTGCGCGGTGTTCATTTTTCCTCGGTAAATCACTCGGAACGCCTCCTTGATCGGCTTGATCGTTTCCGGCGCAAACCCGGCCCGTTCCAACCCGACCTGATTGATTCCGCGGACCTCCGCCGGATTGCCATCGGCGATCATGAAGGGCGGCACGTCCTGCACGATCTTGGAACAGCCACCGGTGATGGCGAAACGTCCGATTCGACAAAACTGGTGCACCGCCGTAAGCCCGCCGATCACCGCGTGATCACCCACCTGCACATGACCCGCGAGGGTGCCGTTGTTTGAGAAAATAACCGCATCTCCCACCGTGCAATCGTGGCCGATATGCGAATAGGCGAGAAAATTTCCGCGGCTTCCGACCCGCGTTTTTCCAGTCTCGGCCGTGCTGCGATTGATCGTCACGAACTCGCGAAAGACGTTCTCGTCGCCGATCTCGAGGTAGGTGGGCTCGCCGCGATATTTCAGGTCCTGCGTTTGTTGTCCGATCGAGCAGTAGGCGTAAAATTTGTTCGCCTTTCCCGCGTCCAGCGGTCCCTCCAGCGTAACGTGATGCTGGAGCCAGCAATTTTCGCCTAACGATACCCCGGCAGCCACGATGCAGTAGGGGCCGACGACCGTCCCGGGACCGAGTTTGGCTGCGGGATCAACAATCGCGGTCGGATGGACCGTGATCGCGCTCATTTATCGATGAAGGTGAACATCAGTTCGCCTTCCGAGACGACGGCATCGTTCACCACGCAGCGACACATCGCCTTGGCCAGTTTGTTGCCGCGGGATTTGGTCAGCTCGGCGTGAATGAAGAGGGTATCGCCCGGGAAAACCGGTTTGCGGAATTTTACGCCATCAGCGCTCATGAAATAACCGACCCGGCTCGCGCTTTTGCTGATCCGCATCATGAGCACACTCGCCACCTGAGCCATCGCCTCGACCTGCAGGACGCCTGGCATTACCGGATGCCCGGGGAAATGCCCCTGGAAAAACGGCTCGTTGATCGTGACCGATTTGATCCCGAGGCATTTGGTTTCGCCCTCGAACGAGAGGATGCGATCGACCATCAGGAAAGGATAACGATGCGGCAAAATATCCATCACCGCGTTGATATCGAGGCCACCTTCGCCCGCCGGGAAATTGCGCTTCGGCAACATCGCCTCGGTCGCGGCGAGCGCCTTCGCCACCGCGCGAGCGAGTTCCGTGTTGGCGCCGTGCCCGGGCCGCACCGCCACGACGTGGCCGCGGATGGCGCGCCCAACGAGCGCGAGATCGCCGATGATATCGAGGATCTTGTGCCTCACGAATTCATCGGGAAACCGGAGCGGTTCCTTGCTCAAAACCGATTCGCCCCTAACGACGATGGCGTTTTCCAGGCTCCCGCCCTTGATCAGGTTTTTCTCCATCAACGCCTGGACGTCCTCGTAATAAACAAAGGTGCGGGCCGGGGCGATTTCCTTCTCGAAGATGGCGGGGGTAATGACGGTCGACATGAACTGCGTGAACCGGCCTTCCGGTCCAGCCTGCGTGCAGGAAATGCGAAATTCATCATCCGGCAGCAATACCAGGAGCGAGCCGTTTTTTGTTTCGATCGAGATCGGTTCCCGGACATGAAAGAAAAGCCGCGGCGCTTCCTGTGGCACGATGCCCGCCTTGCGGATCGCCTCGACGTAGAGCATCCCGCTGCCGTCGCCGATCGGCGGTTCGTTTGCGTCCATCTCGACCACGGCATTGTCGACGCCAAGCGCGGAGAGGGCCGCGAGGACGTGCTCGACCGTGTGCACGCGCATGGAGCCTTCGCCAATCGTGGTCGCGCGCTCGACCGTTTTTACGTTCGCGATCGTGGCGTCGATTGTCGGCTCGTCGGCCAGGTCTTTCCGCTTGAATTTGATTCCGGAATTGGCCGGCGCGGGTTGAATCTTGAGCGAGACCCTGGCGCCGGTATGAAGCGAAGTGCCGCTGAGCGCAGCGGCTTTGGCGAGAGTATGTTGGAACTCGGCGGCGGAAGGCATGGCCCGCTACCTAACAGAATTTTCCACCGCTGGCCAGTGACGCTTTGTCTCCCGGTTTGCGGTTGACCCTCGCAAAGCTGGCCATCTACGGTGCGGGAATGAAGAAGCTTTTCTGCGGCGCGGCGATGTTCGCACTTCACGCCACCTCTGCTCTTGCCGGCGACGCTGTCATTCATGCCGGTGCGTTGCTCGATGGCGTAAACGAAGCGCCGCGCAGCAAGGTTTCGATCCTTATCCACGACGACCGCATCAGCGCAATCGTGCCCGGATTCGTGACGCCAGCCGGCGCCGAGGTGATCGATCTTTCGAGCGAGACCGTCATGCCGGGCTTCATCGATTGCCACGTTCATATCGCCAGCAACTTGCCGAGCCAGATGAACACGACGGAGGATTGGCTCACGCACACCGCTCTCGACCGCGCCTTTGACGGAGCGGTCTTCGCGCGCGCCATGTTGCAGCAGGGCTTTACCGGAGCGCGCGATGTTGGTGGCGGCGACGATACAGTCACGCTGCGCAATGCGATCAACGCCGGCAAGGTCGCCGGGCCGCGACTCTGGGTTTCACTCGAACCGCTCGGGCCGACCGCGGGGCACGGCGACCCGCGCAACGGGCTCGATCCTGACCTTTCTCATCCGGGTTGGTCGAATGGGATCGTGAATACGCCGGACGAGGCGCGGCTTCGGGTGCGCGAACATCGCCGGCGTGGCGCGGACTTGATCAAGATCATGCCTTCGGGCGGCATCGCGTCGACCGGCGACAATCCTCGCCAGCAACTAATGACCGACGACGAGATGCGCGTCGCGGTCGAGACCGCTCACTCGTTAGGCTTGAAGGTCGCCGCGCATATCTATCCGGCAGCTGCGATCGAGGCGGCGGTTCGAGCGGGAGTCGATTCCGTCGAGCACGGTTCCTTTGCGACGGCCCAGACCTTTTCGCTCATGAAGCAACACGGCACATGGCTCGTGCCGACCCTTACCGTCTACGAAATTTATTACGCTGCGGCGCATGACCATCCGGAGCTTCTCACGCCTGGCACCGCGCCGAAGGAGTTGGCGAACGATCCGCTCCCGAAGAAAAATTTCCCGCTCGCGGTGAAATCCGGAGTCAAAATCGCCTACGGCACCGACATCGGGGAAGGCGATCACACAATGGAGTTTGGCCTCATGATTGCGGGTGGACTTTCGCCGGTGAAGGCGCTCCTGGCCGCGACGCACGAAGCCGCGGACCTGCTCGGCGCATCCGATCGCGTCGGGTCGATTCAGCCAGGTCGTTATGCGGATATCGTGGCGACAGCAGGCGATCCGCTAAAAGATCCCGCGCAGTTCACGAAAGTGGACTTCGTCATGAAAGAGGGAGTCGTTTACCGGCAGGGCGGCCAGCCGACAGTTGTCGGAGCGAAATAGCGCGAACCGTGTCGCGCGCAGAATCAGAGACCTGACGTGTACCAAACGCCGCCCGGTCCGCTGTAGCTTGCGCCTTCGCCCCAGATGACGTGATTCGTCCCGGCGCCATCGACCGACAGGCCGAGGTAATCGCCGTACGGGAAGGTATATCCGGCAGCATGCTTGTAAGGCGCCCCGTCCGCGCGATCGGATAACTGCACAATCTCGCTCCAAGTCGCGCCGCCATCCGTCGTGCGACGATAAAAGGTATTCCAGCCGCGATTGTTTCCATCCTTCGTGCCCTGCCAGACAACGCGAAAATCTCCCGCAGTCAGACCCGCGGCGATGGCCGGGAAGCCGTTTGTGTTCGCCTCGTTAGGCTCGGAAACCTGCACTCGCGGCGTCCAATTGACTCCGTCGTTCGAGGTCGAAATCCACATCGGCTCTGGCTGCTTCTCCACGTCGCCGGCGGAATACACCACCATGAGTTGTCCGGCCTGATCGATCGCCACTCCGCCGGTCGAAGAGAAAAATCCGTAGCCGCAACCCGCTGTCCCGAAACATCCCGGCGGCGGCGCCGAGGTGTCGACCAGCGTTGTCTTCCAACTGACGCCATGATCATGCGAGCTCACGACGTTGATCTCGGCCGGGCCGCGATAATTTAGAAAAAAATTGATCGCAAGAAAATAGACGCTGCCATCGGGGGCGATCGCCGCGCCGTTCGCGTCCCACCAGTGGCCCGGCGTCGGCGGGTTCGTCTTGATCGGCGCGCCGAAAGTCGCACCGCCATCATGCGACGAAACGACAAAACTGTCGTCCATGTTGAGGCCGACATAGACATCCTGTCCGTCGGGCGAAACGACCAGCCACGGGTGATCCGTCCATTGCAGCGACGGTGCGATCACGACCGGTTCCGTCCAGGTCGCGCCATGGTCGTAGGATTTGATCAGCGTGCTCCTCCAATTAGTGCCGGCCAGCCAAACGGCGTAAACCGTTCCATTCGCATCCACCTGCACCTGCGGGTCGGCCTGCCATACCTGCACGTGCCTAACGAGCTGATCCGCGCTCCATGTTTGGCCACCGTCGGCCGAGTGGCGGATGAAAATTCCGGAGAGCCGCTCGCTAAAACGCGTCGTCATTTGATAGACGTAACTGGAGGTGCGATCCGCGGCCACGAACGGCTCCCAGTCGTCCTGCCCGCTCCAGACGCGTTCCGAATCCCATCCGCTCGCGGGCTGGGAAGGACGCGGTTGCGATTGCACATCGGTCTGGGCGGCGAAGTTGCGCCCGGACGAGTGCTCCTTGCGTTCGCCGTGAGCCCGGGTCGTCTCGCGCGTC